>JAKAQB010000153.1 GCA_021811865.1 Actinomycetes bacterium | reverse complement strand
GGACCTCCTCGGGCAGGCGGAGCAGGCGGGCGAACATCGTCGGCACCATCTGGGTGTGGGTCACCCGGTGTGCCGCCACGAGCTCGAGGAACGCCCGGGGCTCGAAGCGCTCCATCACAAAGACCGTCGCCCCGAGGCGGAGGGCGAGGGCCACGTTGGCCTGCGGAGCCGAGTGGTAGAGGGGGGCGGGGGAGAGGTAGACCATCTCCTCGCTGAGCCGCCAGATCGCCTTCAGCCCCTCGTGGGCGAGGAGCCGGTCGCCGGGGGCGGCCTCGGGGAGAGGGCGCCAGATCCCCTTCGGGCGCCCCGTCGTCCCCGAGGAGTAGAGCATGGCCGCCCCCATCGACTCGTCCTCGATCGGGTCACAGGCCATGCCCGCCACGGCGTCCGACCACCGCTCGTAGCCGGCTGGAGCCGCCGAGCCGGAGATCACGAAGCGCTCCACCCCGGGACAGCGTCCCGGCAGGCCGGCGGCCACCTCGGCGAGCGAGCCGCCCGCGAAGACCATACGGGCCTCGCAGTCGTCGACGACGTAGGCGACCTCGTCGGGCGACAGGTGCGAGTTGACGCAGGTGTAGTAGAGCCCGCTGCGCTCGGCGCCCGCCTCGGCGAGCAGCATGGCAGGCTCGTTCTCCATGAAGATGGCGACATGGTCGCCGCGGCCCAGCCCGGCGTGGCGCAGGAGGTGGGCGACCTGGTTCGCCCGGGCCTCGAAGTCGCCGTAGGTGAGCACCTCGCCGCTGCCGGCCATCACCACCGCCGGGCGATCGGGCGTGCGCAGGGCGTGCTCAGCGGCGTACATGGCCGCACGGTAGCCGCGCCGTCCTAGCGCGCCCCCGGCAGCCAGCGGCGCGCACGTGGACAGCCGCGACCGATGCCGAGACCGGGACGCACCCGCTCAGGGGGCACACGGGCCCTGGCCTTTGGGCACGCTGCGACGTCCTCGTGGAGAGCAGCGGGACACGGCGTCATCGGCCGAGGAGGGATCGACGAGGTGGCTCCACTGGTTGGCCGCTCCCGTGATGATGGTCGGCGCCGCCATGCTCCTGGCAGACATCGCGGGCACCGGGAGCTGGACCGTGGCGATCGTCGGGTTGGTTCTCGTGGCCATCGTCACGATGAAGACCACGCGGCGAGTACGCCACCACCAGCCTTCTTCAGTGGAAGCACTGGCGGCCGACGTGGTCATCGCCCTCGGCACCCGGCTCGGTCCCTTCGGCACGCTGCCACAGCACGGCCTCGAGTACTGGCCGACGAAGGCTCGGATCATCCAGATCGACGCCGACCCGAAGGCGCTCGGGCTGGTGAAGAAGGTCACCGTGGGGATCTGCGGCGACGCCGGGCAGGCGGCCGCCGCCCTCACCGAGCGGTTGGGGGGCGTGGAGCTGGCCTGTGACGCCACCCGCCAGCAGCGCGCGGCGACCATCGCGGACGAGAAGGCGGCATGGGAGGCCGAGCTCGAGGAGTGGACCCACGAGAAGGATCCCTACAGCCTCGACATGATCGCCGAAGCAGAGTCCGAGGAGGGCAACTGGCTTCACCCCCGCCAGGTTCTGCGCGAGCTCGAGCGTGCCCTGCCAACGGAGGCCATGGTGTCGACCGACATCGGCAACATCAACTCGGTGGCCCACAGCTACCTGCGCTTCGAGCGACCCCGGAGCCTGTTCGCCCCCATGAGCTTCGGCAACTGCGGCTATTCGCTTCCCACCATGATCGGGGCCAAGGTGGCCGCACCAGACCGGCCCGCCGTCGCCTACGCCGGTGACGGCGCCTGGGGTATGAGCATGGGCGAGATAATGACATGCGTCCGCCACAACATCCCCGTGACTGCAGTCGTATTCCACAACCGCCAGTGGGGTGCGGAGAAGAAGAACCAGGTCGACTTCTACAGCCGCCGATTCGTTGCGGCCGAACTCCAGAGTGAGAGCTTCGCGGGCATCGGGAGGGCCATGGGCGCCGACGGCGTCGTCGTCGACCAGCTCGGCGAGGTCGGCCCGGCGCTGTCGAAGGCCATCGACGCGCAGATGAACGACGGCAAGACCACCGTGATTGAGGTCATGTGCACCCGCGAGCTGGGCGATCCCTTCCGCAAGGACGCGCTGCGCAAGCCCGTCCGCCTGCTCGAGAAGTACAAGGACTACGTCTGAGCAGTCCGCCGCCTGCACGCCACGCTGAGCGCTGGAGAAGTGCTGGCGCCGCCCGGCAACGTCGCGTCCCTCTGGTACTGAGAGCTTTCCCATCAACATCGAGCTGGCCGAAGCGGCCTGAGCTGGCCACAGGCTGAACTCCGGACCTCGTCTCGAGCGGGGCTCCTGCCTGCGCCCCGATCTCGAGGGTCACGTGGCCGGTGTTCGACTCAAGGCGACCGTCTCCGGCGACAACTCGCTGCTCCGCTAGCCCAGCGGCCCCGATCGCACTCTCCTCGCGGGGAGCGCCGAAGCGCTCCGCGGGTGCTCGACGGGGCTCCTGCGGAGCCGTCGAGACCCTGCAGCGGGCCCGCTGACACCCGAGCGGCACCTCTCGTGTCGACGAGACCCGGCAAGGTTCGCCTCGTGACAGCGGCGGTACCCACGCGAGCGCCCGCTGGCAGGCCGGAGCCGGCACGGTTACGCGACGGCGAGCTGCCCGCGTCGGCCCGTAGGCAAAGCGGGCGTTTGGCGAGGTGCGCTCCTCGAACAGCCGGGATCGGGCCATCGCTGGCGCCGACCGCGAGCGCGGAGATGGTGGACCATCACCTCCCGGCGGGCCGGCGGCCGCGCCGCCGCTGGGCCTATCGGGCGGTTTCCGTGCTCGACCGCCTCACCGGTCAGCCGGCGCTTGCGGGACGGCCAGGCGGTCGGCGACGGCCCGGCCGACGATCCGCAACCCTTCGGGTATCCGGTCGAGCTCGATGGCGGCAAAGCCGAGACGGAAGGTGTTGCGGTGGACAACGGGATCGAAATGGTAGATGTCGCCGCGCTCAGCAATGACCCCTTCCCCGGCGAGCACCTCGACCAGGTCCACGGCATCGAGGCCGGGTGGACCCTCCATCCAGACGCTACTCCCCCCGGGGGGAGGAACAACGGGGAAGGGGACCCACCGCTCGATGCCATCGACCATGCGCTCCCATTTGCGACGCAGCGCCGAACGGTGGCGACGGATGGAACGGTGGTACTGGCCGGATCCGATGAACAGCGCCATCGCCCGCTGCAGGTGCCCGGGGGCGTGTCGGACGCTGTAGCGCCGCTCGCGGCGCAGGGCGGCGACGAGCGGCGGGTCGGCCACAACGAAGCCAAGCCGCAGCCCCGGCGCGAGGAACTTCGAGAACGTGCCGAGGTAGACGACGCGCCCGCTCGTGTCGAGTGCCTTCAACGCAGGGCTCGGGGAGCCCTGATAGCGCAGCTCGCTGTCGTAGTCGTCCTCAACGATCACCACGTCGTCGCGCTCGGCCATGGCGAGAAGGTGGTGGCGGCGGCCGATCGAGAGCGTGACGTTGGTCGGGTGGTGGTGGCTCGGCGTCAGGTACAGGAGGTGGACGCCCGACAGGTCCTCGGGCGGCACCAGCCCAGCCCCGTCGACCGGGAGCGGCACCAGCGAGGCTCCGGCCCGGAGGAAGACGTGACGGGCGTCGAGGTAGCCGGGGTCCTCGACGGCGACAAGGGTCCCCCCGCCAAGCAGGGCGCTGCCGACCAGCTGCAGGCCCTCCTGCGACCCGAGGGTGATGAGCACTGACTCCGGTGTCACCTCGATTCCACGGCTCGGGAGAATCCGGTCGCACAGCATCGTCACGAGCAACGGGTCGTCGTCGGCGATCCCGTCCCGCAGGCTGTAGTGCAGGTGAGGCTGGTGCAGCGCCTCGCGCAACGCCCGGGACCACGCGAGGACCGGGAAGGTGCTGGCCTCCACCTGTCCGGCGATGAAGGGGTAGGGGTGCTGCTGCCAGTCGGGCTGCTTGGCCACGTCGGGCAGCTCCCAGTCCGGCTCGAGACGCAGCCGCTGCTGCCAATCGACGGCCCGACGCGGCGTTACTGGGGCGGCCGGCAACAGCTCGCCCGAACGCAGCTCGTCGTTGACGAACAGGCCGCTTCGGGGTCGGCTGACGACGAAGCCCTCGGCGATCAGCTCCTGGTACGCGGTGAGCACCGTGTTGCGCGACACCCCGAGCTCCTGAGCCAGCGCGCGCGAAGAGGGAAGCGGCGTGCGCGGCCCCGTCCGGCCGTGCGCGATCTCGCGCTCGAGCGCCAGGCGAACTACCCGATACAAGCGTTGCTGACCATGCGGTCCTGGAACAGTCGACATGTCCCCACCCCTCGGTCGCCGGCGGCTTCCCACTGGTGGGGACGCTCCCAACTGGTACCTAACGATATCTTCAAACTGGCTCTTGTGAACACACCAGAAGCGGCAAGAATGGGTGGCAGCTCGTTGGTCGCGAGCCGGTTGGAAAGCCCGCCGGCCGGAACAGCGCAAGGGAGTGCTCCATGGTGACGGATGTGCGTAAGGAGGCGAGGGAGCACCTCGTCCCACACTTCACCCGCTCCTCGGTCTGGCAGAGCGATGAGCTCCCCGTGATCGTCCGAGGCGAGGGCTGCTACGTCTACGACGACAGCGGACGGCGCTACCTCGACGGTCTGGCCGGCCTGTTCTGCGTCAACATCGGCCATGGCCGCACCGACATCCCGGCGGCCGCCGCCAAACAGATGGAGCAGCTGGCGTACTCGCCGGTGTGGTCGGCGGCGCATCCCGCCGCGGTCGAGGCAGCCGTGCTCATCACTGAGCTAGCCCCCGGCGACCTCGACACCGTCTTCTTCGTGAGCTCGGGATCAGAGGCGGTGGAGTCGGCCATCAAGTTCGCCCGCCAGTACCATCGGCGACGCGGCGAGCCGCTGCGGACCAAGTTCATCGCCCGCGAGTTCTCCTACCACGGCACGACCATGGGGGCGCTGTCGCTGACCGGTGTGCCCGGGTACCGGGCCCCGTTCGGTCCGCTCCTC
>JAKAQB010000152.1 GCA_021811865.1 Actinomycetes bacterium | reverse complement strand
GACGCCGACGACAGAGCTGGGGCTCAAGGACGCCGCGGTCGACCTCACGGACCCTCGGGGGACGCCGGACCGCGGACCGCTCGCTGTGCGAGACCTGTTGCACGAAACCTCGACAGGTACCTGCAGGGCTTCCCCCGCAGCGCGGTCGACATGGCTCTCGCGATGGACCGCGAGGTCGGCGACCCGGCTGCCAGACATTGGTGGCCACGCTGTCGCCCGTGGTGAGCGGGCTTCCGAGCAGCGCCCTCGCCGTCCCACGGTCCCCAGGGCCTGAACGGGAGTGTCGCCGGCCGGAGGCGGCCCCAATGACCCGGCCTCCCGGACGCCATCGACAGGGCTCACCCCCGAGCGATCTGCAGTACGTGGAGAACGTCGTCCATGACCGCGTTGCGCATCCCGCGGGAGAGGTCGAGGATCCGGGAGTGGCGATACCAGGGCGTGAGGTCTACGCCGGTGCCGACCGCTCCAAGACCGATAGCGCCGACCGCCTCGATGTCGGCCGCCACCTCGGCCAAGTGGTCGTCAATGACACGGTCGTCGTTGGCAAGGGCCGTGGCGCTGTCCATAGGGCTGCCATCGGAGACCACCAACAGCACGGCGCCGGGTGCCGCCCGCGCCTCGGCGCGGCAGGCCGCCCACGCGACCGCCTCGCCGTCGACGCTCTCGCGGTAACGCTCCTCGTGCAGCAGCGTGGCGATGGGGCGGCGCGCTTGGCGCCATGGCGTGCCCGACTGCTGGAACACCAGGTAGGTGACCTCGTTAAGTCTTCCTGGCCGCCGGGGGCGGCCGGCTCGGAGCCAGTCGCGGCGTGCTCGCCCGCCGTTCCAGGCCCCGGTCGTAAAGCCGAGGATCTCGCAGTCAGCTCCGACGAGGTCGAGTGCCCGGCTGAGGACGTCAACGAGCACCGCCACTGCCTGGGCGTGCACCTTCATTGAGCCCGAGCAGTCCACGAGGATGGTGACGTCCAAAGCGGCAACCGGGTCGTGGCGCTCGAGCTGGAAGATGCTCGCCTCCCCGGGGGAGGTGACGAGCCGGCTCACGAGGCGTCCGTCTACCTGGCCCCGCTCCTGGGCAGACTCCCACCCGGACAGCACCGGCTCGGGGCGCAACGCCAGCAGCCGACGGCAGATGCGCCCGAGATCGATGCCCTGCTGGGCGACCAGCTGGTCGAGCCGGTGGCGGTACGCCTCGACCAGCATGGGTCGCAGGGCCTCTGTCGCCGGCAGAACCTGGTCGTAAGCCGTCGTGAAGACGCCGTAACCGGTGCCTCCTCCGCCTGGCGCCGGGCCGGTCCCCGTTGCAGCCGCCCCGTCGCCCGTCCCCTCGTCGAGGTCGGCGAAGAGCGTGAACCTGGGCGCGGCGCGATCGGTCGGCGACGCCCCGTCGGCCGGCCCGAGCTCCGCAACCTCGGGGAGCATTGCCCGCACCGTCCGGGCGACTGCCAGCGCATGGTCGCCGTAGAGCGCCTGGTCGTGGCGATGAGCTGCCATCCCGGTCACATACCGACCGATGATCGGTGCCAGGGTGAACCGCGGGCTCTCGAGCAGATCCTCGGTCTCGGCCAAGTAGGGCTCGCGGCAGACACGGACGCGACACATCTGGGCCGTGGCAAAGAGGAGGAGACCGCTCTCGGTCCCGGTGAGTCCCGAGCGATGGAACGCGAGGGACCACTCGCGGTGCCGATGACGGAGGTTGGCGACCATGCCGGTCATGGTTGGGTCGACCAGCGACTCCACGCGGTACTGCTCGAACAGGTCGAACAGCAGGCGGGTCGTGGCGTCCGCGGGACAGCGTCGCTCATGGGCCGCCAGGTCCGACCACCGCAGCCGAAGCGCCATCGCGTCGGCCGCCCCGCGAAAAGACCCGAGATCGTCGGCCGCCGGGTCCGGGTGCACGTGGGCGGCGCGGAGGGACAGCCTCCGGCCGTCACGGAAGAGCTGCCGGCCCCGCAGGTGCACCCGGACATCGCCGCTCAGTGCCCGAATGGCCACCGCGCACAGCCAGTCCATCTGCTGTTGTCGGTGTGCCTGCGCGACGGGCGCCTGGATCGGCGCGTTCGTCACCTCTGCCACCCGGTGGTCACCGGGCGGCGACCGCCTGGGCCGTGTCGAGTAGCTCGTCGCCAAAGCACCGCTGGAAGAGCTCGTTCACCACCCGGCGCTCGGCGGTGTCACACCGGTTGGCGAACGACAGTCGGAGCGCGACGCCGACGTCGCCGAAGAGCTCTAGGTTCTCGGCCCACGAGATGACGGTGCGGGGGGACATGAGCGTCGACAGGTCGCCGGCCCGGAAGGCCTCTCTCGTCAGGCGAGCCATGGCCACCATGGAGCTGACAAGTGGCCGATGGTCCTCGCCGGCCAAGGCTGGGACGCGGGCCCGAACGATCCCGATCTCGGCCTCGGCGGGCAGGTAGTCGAGGGTGGCGACGACGTCCCACCGGTCGAGCTGGGCGTGGTTCAACCGCTGGGCGCCGCGGTAGAGACCGCTCACGTCACCTGCACCCGCGGTGTTCGAGGTGGCGAACAGGCGGAAGGCGGGATGGGGCTGGAGCACCTGGTTCTCGTCGAGCAGGGCGAGCTTGCCGTCACGCTCCAAGACCCGCTGGATGACGAACATCACCTCGGGGCGCCCGGCGTCGTACTCGTCGATGACGAGGGCGACCGGGCGTTGCAGCGCCCATGGGAGGATGCCCTGGCGGAACTCTGTCACCTGCCGGCCGTCACGGACCACGACGGCATCGCGCCCAACGAGGTCCATACGGGTGATGTGGCCGTCCAGGTTGACGCGAACGCACGGCCAGCGCAGGCGGGCCGCCACCTGCTCGACGTGCGACGTCTTCCCCGTGCCGTGCATTCCCTGGACGAGCACGCGCCGGTTGTGGGCAAAGCCGGCTAGCAGGGCAAGGGTGAGGTCGCGGTCAAAGCAGAAGCAAGGGTCGACCTCCGGCACGTGCTCGCTCGCCTCCGCGAAGGCCGGCACGACGAGGTCGCTGTCGATTCCGAAGGTCCGGCGGACCGACACGGTGCAGGTCGGGCCATCGTCCGCGGGTGGGCGCGCAGCCGGTCCGCTCACGGTGCGCCTTTGCCACTGGCAGACCCGCGACCGCTCGCCGGGACATCGGCCTCGATGTCGCCGACGGCGATCGCCGCCCGCCGGAGCGCCGGTAGCAGCTCCGGCGCCCGCTCGGGCGGGAACCGGACCACCGGAGCCTGCGCCGCGATGCAAAGAGTGGAGCGCCGGCCACGCCCGAGGCCGGGGACGAGCACCGCGACGCAGATGAGCCCCGGGAGGAATTCCTCGTTGTCCATTGCGAACCCCTCATGGCGGACCCTGAGCAGTTCCTCTTCGAGGTCGCCGAGATCCGTGATGGTATTGTCGGTACAGCGCCACAACGGCACATGATCGAGCAGCTGGCGGCGCTGGGCGACCTCCATCTGCGCGAGCAACATCTTGCCACTGGCAGTCGCGTGGCACGGCACACGCGACCCGGGGCGGAGGTGGAAGCGCAGCGGCTCGGGTGTCTCGACGCGGTCGAGGTAGACGACCTCGTCGCCCGAGAGCGCGGTGATGTTGCAGCTCTCGCCGATCTCGTCGACGAGGCTGCGCAGCACGGCGTGGCGGGCACCGTGGTAGCTGTCGTTCAGGAGCAGCTGCTCCGCCAGGCGCCGGAGGCGCACGCCTGTCGTGTAGTGCCTGCCGTCGCCTTGGCGCTGCAGTATCCCAGCGCCCTCGAGCTGCTGCAGCATGCGGTGAACGGTCGGCTTGGGCTGGCCCGTGGCCTCGACCATCGACTGCAGCGTAAATGGCCGGTAGCTGTCTGCCACAGCCTCGAGTAAGCCGAACAGCCGCAGCCCCGGGGTGGCGTCACGCCTGCTGTCGCCCTCCGCTGGCACCAGCGGCTCGGCCCTGCGCAAAACCACGCCGAGCGTCCCGTTCCTGCCCATCTGGCCTTGACCCACGGCAGCCATACCCATAACGTACCACTGAAGTCTCAAACATAAGTAGTTTTCGTCTCGAAAACCGGAACGTTCGATCGCCAGAGGAGGACCCTGATGACTGGCAGTGCAAGCGCTCAGCGCGGCCCCGTCGAGGGTGTGCAGCAGATGACCCCGTCGGAGGCGCTGGTGGAGACCCTGGCGGCCAATGGCGTCACGGACATCTTCGGCATCATGGGCTCAGCCTTCATGGACGCCATGGACATCTTCGCCCCGGCAGGGATCCGGTTCATCCCGGTTGTGCACGAGCAGGGCGCCGCCCACATGGCTGACGGCTACAGCCGCGCGAGCGGTCGCCACGGCGTGGTGGTCGGACAGAACGGGCCCGGCATCAGCAACTGCGTCACCGCCATCGCCGCCGCCTACTGGGCGCACAGCCCGGTCGTCATCATCACCCCGGAGGCCGGCAGCATGGGCATGGGGTTGGGAGGGTTCCAGGAGGCGAACCAGCTCCCGATGTTCCAGGAGTTCACCAAGTACCAGGGCCACGTCAACAACCCCGCCCGCATGGCCGAGCTGGCCGGCCGGTGCTTCGACCGCGCCATGTCGGAGATGGGCCCCACCCAGCTCAACATCCCCCGTGACTTCTTCTATGGCGAGATCACCACGGAGATACCCCGGCCCCAACGGATCAACCGGGGCCCAGGGGGATCCACCAGCCTCGACGAGGCAGCCCGGCTGCTGGCCTCGGCCGAGTTCCCGGTGCTCATCGCCGGGGGCGGCGTCGTGATGGCCAACGCCGTCGAGGAGACGAAGGCGCTGGCGGAGCGGCTCGGCTGCCCGGTGGTGAACAGCTACCAGCACAACGACTCCTTCCCTGCCAGCCACCCACAATGGTGCGGGCCGCTCGGCTACCAGGGGTCGAAGGCCGGGATGAAGCTGCTGTCGCGGGCCGACGTGGTCATCGCCCTCGGCACCCGGCTCGGTCCCTTCGGCACGCTGCCACAGCACGGCCTCGAGTACTGGCCGACGAAGGCTCGGATCATCCA
>JAKAQB010000151.1 GCA_021811865.1 Actinomycetes bacterium | reverse complement strand
CATGCAGAGGATCACCAGTGGCCGGTTGTGGCGGAGCATTCGCAGGGTGGCAGCGACGCTGAAACGTTCGGCGTCGCGCTGCACCGTCTCGCGGGTGGCGGCGAAGCACCAGGTGTAGATGGCCACGCCGACGGCCGCGAAGATGGCGACCGTCACGGTGAGAGAGCGCTGCAGATCCGCGGCGTGGGACAGTTCGGGGGAGACGACGGCGGCGATGACGAGAATCGCGGCCGCAGTGAAGATCAGCCGTGCGGTCGACAGCCGAGCCCGGTCGGAAGGCCGCTGGGTCATGGCGGCCGCGAGGGATCCGTAGGGGATGTTGACGGTGCTGTACGCGGCTTGGAACAAGACGTAGGAGCCGTACGCCCAGGCGAGCTTCCAGCCCGGAGACAGCCCGTGCGGGATCGAGAACACGGCGACGAGGAGGGCGAGGAGCGGAACGGACCCGAACAGCAGGTAGGGTCGGAACTTTCCCCACCGGGTGGCGGTCTGGTCCGCGATCCGGCCGGCAGCGAGATCGGTCAACCCGCCCAGGACGCGCACCACGAGGAACAGGGTCCCCGCTTCGGCGGCGGGGATGCCGGCGACGTTGGTGTAGTAGATCAGCAAGAAGGCCGACGCCATCGAGAAGGTCAGGTTGTTGGCGGCGTCGCCCGCCCCGTAGCCGACGTACTGTCCCAGCCGCAGCGTGGGTGGCCGATCGGAGACGCTCACGGCGCGGCTCGCCATCGTCGGCGAAGGTCGGCGACGGCGGCCTTGGGTTGGCGGTCACGGGTGAACACGCCCTTCTTGTTCCCCCCGACGCGCATGATCCCCGAAGAGGTGGCGAAGTCGGCGAAGTGCCAGACGTGCTCGCCGACGACGCCGTCGACCCGGTCGAAGACCCGGTGTGACATGTCGAGCAGGGCTGCCTGGTACTCCTCGCTCCAGGGGGCCGGGACGGTGTCGTGGAGCCCGGCGATGGCGTCTGCGCCGTACTCGGTCACGATGATCGGCTTTCGGTGCTTGGCGGCCCAGGCGCGCAGCTCTGCTTCCAGGTGCACTTCGGCGGCGGCCAGGTCGCCGGTGTCGACGTACCAGCCGTAGTAGCGGTTGAGCAGCAGCACGTCGAACATGTCGGAGATCACGTCTTTGTCGGGAGGAGCGAGCATCACGTTGGCGAAGCAGACCGGACGGGTCGGGTCCAGCGAACGGGTCAGCTCGACGAGAGGCTCGAAATAGGTCCGCGACTCCCGGGTGTCGGACTCGGGCTCGTTGGCGATGCTCCATGCCACCACGCAGGGATGGTTCTTGTCCCTGGCGATCATCTCGGTGATGGCTCGACCGTGGGCTGCTTGCGTCGTGGCATTGACCGTGGCGTCGGAGAAGGTGGTGAACCCATGGGCGCCGAAGATGCCGCCGCCGAGACCCATGTTGAGCCCGACCGCCGGGGTCTCGCCGATCACCACCATCCCGCGGCGGTCGGCGTAGTCGAGGACCTCCTCGGCGTAGGGGTAGTGGGAGGTTCGGAACGAGTTGGCGCCGACCCATTCCATGAGCGCGAAGTCGTGGACCATGAGCACGTCGTCGTGTCCCTTGCCTCGGATCGGCGCGTCCTCGTGGCGACCGAAGCCGCGGAAGTAGAACGGCAGGCCGTTGATCAAGAACCGGGTCTCGTCCACCTCGACGGTGCGGATCCCGACCGCCAGCGGGTACGAGTCGACGAGCGTGTCGCCGTCGGCCAGCTCGGCGGTGAGCTGGTAGAGATAGCCGGCGCCGGGCTGCCACAGCCTGGCATCGGGCACCTGCAGCACTCCTTGGGTGCCCGACGATCGGGCCACCTCGCCGCCGGTGGCGTCGGCGAGGTGGACACGCACGGCGAGCCGCTCGGCGCCCTCGCCGGCGAGCTCGACACGATAGGAGACGGTCGCGTCGGGGCCGTCGATCTCGGTGCGCACCGTGATGTCCTCGACGCGGGCGACCGGGGTGGCGACGAGCCAGACCCGGCGGTGCAGCCCGGCGTAGTTGAAGAAATCGTGGAAGTAGCGCTGCCGGCGCCCCGAGAGGGTGTCTTCGACGTAGCCGGGCGGGATCGACTGCCAGCTGAGCACGTTGCTCACGGCCACCGTCACCCGGCTCTCTTCCCCGGGGACGGCGAGGTCGGTGACGTCGGCGTCGAAGGGCGTGTAGCCGCCTTCGTGGGTGGTGATCGCCCGGCCGTTCACCCACACCTCTGCGTTGTGGGTGGCAGAGCCGAACCGTATGGCGACGCGCCGTCCTGCCCACCCGGTCGGGACCCGGAAGGTCGTCTCGTACCACACGTCCCCGACGTGGTCGTGCCATGCCGGATCGGGGAGGATGTCGTTGTAGCTGGACGGGACCGGCATCTCGACCGCTCGGTCCAAGAGACGCTCCCACCATCTGTCGAGCCGGCCGACCCCGTCGGGGTCGAGCACGCACCGCCAGAGGCCGTCGAGGGACGTGCGTTCCCGGCTCGGGGTGTCTTTCGGGGCGAGCATGGAGGCCTCCGGTTCAGATCGGGGGGCTGGGGCGGGGCTTGCGGAGCCGGGCGTGGGCGGCGGCGGCGATCTGCTCGACGCAGTCGTCGAGGGTGAGGGCGGTCGAGTCGAGGATCAGGTGGTACCAGCACGGGTCGAGCCCGTCGGCTCCGTAGGCACGACGCACGTAGCCGATCCGGGCGCGGTCTTCGGCCCGTTGCCGCTTCTCAGCGGTCCGCCGGTCCTGTCCCTGGAGGGCCATCGCCTGGCGGACCCGTTCGCTGGAGGGGCCGCACAGCAGAACGTGCAGCGCCCAGGGAACCGAGCGAAGCACGACCATCCCTCCGTGGCCGAGAAGCACTCCCCCATGGGTGGCCGCCCCCACGAGGAACTCCTCGATGCACGACCGAAGGCGCCGTTCGGTCGCCGCCGCCGGCTCGGCCGACGTTCGGGCGAGGGCGGCGCCGATGATCGACGCATCGCCGAAGTCCATCCTGAGGCGCTCTGCGAGCGGGCGCTCGCCTTCGGCGACCTCGGCCACCGCCTCGGGCGGTGCACCGCTGCGGCCAGCCGCCAGCAGCGGGATCTCCCGGCCCATGAAGACGACGCCCAGGCGGGTGGCCACGGCGGGGCCGACGACGCTCCCTCCGGCACCGTAGAGAGCGGCGATCGTCACCAGCGGCCTCGCCTCGGCGGGGGCGCCAGCGTGCACGTTCTCGTATGGCAGCCCGTGTGGCGGCCCGTGTGGCGGCCCGTGTGGCAGCCCGTGTGGCGCCGAGGCCTCGGCGGTCATGGTTCGCCCGGTCTCTGGACCGTCTCGGCGCCGACGGTGCGGTCGAGGGCCTGCAGCAGCCTCGTGATGTGGTGGCGCAGCTCCGCGAAGACGGCGACCTGCTCGGGCGGCGCGGCGACGGGCAAGCCCGCCGGGGCCCCTCCGAGCAG
Organism: Actinomycetes bacterium; assembly: GCA_021811865.1. The sequence continues at coordinate 1,647 of JAKAQB010000151.1, read as the reverse complement.
TTCGAGCGCTGCTTCGAGGCTGGCGGCGGCACCGACCGCGCTGAGCCCGAGCGCAGCGGCCCCGAGCGCGGTGCCGTCCTCGCCGCCGACGACGACCATCGGCCGGTCGAGCGCGGCCGCCATGAGCCCGCGCCACAGGGGAGATGCGAAGGCGCCGCCGGTGGCCCTCACCGAGGTGATCGGATAGCGGCGGTCGACCCGGTCGAGCAGGAAGCGCATCTGCAGGCACACGCCTTCGACGGCCGCACGCCGCAGGTGCGAAGCCCCGTGGTGGTGGCGGAGCCCGAGGTAGGCGCCGGCGAGGTCGCCATCCCACAGCGGCGCCCGCTCGGGGAACAGGAACGGGAGCATCACCAGCCCCTCGCTGCTGTCGGCCACCGACCCGGCCGACGGTCCCGGCGCCGCCTCCACCTGCACGGAGCCGTTGGCATCGGGCGCCGGGGCGTGGTCGAATGCACGGTCGGCCCAGCGCAGGATCTCGGCACCGTTGGAGATCGCCCCTCCCGTGACCCATATCTGCTCGGTGAGCGCGTAGCAGAACAGCTCGCCGTGGCGGTCCGGACGGGGGCCGTCGACGGCGACCCTGATGGCCCCGCTCGTTCCGAGCGACAGTCCGGCCACGCCGGGCGCGATCGCCCCGGTGCCGAGGTTGGCGGACGGGCCGTCTCCGGCGCCGACCGCCACCGGGGTGCCGGCCGGCAAGCCGACAGTGGCCGCGACTCGGCGGTCCATGGCGAGCACGTCGGTGGTCGCCCGGATCTCCGGCAGCTGGCCCACCTCGATGCCGCTCATGGCCAGTGCCAGCGGGCTCCAGTTCCGGGTGGTCACGTCGAGCAGTCCGGTACCCGAGGCGGAGGACACCTCGGTCGCAAGCGTGCCGGTGAGCCACAGGACGAGGTAGTCCTTCAGCCCGACCCACCAGCGCGCCGCACGCCAGGTCGCCGGGTCGTGGCGTCGGAACCACACCGCCTTGGCGAGCGGGGTCATCGGATGGGCCGGGAGCCCGGTGGCGAGCTGGAGGTCGAGCGCGTCGGGCCGGCTGGCCAGGTCGGCGGCAACGTCCGCGGCCCGCCCGTCGGCCCAGGTGACCAGCGGCGAGAGTGCCTGAAGCTCGGCGTCGAGGGCGATCAGGCCGTGCATGGCGGCGCTGAGCGACACGCCGATCACCTCCGCGGCGCCGGCCGACGACACGCATTCGGCGAGGGCCGCAGTGGCGGCAGCGACGATCACGTTCGGGTCTTGCACCTCTTGTCCCGGTGCCGGATGCAGCAGCGGGTAGTGGCGGATCGCGATCGCCTGCTGCGACACCCCGAGCCCGAACGAGGCGGCTTTGACCCCGGAGGTCCCGACGTCGAGGCCGATGATCGCCTTTCGGCGGGCCGGGGTCACCTCCGGGATCCCGTCAGGTCCTGGCACTGTTCGGCCACCGCGCTCACCAGCGCGGTGTCGGAGCCCAGGTCGGGGTCGAGGGCGCCGAGCACCCGGCGGGCTGCGCCGCGGACCGGGCCGGCGGCGAGGGGCACGAGCGCCGCAGCGCGTACGTCGCGGACCGGGGCGCCCAGGCCGCGCAGGTGGCACAGCCACGCGGCGAGGATGCGGGTGGCGGCGGTGGGCAGCTGCCCTGCGGCCCGCTCGGCGCGCAAGATC
>JAKAQB010000059.1 GCA_021811865.1 Actinomycetes bacterium | reverse complement strand
GATCACGTCCAGCTCCCGACCGGTGACCGCCGGCTCCGGTCGGACCCGCGCCCCGGGCCGGTCGCACGACGCCGGCGACGGGACCCCCGTACCGAGCACGACGCTCCCCGAGACGACGGCGCGCACGGCGTCGATGACTTGCTCGGGTCGCGCCGAGTTGGGCAGGTAGCCGGCGACGCCTGCGTCGAGCATGGCCTCGACGTACTCCGGGTCGGTTGGGCCCGAGAGCACCACGACGTTGGTGGAAGGGCAGCGCTGCCGGAGCCGGCGTGCCGCTTCGACACCGCCGGCGCCGGGAAGGACCAGGTCGAGCAGCACGACGTCGGGCTTCGCGACCTCGACGGCTGCGATCGCAGTGTCCAGCCGGTCGGCTTCCGCCACGACGGCGACGTTGCCCTGATGCTCGAGAACCCTCCGGATCCCCTCCCGGGTGACGGCGTTGTCGGCGATGACCACCGCCGTGATCGGCCGGCGAGCGAGCACCGGCACAGCCGGCACCGATTGGGGCCCCGCGCCGCGGGGGACCTCTCGGGGCTCACCTTGTTGGTCCCCCAGACGTCGGGCGTCCGCCCACAGCCGGCCGAGCCGCCCGCCGGTCTGTCCTTCGACCCGCCCTCCGACCCCCCGGCGCGGCATCTCAGGAGGCCGCGCTGATGGGATGGGAGCCGACGACCGACCCCGGTGCCTGGCCCCCGCCGGCGACACCCCCGCCGGCCCCGAGACCACCGAGGAGCCGGTCGGTGAAGATCTCGACGTCGCCCCGCCGGCGGCGCCGGCCAAACGCTCCTTCGGCAACGACCCGTCCGCCCTTGGCTACGACGTCCTGACGGAGCCGGTCGAGCGCTCCCTTCGGGTCGACGGCGTAGGTGCAGTAGATGGCGAACTGGGTTGCCCCCAGTCCAGGCAGCTGACGCAGCCAGGCCGTCGTGGCACGAGCGGGTCGGACGCCGGCGACTACGAAGCCCTCGACCCAGGTGCCGAGCACGACTAGGTCGGCGGCCGCGAGGTCGGTGAGCGTGACGTCGCGGAGGGGCAGGGTGCGCACCTGGGCATTCCGCCGGCTCAACACCTCGGCGAGCTCGCGCCCGACGGCTTCGGTGTGGCCGCCCCTGCTCTCCCAGGTCACGAGGACCCGCGGCTCGACGCCCGCCGGCACCCGGTCGGGGCGATGCACGCGGCGTTCGAGGGCGGCCCGCGCCGCGCGGCGGCCCTGGGCCATGGCCTCGACCACCGTCGACGGCCCGACCAGTGCGTCGCCGGCGACGAAGAGCCGGTCACGGATGCCCATGCCGGCAATGATCTCGGCGGTCGCGCGCCCGAGGACCAGCTGGCCGATCGGCTGGTGGCGGGCGAAGGCCGGTGCGCCGGCGGCGAGCAGGCCGCTCGCTTGCACCCGGCGGCTCGGCAGGCCGGTCGCCCGCCGGGCGACCGGCGGCCGCCCGGACAAGGCGGGGTCGGCGCGGTAGCCCATGGCCATCACGACCAGGTCGACGGCCTCCCGCTGGGCGGCACGGCGCACCGTCTTCGGCTTGGACGCCGCGTCGGACTGGGCTGTCTCGTCGAGCACCGCGGTCGTCACCCGGCCGTCGGCGCCCTCGAGGCACTGCACTGTTGTGAGGAAGCGGATGTCGACACCCTCCTCGGCGGCTTCGGCCAGCTCGTCGGGCCGGACGGGGGCGAAGCGACGGTCCAGCCAGTCGACGCATATGGCCCGTGCCCCGAGGCGCCGGGTGAGGCGGGCGACGTCCATCGCGGTGTTGCCAGCACCGACGACGAGGACTGTCGGCGGCTCGGCGTCGTCTTCTGGTGACGGGAGGAACTGCGACGGCTCGCCCCGCTCGAGGGCCGCTTGGGCGTCCTGCAGGAACTGGGTCGCGTCGCACACCCCGTCCAGGTCCGCTCCGGGGACCGGGAGCCTGAGGGGGAGGCCGGCGCCGTGCGCGAGGATCACCGCGTCGTAGGAGCCGAGCAGCTCGTCGATGTCGGCGGCGGTCACCTCCACCCCGCAACGGACTTCGACGCCTGCGGCCAGCAGGTCCTCCCAAGGACGGCGGGCCACATCGGCAGGGAGGGTGAAGGCGGGGATGCCCCAGTCGAGCAGCCCGCCAGGGCGGTCCCGAGCCTCCAGCACGGTCACCGACGCTCCCGATCGGACCAGCTCGAAAGCGGCCCCGGCGCCTGCAGGCCCGGAACCGACGACGACGACGGCCATATCGGCACCGGTGTCGTCCTCCGCCTCGAGCGGCGGCAACGGCGCCGTGTCTGCGATGTAGCGCTCGAGCGCGCCGATGGCGACGGGCGTACCGCCGGCGAGCGACCATGTGCACGCCCCCTCGCACTGCAGCGCCTGGTCGCAGACGCGGGAGCAGACGTCGGGAAGGAAGCTCGTCCGCCGGATGATCCGGTGCGCTCGCGCCAGGTCGGCTTCCCGCACAGCGGTGATGAAGGCGGGGATGTCATTGTGAGCGGGGCAGCCCCGCACGCAGGTGGGATCCGGGCAGGAAAGGCAGCGGTTCGCCTCGGCCAGGGCGTCGGCCTCGCCGAAGAGCCCGGTGCGGGTCTCGCCGAGGTCACCGAGCAGGGACGGGGGAGAGTGGACACCGGTGGCGACCCGCTCGCCGGCGAGCATCGGCCCCGAGACGGTGATCGCTGCGAATGGGCAGGTCCGAACGCATTGGCGGCACCCGACGCAAAGGGCGTCGTCGGCGACGGCGGTCCAGCTGCCGGGCTCCAGGGTGAGCGCGCCGGTGGGGCAGCGCACCACGCACTCCTGGCATCCGGCGCAGCGGTCCGTGAGCACATCGACGTGGAGCGCCTCGGCCGGGGCGTCCGTGGACGGGGCGGTGATGGAGGTGGCGGTCATCGGGGCTCCTATTGGGCGGCGTGCATGATGACGTAGAGCAGGCTGGCAGCGAGGCCGAAGGCCACCGGCAGCGCCACGGCTGCGAACCGGGCGGTGAGCGGGCGGGCAGCGACAGGTACCAACTCCCGGCCGGAGATCCGCCACATCGTCCAGATGGACGCCAGGGTGCCGGCGGCCATCACCGCCACCTGGACGGCGACGATGGTGGGGTTGTTGGCGAGGCGGAGCGTGTAGAGGCCGGAGTGTGTCGAACCGAGCCCGGCGAGGTGCCCCGCGGCCGGCACGACCCGGGGGGCATGGGCCAGGAACTTCGGCAGCTGGCGGGCGAAGTAGTCGGCGCCCACGACCGGGATGATGCCGTACATCACCGGCAGGAAGTAGCTGCGGAACGGGCTGGTCCGCTCGAGGAACCGCCCCTTGCCGCTCGGCAGGTCGGGGTGGCGCGTGGCCCGCCCGAGCAGGGCGACGAGCCCGGCGGTGAGGACCGCGACCCCCGCGATGATGCCGATGTAGTCGACGGGGTTCGGGTAGCCGACGCCGATGTGCCGGTTCAACCAGCCGTCGACGGTGGCGAAGACGCTCGTGGCGTTGACCTGCTGGTAGACGACCAGCCCCCAGAGGATGGCCACCGCCCATGCCACGTCGGCCCGCCGGCGGGTCGGCGCGATGACAGAGGTGAGCGGCGGCTGCAGGTACAGCCCGACGTTGCCGCTCGGGCAGGACTTGTAGCACTCGCTGCACAGCCCGCACGACAGGTTGGAGTCGGCGCTGCCCGGCCAGGTGTACCACGGGCAGCCGTAGCCCTCCTCGCCGCCGCGCATGCAGTCCTTGGTGGGGCAGCTGATGCAAGCCTCGCGGTCACGCGTCCGGAAGCCGGCGACCGAGCCCATGGCGCCGACCGTGCCGATGAGCGCCGAGAGCGGGCAGAAGTAGCGGCAGAACGTCCGCCGCTCGAACACGAGGAAGAACGCCAGGGCACTGGTGACGATGCCGATGACCATGATGCTCGTGGCGATCGGGTCGCCGGGCCCGGCGATGTTGAAGTACTCCTCGATCCAGGTCAGGAGGAGAAAGGCGACGACGGAGGAGAGGAACCCGTACTGGGCGACCGACTCCGGCAGCTTGAGGCCGAGACCGAGGCGCCGTTGCGCCCGTCCCCACAAGGTCCGCCGTTGGATCCACTCGGCGAACCCGCCGAAGGGGCACATGACACACCATGCCCTGCCAACCACCACCATCATCACGAACACCAGGCAGAACCACACGTACCAGGTGATGGCGGTGCCGAAGTTGAGCCCGGGGACGACGGTGCCGAGCACGCCAGCGAAGATCACGACCCAGAACACGATCTGGTTGGGCAGGATCAACGCGAACTGGAATTTCCGGCTCCGCAGGAGACGAGCCACCCTTGGGTGGCGAGCCACGTCGAGCATCCGGGGCGGGTCGGTCGGGCCGAACCGCTCCTCCAAGTGCGACCGCACCGGTGGTCGCAGGTGTACGGCGACTCCGACCGGGTCGGCGTCGGTTCGTACGACCGGCTGTGCGCCCTCTTCCAGGATCGTCACGGGCGGCACCCCACTTTCTCTAGTCTCATTGCCTACGTAGAGTCTTCCGATACAGGAACTATACCTAGGTACTTCAGCGACGTCAAGTCCGGGGATATACTTAGGTGGTGAACCTGACACTGACCCGGCGGGGTGACTACGTGGTCCGCTCTGCCCTCGCCCTCGCGAGGTCCTTCCCGTCCGGCCAGCCCCGCAAGATCCGTGAGGTCGTGGCGGAGATGGCCGTGCCGCCGACCTTCGCCTCCCAGATCCTCGCCGACCTCGTGCGCGCCGGCCTGGCGACCTCGAGGGCCGGAAGGGCCGGCGGGTACAGCCTCACCCGGGCCCCGGAGGACATCTCGCTGCTCGAGGTGGTCGAAGCCGGCGAAGGGCCGGTGCGCGCCGAGCGCTGCACCCTGGGTGACGGGCCGTGTCGCTGGGACAGGATCTGCCCGCTCCACGACACCTGGAGCGCCGCCACGGCCGCCTTCCGTGCATCGCTCGCTGACGCCTCGCTCGCCGACCTGGCGGCGAGCGACTCCGACCTCGAGAGCGGTGCCCGGGTGGCGCCCCCCGACTCCCACCGCGCCGGCGGCCGCACCGTCGCGCTGGACGACACCGTCCACGTCGAGGTGCCCGCCGCCGCGTTGGTCGAGCTCCTCCCCCGGCTCGAGCCTCGGCTACCCGACGCGCTGGCGGACTCCTACCAGGTCGCCGCCCCTGCCGGCCCCCCTGCCGGCCCCCCCGGGCCGGTGGGCATGTGGTCGCCGCGGCCGGAGGAGATCGTCGCCATGATCGACCTCGATCGGGCGTCATCGACGGGTGCGCTCACCTGGGAGTGCACACGCGCCCCCGACGCCCCCGACTCGCGCTTCGAAGGAACCCTCGAGGTCGCCGCCGTCGACACGCACCGCTGCGAGCTGCGCTGCAGCGGGCTGCTGCGCCCGCCGCCGCTGTTCGGGGAGGCACCCGAGGACCCGGCGCGAGCGATGCTGCGTGCCCTGCTGCGCCGCCTCGCCCGGCTGGCGGAGGACCCCGCCCCGGCGCGATCCACCCGCGTCTCCTGAGACGGCCGCTCCGCCCGCGACCTGGAGTTGGGACCTTGTTCCCTACCCCCCTGCACTCATCAACCGTTACCTTGGCCAGCAGGCGCCGCGCCGCAGCGCCCCCGTCCCCGCTCCACCCAGGGAAGGAGCACCCCATGCACACCGCCCCGACATGCCGGGAGCCGACCCGGTGTTCGTAGAGGAGCTGGTGATCATACCCCGCCCCGTGGAGGAGGTCACCGCCGCGTTGAGCTCGGGGGGAGTCAGGCTCCTCGGCGAGTCGCTGGCCGAGGTCGGCGAAGACGCGGTCCACCTACGCGGACGGGTCGGACCAGGGCGCGCCGCCACCGTGCTCACCAAGACCGTCGAGATCCAGCCCGGCCCGACCCGCAGGCACGGTGACACGACCCTGCTGGCGTTCACCTGGCGCGCCACCGGGGTCCTGCCGCTGTTCCCCGAGCTCGACGCCGACCTCGAGATCCGCCCCGCCGGCCTCGAGCGCACCCAGCTGACCCTCCGGGGCCGCTACGCCCCCCCGGGTGGCAGCGTCGGGCGGGGCGTGGACCGCCTCGTCCTCCACCGGATCGCCGAAGCCACCATCCACGCCTTCCTTGCCGACCTCGCCAAGCGCCTCGACGAAGGGGAGTCGCCCTCACCCGGCGGCCCATCCGTGCCCGGATAGCGCCGCCGCCGGTCATCGGCGGCGAAGATCGACCGGTAGCGTCTACCAGGTGCGCAGCGGCACGACTCGGCTTCGCGTACTGCGAACGGCCAGCTGATGGTTGTGCCCACCGTCGCCGCCCTGTCGGCGGCGGCGCTGTTCGCGGTGGCCACCGCCCTGCTGCACCGCAGCGCCGGCCTGGCCGGTCGCGGCGCTGGTGTCGGGCACGCCCGCTTCGTCGCCCGGAACGCCCAGCACCCGATGTGGGTCGCCGGGATGGTGACCGAGCTGGCCGGGTTCGGCTTGCACGCGCTGGCCGTGCACGCCGGCCCACTGACGCTGGTCCAGCCACTGCTCGTCACCGGCCTCGTGTTCGCCCTGCCGGTGCGGCGGCTGCTGGAGCGGCAGCGGCCACGGCGCACCGAGCTGCTGTGGGCCGGCGCCCTCGCCGCCGGCCTGGCCGTCTTCCTGCTGGCTGCCACGCCCGCGAACGGTCCGTCGAGCCCGCCGGACTCGCTCCCGACCATCATCTCGGTCACAGCGGTCATTGCCGCCGTCACCACCGCTGTGGTGCTCGGGCTGCGCTCGTCGGGGCGCCGGTCAGCAACCATCCTCGGGTTCGGGTCGGGGGTGGCCTTCGCCGCTGTGGCAGCGTTGCTGAAGGTGGTCACCGGCGAGTTGGCCACAGCCGGCCCGCTCGCCACGGTCGGCAACTGGCCGCTGTGGGGTCTCGGGCTCGCCGGTGCGTGTGGCGTCGTGCTCAACCAGCTCGCCTTTCGCGCCGCCCCGCTCCGCTACAGCCTGCCGGCGTCCTCCACCATCAACCCGCTGGTGAGCCTGGCAATCGGAGCAGCCGTCTTCGACGAGCCGTTCCGCCATACGGTCTTCGCCGTCACCAGCGAGCTCGTCGGTCTGGCGGTGGTGATCGCCACCGTCGTCGGGCTGAGCCGCTTCGAACCCGACGCGCCCCGCGCCGGGATCCCCCCGGGGGGACCGTAGAGCGGGCCGCGCAGCCGATCCGCGCGCGCAGCACCGAAGCGCGCGCACAGGCGCCGGCATTCCGTCGTCTCTGCGCGCGGTTGGCCTTCGTGCGCGCGGTTTGCCTCCGAGACGGCCCCCAGACGACCTGGGAAATGCCCGGAAATGCCCGGAAAGCCTATATTGTCCCCACCCAGCCACCCCCCACGCCGGCCTCAGGCTTCCGTCTCACCCCCCGCCACACCCGGCGGCGCCTCCTTGGGCGCCCCGCCCGGGGACTGCACCTCGTCGCCGGCGGCGCCACCGGTCCCCCGCCGGACCGCGCCCTCCGGGATGGCGGCTCCGGCGCCGGCCGCATGCTCAGCGCCGGCCGCATGCTCAGCGCCGGCCGCATGCTCGCCGCCGGCCGCATGCTCGCCGCCGGCCGCAGCCGGCGCGCCCTCACCAGCCCCACCATTGCCGCCACCGGTGCGCACCAGGTGACCGGTGCCGGTCAGGTCGCCGCCGAGGCGGTCGCCGTGACCCCCGTGACCCCCAGGACCCCCGTGGTCGCCCTGACCCCCGTGGTCGCCGTGGTCGCCGTGGTCGCCGTGGTGGTCACCGAGGGTGTGGTAGGCCCCGTCGCCGCCCCGGACGATGATGCCGCCGATGGGCTTCTTGATGATCATGTTGCCGGTGCGTTGCAACTGGATGCAGACCCGGTAGGCGATCAGGCCGAAGCCGATCGGCGCCACGAACACGCCGATCTGCAGGATCTCGATGATCCGCTCGTAGCTGATGTGCCAGTCGTTGGCCAACAGGTCCGAGGCGCTGGCGATGGTGCACACCGAGAAGAAGGCCAGCGCCGCCACCCCTACGGCGGTGCGGAAGGGCTTGTCCCGGGGCCGGTCGAGAAGGTTGTGGGCGGCGTGGTCCTTGTAGATCCAGGCGTCGATGAGCGGCCAGGAGTACATCACCCCGAAGAGGATCCCGGGGAAGAGGATCCCCGGGAAGAACGGGTTGGCGATCTCGTAGCCGAACGACCGGAACTCCCAGTGGGGCCACAGGCGCAGCGACCCGTCGAGCCAGCCGACGTACCAGTCGGGCTGGGAGCCGGCCGAGACGGCGTAGGGCTGGTACGGGCCGTACAGCCAGATGGGGTTGATCTGCACGAAGCCGCCCAGGGCGCAGAGCACGGCGGTGGTGAGGAACATGAGCGCGCCGCCCTTGAGCATGTACTGCGGGAAGAAGCGGCTGCCCCGGATGTTGGTCTCGGTCTTGCCCGGCCCGGGGAAGTCGGTGTGCTTCTGGCGCCACAGGATCGCAAGGTGGGCGGAGAGCAGCCCGACGAGCAGGGCCGGGAACAGGAACTCGTGGAGCAGGAACAACCGGGGGATGAGCGACGTGCCCGGGAAGGGGCCCCCCCACAGGAGGAACACGAGCTTGGTGCCGATCAGCGGGATGGACTCGATGATCGAGTACACGACCCGCAGACCGGTGCCGGATAGGAGGTCGTCGGGGAGGGAGTAGCCGCTGAAGCCCTCGAGCAGGACGCTCACGAGGAGCGTGAGGCCGATCGTCCAGTTGACCTCGCGGGGCTTGCGGAACGCCCCGGTGAAGAACACCCGGCACATGTGGAAGCACAGCGCCGCCACGAACACCACGGCCGCCCAGTGGTGCACCTGGCGCATGACGAGCCCGGCGCGAACGTGGAAGGAGATGTTGAGCACCGAGGCGTAAGCCGCCGACATCGTCTGGCCGTCGAGGGGTTTGTACGAGCCGTGGTACACGACCGCCGCCGACGACGGCACGTAGAACAGCGCCAGGTAGATGCCCGTGACGATCAGCACCACGAAGCAGTACATGGCGATCTCGCCGACCATGAACGACCAGTGGTCGGGGAAGATCTTATCCATCGCGCTCCGCAGGAACGGCGAGGACCCGAAGCGGTCGTCGATGTAGTCGAGGCCGTCCTTCACGAGCGAGGAGCGGCGCTGCGCTGCAGCCCGCTCCCTGGTGGAGCTCACGAGTACTTCACCGCCTTGTGGGTGAAGGGGTTGATCTCGATCGGACGGTTCCAGTAGCCGGGGCCGACGGGCTCGGTGAAGCCACTCTGGCTGACGACGTAACCCTCGTCGTCAACGGCGAGGGGCAGCTGCGGGAGGTTGCGTGGCGCCGGCCCGAAAATCGGCTTGCAGTCGAGGAGCACCTGGAACGTCGACTGGTGGCAGGGACAGACCAGCTCGTGGGTCCACCAGTCGTACTGGCTCACCGGGCAGCCGGCGTGGGTGCAGATCTTCGAGAACGCCACGAGGCAGTTGACGCTGCCCACGCTGCCGATGTGCCAGGTCTCGCGCCCGGGCAGCACCTTGAACGGTGCCGACCCGATGTTGATGAGCAGCACCGCCGACTGGGCCATGGCCTGGCTGTCGAGGGGCTCGCCGGTGTCGGGGAAGACCGTCAGCACGCCGTTGGGGAGGATGTCGGACGGCTTGACGGGCGTGCCGACCTCGCTGACGGCGCGCATGCCCTTCCTCCACGGGGTTCGGGCGAACTGCCCTTCGACCGCCGGGCCGAGCGAGGCGATCGGGAACACGAGGCTCACGCCGAAGACCGTGAGGACGCCGCCGAGCACCTTGCCGAGGAACGGCCGGCGGGCCATCGGCTCGACCCCCCGTCCGAGCGACTGGACGGCCAGCCGGCGGTCGGCCTCGTCGGAGATGTGGGTGAGCCCGCCGCGAGAGCCGATCACGTCGTGGCCGGGGAGCAGGTCCCGGGCCCAGAGCACGAAGCCGACGCCGAGCCCGGCGAAGCCGGCGAACAGGAAAGCGCCCTCCACCTGGGCCTCGCCCCCGGCGACGTAGACGGCCGCCAGCCCGATGCCCGACAGCAGGGTGATCAACCAGCAGAACGCGATCCGAAGCTCGGCGACGCGGGCACCGTGGGGGTCGTCCTCGTAGCGCCAATGCGTGTCGTCCTGCCCACGGGGGACGTCGTCGGGCCAGGGGACGCCCTCCTCGATCCCGTAGTGGCGCGGGTCCTCGAGGTACTCCTCTGTGCCGGGCAGCAGCGACTCGGGGACATCCGCCTGGTCCGCCCCGGTCCGGCCTGCGGGGCGAGGGTCGGGCTCGGGCCTGGAGCTGGACTCGTCGATGGAGGTCATGCGCGGGTTCCCATCATGCGGGCGGCGAAGAGGAGCACCCCCAGACCGAAGAGGATCCCGACGAAGCCCTCGGCCACCGGGCCGAAGTTGCTGATGCCGAGCCCGCCGTTGCTGGACGGGTGGTGCAGGTAGGCGACGTAGTGGACGACCGCCGACAGCTGGCGTGCGTCGAGCTCGCCGGGTCCGAAGCCGGGCATCGGGCGGGGCCCGACCCGGATCGCCTCGGCCACCTCGAGCATCGTGGCGTTCTTGAGGCTCGGCACGACCATGCCCTTGGCCAGCATGCCGCCGGCGCCGGCGATCTGGTGGCACTGCGAGCAGTTGAGCGCGAACGTCTGCTGGCCCAACGACAGTGTCACGCAGTTGGGGTTGGTCGCCGTCGCCGAGGCGGTGTCCTTGCAGAGGGGCAGGATGTTGGGGATCCCCGGTCCCTGCACCGTTGGCTGGTGGTCGATGAAGGGCAGGGCTGCGATGTAGGAGACGAGCGCCTGTACCTGGCCCTTGCCGAAGAAGGGTGAGTTGCGCATCGCCTGGTCCCCGGGGGCATTGAGCGGCATGCGTCCGGTGATGAGGTAGAAGTCGGCGGCGGCAGCGCCGACGTGGATCAGCCGCGGGGCGTGGACGGTGCCCACGCCGCCGATGCCGTGGCAGCTCGAGCAGTGCACGTCGAAGAGCGACTGGCCGTTGGCGATGACAGCTGGGTTGCTGCTCACGACCGGCGTGGACGCCGAGGACGCCGAACCGAGGCCGAAGAACAGCCCGAAGGCCACGAGCCCCACGCCGAGCGCGGCGGTGGGGCCGGCGGCGAGGTGCCGGAGGAGGCGGGAGCGACGGAGACGGCCGAGGGCAGGCGGGAGGCGGCGCATCGGGCTGTTCAGTGTCCCCGGAGCAGGAAGATGGAGCCGTACAAGGCAATCCACACGATGTCGACGAAGTGCCAGTAGTAGGACAGGAACTCGATGGCGGGGAGGGTGTGGTGCCCGAACTTCTTGGAGAACTTCGACCGGGCCCCCATGATGATCATGCCCATGAGCCCGCCGGCGACGTGCAGGGCGTGGATGCCTGTGAGCACGTAGAAGCACGACGTCCAGGCGTCCTGGTTGATGGGGAAGTTGCGCCCGGCGTAGTCGGAGATCTGCAACCCGTCGAACAACGCCCCGAGGACGAAGGTCATGGCCAACCAGCCGAGAAAGCCGGCCTTGTCCGCCTTGGTCGCCCGGTGCACCCCCATCTGCATCGTGAACGACGAGATCAACAAGATGATCGTCGCCATGCCCACGGTGACGGCGTCGATCTTGTCGCCGTGGGTGGGCCAGCCGGTCGCCTGGGCGTCTGCGGCGCGCAGCGTGTAGAAGGCGGCGAACAGGCCGCTGAAGAACATCAGCTCCGACGCCAGCCACACGATGACGCCGACGTTGAGGAAGGCGGGCCGGTAGTCGGCGGGGTTGACCGGCCGGACCGCCTGGGGGGACAGGGCCGATGCTTCTCCGGGGGCGATGACGCTCACTGGGGCCACTTTCTAGACGATCACCGGCCGACGATCCCAATCCACCGGCGGTACCGTTTGGCCGGTGCCCGCGCTCGTCTTCCACCCGATCCTGCTCGTGGTGCCTGTCGTCGCGGCCGTGTGGTACACGACCCGCCGGCGGGCAGTGGAGCCCTGGCGGGCGGGGTGCTTCCTGGCTGCGGTGACCGTGTTCGTGGCGGCGACGCTCCCCTACGCACCGGGCGGCTTCGTCCTCCAGAGCCTGCAGGTGGTGTTCCTCCTGCTGGTCGTACCGCCCCTGCTGCTGGCTTCCAGGGGAAAGGTCCCCGCCCTCCCCACCCGGGCTCGGCCCGCTGCCGTCACCCGGTTCGTGACCCGCCCAGTAGCCGTGTGGGCCGTCGTCGGGAGTGCCGTCATCGCCTTGTACTGGAGCGGCCAGTACCGCGCCGCCGTGGAGCACCCCGCCGTCTGGCAGCTGACCCAGCTGGAGCTGGTCGCCGCCGGCTGCCTGTTCGCCTGGCCGGCCGTGGCGTCCACGCACCGGCCGGCGATCGGGTGGCGGCTGGCCCACGTGCTGTTCGGGATCCTCTACTGGTCCGTGCTGGGCATGGCCCTCGAGAGCCAGCACACCGGGATCGCCCCGGGGATCGGCCCGGCTGCGCTGCATGCCGGCGCCGGCGACATGTGGACCGCCGCCGTGCTGATCACCATCGCCGGTTCCGTCGGGCTGGTGTTCGAGTGGTTGTTCGCTGACCTCGATCGCGCCCGCCACGCCGACGGGGTCAACGCCGAGGAGGACGCCCGCCAGCTCGCCGTCTGGCGGGCGCTCCGGCGCGAGGCGGCCCTCGCCGACGTCCGGGCGAGCGAGTCGGTGGAGGTGCGGTCGCGGCCGGCGGGGACCGACCGCTCGGAGCGGTCGTTCTCCTCCGCCCGGCGGGCCGCCCCGGACGGCAACGGCGACGGGGGGTGATCACCCTCGCCGAGCTCGAGGCGGCCCGGCGGCGCATAGCGCCGATCGTGGTGCCGACCCCGGTGCGGTCCTCGCCCGCCCTTTCCCGCCTGGCTGGCCGGCCGGTGCTGCTGAAGCCGGAGCACCTGCAGCGCACCGGGTCGTTCAAGGTGCGCGGCGCCTACAACCGCATCGCCCGGCTGCCGGCGGGCATCCCCGTCGTGGCCGCCTCCGCCGGCAACCACGCCCAGGGCGTCGCCCTGGCCGCCACCGAGACCGGCCGTCCCTCGACGATCTTCATGCCGGTCGGGGCGTCGCTGCCCAAGGTGGCGGCCACCGCCGCCTACGGAGCTGACGTCCGCCTCGAAGGACAGGTCGTCGACGACTGCATCGTGGCGGCCAAGGCGTTCGCCGCCAGCACAGGAGCCGTGTACGTCCCGCCCTTCGACGACCCCGACGTGATCGCCGGGCAGGGCACGGTGGGCCTCGAGATCGCCGGCGAGGCGCCTGAGGCCGCCGTCGTGGTCGTCCCCACCGGGGGCGGCGGGCTGCTCGCCGGGACGGCCACGGCGCTGGCGGCGACCCGCCCCGACGTCGCCGTCGTCGGCGTGGAGGCGGCCGGCGCCCCGACGGTCACCTCCGCCTTGGCGGCCGGCCATCCGGTGTCCCTCGCGCGGATGGCCACCATGGCCGACGGCATCGCTGTGCGCTCCACCACGCCGCTGGCGCTCGAGCACATCACCGCCCACGTCGAGCGGGTCCTCACCGTCGAGGAGGAGGAGATCAGCCAGGCGATGCTCGTCCTCGTCGAGCGGGCCAAGGCCGTCGTCGAGCCGTCGGGGGCGACGGCACTGGCTGCCGTCCTCACCGGTCGGGTGCCCGGGAACGGGCCCGTGCTGGCCGTGCTCTCCGGCGGCAACGTCGACCCGCTGCTGCTCACGCGGATCATCGAGCACGGCCTCGCCGCCGCCGGCCGCTACCTGTCGCTGCGGGTCGTGGTGCGCGACCGGCCGGGCGCGCTCGCCGTCCTGACCGGGGAGCTGGCCGGCCTCGGGCTCAACGTCCTGTCGGTCGAGCACCACCGCTGGGGCCGGTGGCTCGACCCGGATGAGGTCGAGGTGCTCGTCACCGTCGAGACCCGCAACGAGGCGCAGCACAAGGAGGTCGTCGACGCCCTTGCCGCCGCCGGCTTCTCGGCCGAGATCCTCGCCTGACCGGCATGGACCGACAGGGTCTCGCCGCCGAGCGGTACCTGCGCCTCACGGTCGAGACGGCCCTCGACCCCTACCGTGCCGGGCCCGACCCTGTGACGGAGCTGGAAGGCGCTGCCGACGCCCTCGCCGCCGCGGGCGCGGCCGACCCAGAGCTTACCGCCGACCTTCTCGCCGGGCTCCGCCTCGCCCTCGCCATCCGGCGCGACCCGTCCTGGCCGCTGCCATCCCTCACTCCCCCGCCCCACCCCGGCGCCGGCCCACCGCCTGCCAGCCCGCGCGCCGTTGCTGTAGGGCCGGTCCGGTTCCAGCTACCGACCGGCGCGATCGTCGTCGAGACGGTGACGTTGGGCTCCGACGGTGGCACCGTCGTGGCCAGCGTCACTGACGAGCAGGGCGGTCGGGGGGGCCGCCCGGGGCGCCCGGCGCCGGTGTGGGGACCGCCCCGCCGGCCAGCCGGCCGGCGGGGGCGGCCTGCGCCGCCTGCCGCCGGGCCGCCTGTACCACCCCATCGCGTCGCTCCGGGCCCCCGCTCCAGCCGGGCCGGCGACGGCGAGCGCCTCGACCAGCTCCGCCTCATGGACGCCACCGGCCGCACCTCGTCCCTCGGGCCCGGCGCCCGGGTCCCGGCCGGTCCCGGGCTGTGGCGGGTCGCCCGGCCGGCGCGCGGTCCCCTCGAGGCATTCTCACCATGGGTCGACCTGGTCCTGCCCGGCCGGGGCGCCGTCCGCCTCCCGATCCAGCCGGCCCGCCCTCCGCTCGCCGGGCGCGAGCACCGCCGCAGCCCCGGCGCGGCCTGGGTCGCCGCCGCCGTGGGGCGGGCCGCGGCCGGGTTGCCGGTCGCACCGGTCGCCGCCGGGGTGCGGGCGCTGCTCGCTGTCGGCGCTCTCGACCCGGGAGACCCGCTCGCCCGCCAAGCCGCCATCGTCGCCGGCAAGGCGCTGGGCGAAGGGCTGGACCCGCGGTGGCGCTCGGCGGTCGAACGCCGCGATGCCCCCGCCGTGGTCCAAGGGAGCTGGCCGGTCGGCGCGTTCGTCGACCTCGGGGGTGAGCGCGCCCGCCTCGACAGCCTCCACGCCGGCGGCGACGGTGCCTGGCTCGCCGGGTGGTGCGGGCCGTGGTCGGCGCCGGCGCCGCCGGTGAGCCTCTCGGCGTTCGACGACCGCCACAACTGGTACCTGCTCGACCCGGCGTGGAGGCTCGACGCCACGGCGGGATGGCGCCTCCACCCGGAGCTGGATCCCGAGGCGCGGTCACTGCGCGTCGACGTGATGGGCCGGGAGCGGGAGGCATCGGTGGAGATCGCCCTGCGGTGACCCCCCGTTGGCACCTGCTGGTCGGCCCGGCCGAGGGAGAGGCCCGCTGCGGCCCCAACCGTCACCGCCTCCGATGGGTCGCCGGTGAGCTCGTTGCTGCCGACCATGGCGGCGACGACGGCGGGGCGGTGCTCGCCCAGCTCGGCGGCGACGAGCCCGAGTGCTTCGCCCTGGTCCGTCGCTGGCATGACCACGCCGCCGACCAGCGGGTGCTGCTCCTCGGCTCGCGCCACCCCGGCGACGCCCTCGTCATCACCGCCCAACTGCTCGACCGGCTCCGGGCCGACCTCGACCATCGCGCGCCGCGCTCCTGCCGGGAGCGCTACGCCCTTCTCAGCCTGCTGGCCCTCGGGCCACAGCTGGAGCGCCGCCTCCAACAGGAGGTCGCCGCCCACCTCGCCGCCACCAACCAGCTGGTCTGCCTGGAGGCGGCCACCGCGGGGCGCCTGGTACCTGTGCTGCGGCGGTGGGGCGGCGGCCGCCCCTGGGAGATCTCCATCGGCGAGCCCGGTGTCGACGGCCCGGCCCGCGTCGCCGTCGGGCCCCACTGGCTGGCGGAGGTGTGGGGCTCCTACCTGGCTGTCGTCGCCGGCCACCTCGTCCTCGACGTCCTCGATGTCGACCTGGACCGGGCCAGGGTGTGGGCGGTCAGCTCCCCGGGGCGCCAGCCACGGGCGCTCACCGTCGTCGGCCCGGCACCGTGGCGCGCCGTGCTCGATGCCGGCGAGGGGCCGTAGCATCGCGGCGATGCACGAGCGCTGGACGGTGCGGTGGTTCCGGAAGCGGGCCGTCGCCTACCACCTGCTGCTCGCCGTGATCGCCCCCGGCTGCTCCATCGCCGCCGACTGGCAGATCCACCGGGCGATCGGCGGCAACCTGCTCAGCTGGCTGTACGCCGTCGAGTGGCCCGTGTTCGCCGTTCTCGCCGTCGTGGGCTGGTGGCAGCTGATCCACGAGGACCCGGCACGCGTGGAGGCCCGCAAGGTCGAGCGGGCGCGCCGGGCGGCGACGCACGGGCCGTTCGTGCCGCCGCCACCGGACGCGGCCGCCGGCTTCGTCCACCCGCTGCAGGCGGCCAGCCATCCCGAGCTGGTCGGCGGCTCCCGCCTGCCGGCGGTCATCGACGGCGACGCTGACGAGGAGGTCTCCGTGCACCAACTGTCGGAGTACAACGCCTACCTCGCCCGGCTCGCCGCCGGGCGCACCCGCAAGTCGTGGCGCAACCCGCACGGGGTGCCGACCAGGCCGTGAACATCGACGCCGCCCTCCTCCGGTACCGGGTCCTCGCCTACATCGTGGGCGTCGGCCTGGCCCTGATCGTGTTCGTCGGCGTGCCGCTGCAGGTCGCCGGCTACCCGCAGCTGGTCTCGATCGCCGGACCCATCCACGGGGTCTTCTACATCATCTACCTGCTGATGGCGCTCGACCTGGCCCGCCGGGCCCGGTTCAGCCCCGTCGAGATGGCCGCCATGGTCGGAGCCGGGCTGGTCCCGGTCCTGGCGTTCGTGATCGAGCGGAGGATCACCCACCGGGTTCGCACAGGCACCGTCGAGCCGTGGCACCTGCCGGCGTGGCTGCGCCGGTGAGCCAGGCCGGACCGGGAGTTGTCACAACCGCAGGCTGATCGTCGTCGGAGGGGCATGACGACCAGAGCGGTATGGGATGTGGTGGTGGTCGGCGGTGGGCTGTCGGGGCTGGCCGCCGGCGCCGAGGTGAACGCTGCCGGGGGCCGGGTCCTGGTGATCGAAGGTCACCGGCCAGGGGGCCGGGCCCGGGTGAGCGAGCGGGACGGCTTCACGTTCAACCGAGGCGCCCATGCCCTCTACCTCGGAGGGCCGGGGATCAGGGTCCTGCGCCGGCACGGGATCGACCCGCAGGGGGCGCCACCCCCGCTGCGCCGCTACCGGATGAGCAGCGGCGGGCGGCTCCACCAGTTCCCGGCTGGTCCAGCGACCCTGCTGCGCTCTGGCGCCCTCGGCTCCCGGGGCAAGGCGCAGGTCGCCCGGCTGCTGGCCTCGCTGCCCCGGATGGACACGGCGACGCTCGCTGGCACCTCGGTCTCCGCCTGGCTGGACGGCCTCGGGCTGAGAGCCGACGCCGAGGGGCTCGTCCGGGCGGTCCTGCGCCAGACGACCTACAGCGCCGACCACGACGGGCTCGACGCCGGCGCCGCCGTGACCCAGCTCCAGCTGGGGATCCGGAGCGGTGTGAGCTACCTCCACGGCGGCTGGGCCCAGCTGATCGACGGCCTCACCGCCCGGACCCCGGTTCGGGCCGGGTGCAAGGTCCGCTCGCTCGAGCCCGTCGCTGGAGGGATCGAGGTCGTCACCGACGCCGGCATCGAGCGGGCCAGGGCTGTGGTGGTGGCAGCGGGCACGCCCGACGCCACCCGGCACCTGCTGCCCGACCCGCCCGACTGGGGTGACCTCGGCCGAGCGGTCACCGCCGCCTGCCTCGACCTGGGCCTCGATCGGATCCCCCGGCCCGGGTGGGTCCTCGGCGTGGACACGCCTCTGTACGCCACCCTGCAGTCGCCGCCCGCGCACATGGCCCCCGACGGTGGTGCCGTGGCCGCCGTCATCCGCTACGGCGCCCGCAGCGCAGAGGTCGACCGCTACGACCTCGAGGCCCACGCCCGGCTGGCCGGCATCGACCCGGCGGCGGCGCTGGTGACCCGGTTCCTGGCCCGGATGGTGGTCGCCGCCACCCAACCCCAGGCCCGCCTCGGCGGCCTGGCGGCTCGCCCGGCGGTCACCGCCACCGGGCAGCGGGCCATCGCCATCTGCGGTGACTGGGTCGGAGCCGTGGGCATGCTGGCTGACGCCTCGCTGGCCTCGGGGGCTGCAGCGGGAACGGTGGCCCTGGAGGCGGCCCGCTCGACCACAATCGCCGCATGACCGCCTCCCGCCCCGAGGCAGGCGACGGGGCACTCGCCGTTTTCACCGCCCAACGCCCCTACCTGCTCGGCCTGGCGTACCGCATGCTCGGATCCCTCGCCGACAGCGAAGACGTCTGCCAGGAGGCGTGGCTGCGGTGGTCGGCCGCCGACCACGACGCCATCAGCCGGCCGGCGGCGTGGCTCACGACCGTGACCACCCGGCTCGCCCTGGACCGGCTGACCAGAGCCCGGCGCCGCCGCGAGACCTACGTGGGGCCCTGGCTGCCGGAACCGGTGGTGCTCGGCCCGACCCCCGAGGAGAGCGCCCAACTGGCCGAGAGCCTCACCATCGGGTTCCTCTCCGTCCTCGAAGAGCTCGACCCACTCAGCCGGGCGGTGTTCGTGCTCGCCGACGTCTTCGGGGTCCCCTTCGACGAGGTTGCGACAACCGTCGGCCTGACACCCGCAGCCGCCCGCCAACGGGCCGTCCGGGCCAGGCGCAAGGTCCGATCCGCCGCACCCCGCCCGCCGTCGCCGGCAGGACGCGCCGTCGCCGACCGCCTGATCACCGCCGTGCTCGAAGGCGACATCGACACCACCATGGCGCTGCTCGCCGAAGACGTCGTGGTCGTCAGCGACGGCGGCCCCAACCGCCACGCCGCTCGTCGACCGGTGCAAGGCCCGCAGCGGGTCTGCCAGTTCGTGCACAACCTGGCCCGGCGGCTCTCGCCTGACGCCACGACCCGGCCGGTGTCGTTGAACGGCGCGCCCGGCCTGTGGCTCCACGATCCTGCCTACGGCGACACCGCCGTCTGCATCGACGTCGACGGCGACCGAGTCCGGCGGATCTGGATCGTCTCCGCCCCCGAGAAGCTGCGGTCCCCGGCCGTCGTGGCACTGCGGTAGGAGATCCCCGCCAAGTCGTCCCGCGTCGGGGACCGATTGGTGAGGTCGTGGGCTATCCGGGCCATCCCTCGGCTGGCTCGTATCCCACTTCCCACAGGCACAGACCGTGCGGCGGGGCCAGCGTCCTCGCAGCGGCCCGCGTGCGGGCACGGAGGATGCCGGAGACCTCACCCGCCCGCACTTTCCCCGCGCCCACGTCCACGAGCGTGCCGACCACCGACCTCACCATCTGGTGGCAGAAGGACGACGCCTCGACCTCGAAGCGCAGCACGCCGCCGCCCTCGTCCACCCAGCGGGCCTCGCGCACGACGCGCACCAGGCTCGCCTCCGGGCTCGGGCGCCGGCAGAACGACGAGAAGTCGTGCTCGCCGATCAGCGGGTCACACCCCAGGCGCATGGCCGCCACGTCGAGGGGCGCCGCCACGTGCCACGCCGTCGATGCCCGGAACGGGTCGGCGGTGGGTGTGTTGAGAACCGTGTAGTGGTACCGCCGGCCGGTCGCCGAGCGGCGGGCGTCGAAGTCGGGGCCGGCCCGGGCCGCGGCCCGCACGACCACCGCCGGCGAGGTCGAGCGGTTGACGGACCGGGCGAGGCGATCCAGGTCCACATCGTGGCGGGCGTCGAAGCTCACCACCTGGCCCCAGGCGTGGACGCCGGCGTCGGTGCGGCCGGCGCAGACCAGCTCGACGGTGTGGCGCAGATGGCGCTCCAGGGCGGAGACGAGCACCCCCGCAACGGTGCGCTGCCCGGGCTGCAGGGCGAAGCCGTGGAAGCCGGCGCCGAGGTAGGCGACGAGCAACCGGACACGGACCGTCGGGTCGGGGGTGACCGCCGCCGGCGCCTCCGGACCGGCCTGCGGGCTGAAGAGGGTCACGGCGCCCCGGCCGGCCCGCCGTCAGTCTGCGACGAGCTCGATGCGCGCCATGGGCGCGTTGTCGCCGTGGCGGGGCCCCAACTTCAAGATCCGCGTGTAGCCGCCCGGTCGGTCGGAGAAGCGCGGCCCGATCTCGTCGAACAGCTTGTGGGCCATGTCCTTGTCCCGGATGAAGGCGACGACCTGGCGCTGCTGGTGCACGGCCGTCTCCGGATGGGCGTATGCCTTCTTCGCCTTGGTGATGCACTTCTCCACCACCGGGCGCAGCGCCTTGGCCTTGGCCTCGGTGGTCACGATCGCCTCGGCAGCGATCAGCGATGCGACGAGGTTGCCGAACATCGCCTTCTGGTGTGCGGCATCCCCGCCGAAGCGGGGCCCCTTCCTGGGGCGGCCGGGTAGGGCGGACATGGGCCTACGACTCCTTCCCGCGCAGCGACAGGCCCCGCTCGTCCAGCTTCTGCAGCACCTCGTCGAGGCTCTTCTGCCCGAAGTTGGTGATGGCCAGCAGGTCGTCCTCGGTCTTTTGGACCAGCTCGCCGATCGTGTTGACCTGCGCCCGCTTGAGGCAGTTGCGGGGGCGCTCGGACAGGTCGAGGTCCTCGATCGGCAGGTCCAGGTCAGGCGACCCGCCGGCGGCGGCACCGACGTCGCCGAGCTCGAGGCCCTGGGGGGCGTCGCTCATCTCGGCGACGAGGGACATGAGCGAGCGAAGGGTGTCCCCGGCGGAGGCCAGCGCCTCGCGGGGCGTGATCGACCCGTCGGTCGTGATGTCGAGCACGAGGCGGTCGTAGTTGGTGGACTGCTCCACCCGGGTCGGCTCCACCGTGAAGGCGACGAGGCGGATCGGCGAGTACACCGAGTCGACGGGGATGACGCCGATCGTCGACGACTTCTTGTTTCGGTCGGCGGAGACGTAGCCGCGGCCGCGCTCCACGGTGATGTCGGCGGCGAGGCGACCCTTGGCGTTGACAGTGGCGAGCACGAGGTCGGTGTTGAGCACCTCGACGTCGGCGGTCGTCTGGATGTCGCCGGCGGTCACCGTCGCCGGGCCCCGCATGTCGAGGCGCAGGGTGACCGTCTCGTCGCTCTCCACCCGCAGGACGAGGTCCTTCAGGTTGAGGATGATGTCGGTCACGTCCTCCTTCACGCCCGGCAGGGTCGTGAACTCGTGGAGGGCCTCGTCGAAGCGGACCTGGGTGACGGCCGCGCCGGGGATCGACGACAGCAGGGTGCGGCGCAGGGCCACGCCGATCGTGTGCCCGAAGCCGGGCTCGAGCGGGCCGATGGCGAAGCGCTGGCGGTCACCCTCCTGCTCGCCGAGGGCCTCGACGGCCGGTCGCTGGATGATGAGCATGCCTTGGGGTTCCTTACTTCGAGTAGAGCTACTTCGAGTAGAGCTCGACGATCAACGACTCGCGCACCGGGACGTCGATGTGGTCCCGCAGCGGGAGCTCCCGGACGGTCACCTCATTGCCGTCGGCACCGGTTTCGAGCCACGCCGGGACCTGGCGGTCCAGGGTGTCGAGGTTGTGGCGGACGATGATCATCTGGCGGGCCTTCGGCTTCAGGGAGACGACATCGCCCTTGCGCACCCGGTAGGACGGGATCGTCACCCGCCTGCCGTTGACCAGAACATGACCGTGGCGCACGAACTGGCGGGCCTGTGCCCGCGACGATCCCCAGCCCGCCCGGAAGGCCACGTTGTCTAGGCGCAGCTCCAGCATCCTGAGCAGGCTCTCGCCGGTGATGCCCTGCTGGCGGTTCGCCTCCTCGTACAGGTTGCGGAACTGCTTCTCGAACACGCCGTAGATCCGCCTGGCCTTCTGCTTCTCCCGCAGCTGGGTCAGGTACTCCGAGCCCTGGCGCATCCGGTCACGGCCGTGCTCGCCCGGCGGGTAGGGCCGGCGCTCGATCGGGCACTTCATCGAGTCGCACTTGGCACCCTTCAAGAACAGCTTCATCTTCTCGCGTCGGCACAGCCGGCACACCGGCCCCGTGTAGCGCGCCATGCTCAGACCCTCCGCCGCTTCTTGGGGCGGCAACCGTTGTGGGGGATGGGGGTGACATCCTTGATGCCGGCGACGTCGATGCCGGCGGCCATGAGAGAGCGGATCGCCGTCTCGCGCCCCGACCCCGGACCTTTCACGAGGACATCCACCTTGCGGACGCCGTGCTCCATGGCGCGCCGGGCGCAGGCCTCGGCGGCGAGCTGGGCGGCGAACGGCGTCGACTTGCGGGATCCCTTGAACCCGACGTTGCCGGCCGACGCCCAGGCCAGGACGTTGCCGTCCGGGTCGCTGATCGACACGATCGTGTTGTTGAACGAGCTCTTGATGTGCGCCACGCCGTAGGTGACGTTCTTGCGCTCGCGGCGGCGGGGGCGTCGCCCGCCCGGCTTCGGCTTGGCCAACTCAGTGGTTCCTCGTCACTCGGCTCATCGGTGGTTGGGGCTCATCGGTGGTTGGGGCTCATCGGTGGTTGGGGCTCATCGGTGGTTGGGGCTCATCAGTGCTTGCGAACCTTCTTCTTGCCGGCGACGGTCTTCTTGGGGCCCTTGCGCGTGCGGGCGTTCGTGTGCGTCCGCTGACCCCGCACCGGCAACCCGCGGCGGTGGCGCACCCCCTGGTAGGAGCCGATCTCCATCTTCCGCTTGATGTCCTGCGACACGTCCCGGCGGAGGTCACC
This sequence comes from Actinomycetes bacterium, assembly GCA_021811865.1. Next base: position 585 of record JAKAQB010000059.1, on the reverse strand, counting down.
CTCCACCTTCAAGTTGGCGTCGATCCAGTTGCGCAGCCGCACGACCTCCTCGTCGGTGAGGTCGCGGACGCGGGTGGACGGGTCGATGCCGGTCCCGTCGCAGACGTGGGACGCTGCCGTGCGGCCGATCCCGTAGATGTAGGTGAGCGAGATCTCCAGCCGCTTCTCGCGGGGGATGTCGACGCCGGCTATTCGTGCCACGGGGTTCCTTCTCCTAGCCCTGGCGCTGCTTGTGGCGCGGGTGGGTCCAGATGACCATGACGCGGCGGTGCCGGCGGATCACCTTGCAGTGCTCGCAGATGGGCTTGACGCTGGGGCGGACTTTCACGACTGGCTCCTGCCGGGCAACGGCGGGTATAGGTGGAGTGACGGCGGTTGGCGGGGCAACGGCCCCGAGGCGCGCCGGGACGCTCGTGTCCCAGCCGCGCGAAACCGGCGCTGGGACCGGCCGATCAGGCTATCGCGCGCTGGGGCGTTCGTCCACCCGTGCTCACCCCGGCGGTGCTACCCTCGCCCGCCGGCCCCGCCGGCCCCCCGCCGCCGGCCGCATCCCACCCCGCCGGCCGCATCCCACCCCGCCGGCCG
>JAKAQB010000150.1 GCA_021811865.1 Actinomycetes bacterium | reverse complement strand
CGCGTACATGCCGCCCGAGCAGCGTGGCGAGCTGCAGGCGCTCTCCGACGCCCTGCTGGAGGACATGGACCTCCGCTGGCAGATGGACCGCCTCGGCGCCAACCTGCGGGGTGCCTTCCCCCAGATGGGATGGGACCGGGCCCGGCCGTTCCAGGGCGACGGTGACCCCCTGGCGCTCGGGCAGGCGGCGTCGGTCATGAACCGCCTCGGCGACCTCGACCGCCTCGAGCAGCTGATGGCCGGCGCCAACAACGCCGCCGCCCTCGCCGAGATCGACACCGAGCGGGCGGCCGAGCTGCTCGGCGCCGACAGCGCCCGCTCGCTCGAGCAGCTGGCGCGCGTCGCCCGCCAGCTGCGGGACGCCGGGCTGGTGGAGCACAGGGAGGGCCGCTTGGAGCTGACCCCGCGGGGGCTCGGGGCCATCGGTCGCAACGCTCTCGCCGACCTGTTCTCCCGGCTCGTCAAGGACCGGATGGGACGCCACGGCGCCGACGCCGTCGGCACCGGCCACGAGCGCACCTACGAGACCAAGGCCTACGAGTGGGGCGACCCGTTCAACCTGTCGATCGAGCGCACCGTCCGCAACGCCCTCGGCCGGGCCGGCGCCGGCACGCCCGTCCGCCTGTCACCCGACGACTTCGAGGTGGAGCGGACCGAGACGCTCACCCGCACCTCGACGGTGCTGGCGCTCGACCTGTCGCTGTCCATGGAGTTCCGCGGCAACTTCCTCGCCGCCAAGAAGGTGGCCATGGCCATGCACGCCTTGATCACCAGCCAGTACCCGACGGACTACCTGGGGCTCGTGGGCTTCGGCGAGCGGGCGCAGGAGCTCTCGGCGTCGCAGCTGCTCGAGGTGTCGTGGGACTACAGCTACGGCACCAACATGCACCACGCCCTGCTGCTCGCCCGCCAGCTCTTGGCGCGCCAGCGGGGCACCAAGCAGGTGGTCATGATCACCGACGGCGAGCCGACCGCGCACCTGCTTGCGTCGGGGGAAGTCTTCTTCAACTACCCGCCGGTGCGGGAGACGATCGACCAGACCGTCGCCGAGGTGATGCGGGCGACGCGGGAGCACATCACGATCAACACGTTCGTCCTCGACGCCACACCGGATCTCCGGCGCTTCGTCGAGCGCCTCTCGGAGATCAACCGGGGACGGGTGTTCTTCGCCACGCCCGACACCCTCGGGGACTACGTGCTCGTGGACTTCCTCGACCAGAAGCGGGCGCAGCGCCGGCGCAGCGCCTGAGCCGTCGCCCTGAATGGGCCCTTGCGCTACCGCCCTCCGAGGATCAGAATCACAGCACTGTAGTTACATCGGTGCGATCGTCCTGGGAGGAGCAGCCGATGACCGACATCCTGAGCCTGACGGCTCTCGTCGTGGCCGGAGGAGAGGACCGCAGCTGGCAGCGGAGGGCCAACTGCATGGGGGTGGACCCCGACCTCTTCTTCCCCGAGCGGGGGGCCTCGACGCGGGAGGCGAAGGAGGTCTGCCGGGGCTGCGTCGCACGCGAGGAGTGCCTGGAGTACGCCATCACGCACAGCGAGAAGTTCGGGATCTGGGGTGGGCTCTCGGAGCGGGAGCGCCGCCGGATCCGCCGGCGTCGTGTCCTCGAACGAGCGTCCGGGGTCCCGACGCTCGGTGGGGCCGCTTCCTAGCCCTCCACCGGCGCATGCGAACTTCCCCCGTCGAGGCCCGCCGCTTCCAGGCGGGCCTCGATCGTCTTGCCCGCTCCTATCCCGAGGGTGTCCCAGCGTGACGGTGCCACGGCCTCCAGCACGGCGCGGGGCAGGAGGCCGACCAGCTCCGCCCCCGCCACGGCGACCCGACTGGCGACGGCATCGAAGGCGTCGGCGGGACCGATCCTCCACGGGTCGATGAGGTTGCACGACACCTGGACCCGCTCACCGACGCGCAGGCCCAGGGTGCGCAGGCCGGGGGCGCGGATCGCCGCCGCCACCTCCCGGGCCGCACCGAGGTCGGCGTCGGCGAGCCACAGGTTGTAGGCGACGAGCACGGGGCGGGCACCGACGCAGCACGCGCCGGCGGTGGGGTGGGGAGCGCCGGGGCCCGTGTCCGGGGAGCGCCGCACCCAGGCGTCACGGCGTAGCTCCGGCAGGGTCGGCTGCCCCGGCCCGTACAGGAAGCAGGGGAGGGCCAGCGCGCCGGCCGCCCAGCGGGCGAAACGGTCCCGCGCCTGCACCGCCGCATCGATCGGGGCGTCGGCGAGCAGGCCGCCGGGGGCGCGCTCGACATGGACGAACGGGACCACGTCGACGATGCCGCGCCGGGGATGGGCGCCGCTGTGGGAGCTGAGATCGAGGTGGGCGATCGCCGAGGAGGCCAGCCGGCGGGCGGCCGCCTCCACCTCGGGCCCCTCGCCGGCGAGGGTGAACACCGCCCGGTGGTGGTCCGCATCGGCGTGCAGGTCGAGGGCGAGCGGTCCTGCGGCGGTGCGCAGCTCCGCGAGGAAGGCCAGGTCGCGGCCCTCGCTGACGTTGATCACGCACTCGAGCACGGCGCCCCGTACCGTAGCCGGCCCCGGGCGGCCCGCCCTACCAGTCGCGGTGGCCGGGGAGTAACGTTCGAAGCATGCTCGTCGCAAATCTCTTCGGCTCCGACGGGATCATCGTGGTGGTGATCGCGTTGATCGTGATCTTCGGGGGCAGCCAGCTCCCGAAGATCGCGCGCAACGTCGGCGCGGCCGGCAAGGAGTTCAAGAAGGGCCAGCAGGTGGAGGAGGACGGCGCGGAAAAGGCCCCCGCCGCGCCGCCGGCCCCGCAGATGATCACCCCGCCGGCACCGGTGCCCAAACCCGACACTGTCACGTTGAGCAAGGCCGACCTCGACGCCCTCATCGACCAACGCCTGGCCGGCAGGGACGACCCCTCGGCGAACTGAGTCTCTGTCGGCCAGAGTCTCAGTCGGCGCTGAACGTCACCGAGCCACGCCGCCGCCGGGCGATGCGCCGCCGCTCGCGCTCGGAGGCACCGCCCCACACGCCGTGCTCGATGCGGTTGACGAGCGCATACTCGAGGCACTCGCGCTTGACCGGGCAGTCCGCACAGACACGCCGGGCCAACTCCACGCCCACCCCGTCACTCGGGAAGAAAGTCTCAGGCGGCAGCTCCCTGCACTTGCCCTCGGCCATCCACGCTGTCTCCACAGAACCTCCCATTGTCCACCAGTCTGACTCGAAGATCGGCTGATGGGTTCCCCCTGACCGCAAGATTGAGCAAACACTCAGGTTTGGGGCAGCGCACCGCCCCGGGGGTGAGCGACGCGCCTCCGGTCCTCCGCCCCTGGACCCGCCGACACCATACCGGACACCGGCGTCCGCCCACCAGGGTTTCGGCTACGATGGTCCTGCCGTGACCAGCGATCAGTTCTTCCTCCTCCTCACCTAGGCGGGCACCACCCGGTGCTCGCCGAGCCTCCTGCGCCTCCGGGCCAGGAGGTTTTTTCTTTCCATGCCCGGAGGTACCCATGGCGACCTACGCCTACCCCACTCCTTGCGACATGCCCTACCAGCGCTACCGGCCCTACCGCCCGCTCGTCCTCGCCGATCGCACCTGGCCCGACCGGGGGCTCACCGCCGCGCCCCGGTGGTGCAGCGTGGACCTGCGTGACGGCAACCAGGCGCTCATCGACCCGATGGACCCGGCCCGCAAGCTGAAGTTCTTCGAGACGCTCGTCGGCATGGGGTTCAAGGAGATCGAGGTGGGGTTCCCCGCCGCCTCCCAACCGGACTTCGATTTCATCCGCCAGATCATCGAGGAGGACCGGATCCCCGACGACGTCGCCATCCAGGTCCTCGTGCAGTGCCGCCCGGAGCTGATCGACCGCACCTTCGATGCGATCCAGGGCGCCGCCCACGCCATCGTGCACTTCTATAACTCGACCTCGACGTTGCAGCGGCGCGTCGTGTTCGGCCTCGACGAGGGGGGGATCACGGACATCGCCACCTCGGCAGCCCGGATGATCCGCAAGATGGCCGACACGCTCACCGGGACGGACCTGCGCTACGAGTACTCACCGGAGAGCTTCACGGGTACCGAACCCGAGTACGCCGTCGAGGTCTGCGAGGCGGTCATGGACGTCATGGAGCCCACCCCGGAGCGGCCCATCATCATCAACCTGCCCAACACCGTCGAGATGTACGGGCCGCAGGTGTACGCCGATGTCATCGAGTGGTTTGGCCGGACCATCCGCGACCGTGAGTCGATCGTGCTGTCGTTGCACCCCCACAACGACCGAGGCACGGCCGTGGCCGCCGCCGAGCTTGCCCAGCTCGGTGGGGCCGACCGGGTCGAGGGCACCCTGTTCGGCAACGGGGAGCGCACCGGCAACGTCGACGTCGTCACCCTGGCGCTCAACCTGTTCTCCCAGGGTGTCGACCCGGGGCTGGACGTCTCGGACATCGACGCCTTGAAGCACGTGGCGGAGCACTGCAACCGCCTGCCTGTGCATCCCCGGCACCCCTACGCCGGGGACCTCGTCTACACCGCCTTCTCGGGTTCGCACCAGGACGCCATCAAGAAGGGCATGGCGGCTCTCGCCCCCGACTACGAGACCTGGGAGGTGCCGTACCTGCCCATCGACCCCAAGCACGTCGGGCGCACCTACGAGGCGATCATCCGGGTGAACAGCCAGTCCGGAAAGGGTGGCGTCGCCTACGTGATGGACGCCGAGCACGGCCTCGACCTGCCCCGCCGGCTGCAGATCGAGTTCTCCAGGGAGGTGCAGGCCGTCACCGAGGCGTCGGGCACGGAGATCAAGCCGGGGGAACTGTGGGAGGTGTTCGAGCGGACCTACCTCCCCGACGACGCCGCCATCCGGTTGCTGTCGTCGGAGGTCAGCTCCGGCGGCGAGCACACCACCCGGGTCGTCGCCCAGGTGCTCGTCGACGGTCGCCACCGCACGCTCGTCGGTGTGGGCAACGGCCCCGTCGCCGCCTTGGTCGACGGCCTCCGCTCCGAGCTCGACGTCCAGCTGGCGGTCAGGGATTACCACCAGCACGCCCTCACGGAGGGGACCGAGGCGTCGGCGGTCGCCTACGTCGAGGTCCTCGGCCCCGACGGGCGGAGCACATGGGGCGTCGGGATCGACTC
>JAKAQB010000058.1 GCA_021811865.1 Actinomycetes bacterium | reverse complement strand
TTCCTCACGCTCGTCGGAGGACTTGGCGTCGTCGTGTCCGCCTGCCTGTTGAGTTGGTCGGCCCCTGCGGGGCGGGTGCGGGGGCATGGGACGGGAGCCGGCTACCTCCTTCTACTCGGCGCCGTCCTCGTCATCGTGGTGGCTGCTGACGCCTTCACGTTCCTCTTCGCCTGGGAAGCGCTCACCGTGGCCTTCTACATCCTCATCGGAATCCGTCGCCGCGACGTGGCACAGGCTCGGGCAAGCTGGGTCACCCTCGGGATCGGGAAGCTGAGCGGCGCCTGCCTGCTCTTCGGGTTCCTGCTCCTCGCCGGAAGAGCCCACAGCTACGCCTTCTCGACGTGGTCGTCGGTTCCCGCTGGATCGCTTCGGGAGGCGGCGTACGCGCTCGTGGTCGTGGGGTTCGGCGCCAAGGCCGGAATGCTCCCGCTGCAGGTCTGGCTTCCGATCGGCTACCCGGCAGCGCCCGGGCCGCTTCGTGCCGCCCTTGCAGGAGTGGCCGTGAACGTCGGCTTCTACGGGCTGTGGCGGTTCCTCGCCGTCCTCGGCAGTCCCCCGGTCTGGTTGGCGGTCGTCGTGCTGATGGCCGGAGGGGTGACGGCGTTGGTCGGCGTCGTCTTCGCCGCCGTGGAGTCCCGGCTCAACCGCCTCATCGCCTATTCGAGCGTCGAGAACGCCGGGATCATCTTGGTCGGGTACGGGGTGGCGCTCGCCGGGGCGGCCACTCACCATGACGGCGTGGTGGCCGTCGGCCTCCTGGCGGCGAGCCTCCAGGTGCTCGCCCACGCGGTCGGAAAGACGTCGCTGTTCGCGTCGTCTCCCTTCTTCACCACCGACTTCGGCACCGACGATCTCGAGGTGCTCCGAGGAGTCGGGCGAAGAGACCGCTTCAGCGCAACGGCCTTCACGCTCGGGTCGGTGACCCTTGCGGGGCTGCCGCCCACTATCGGCTTCGTGTCGGAGTGGTTCATTCTCGAAGCTCTGATGCAGGAGTTCCGGATCCACTCGCTCGCCCTCCGCCTGGCCATGGCGCTCGCCGGCGCGCTCGTCGCCCTCACCGCCGGGGTAGCGCTCTTGTGCTTCGTCCGGCTGGTCGGCTTGCTCGTCTTGGGGAGGCCCGATCCGAGCGGGCGCGCCCCGGCGGGCGTCGATGGCGGGGCCTGGGGGCGTGCGGGACTCGCCGTCGTCGGGGCGGCGTGCTTGGCGCTGGCGGGGGCTGCGCCTTGGGTGATCCGGTTCATCGCCGACGGGCTGGCGCCCATCGTCCCGCACGGCACCACCGTCGGGGCGCTCAAAGAACCGTGGGTGCTCCAGCCGGTCTTCGCCAACTTCTCCATCCTTTCGCCGTCTTGGTTGTTCGTCCTTCTGCCGATCGGGTTCGCGGCCGTGGGCGTGTTCACCGTCGTCGCCTCGAGAGCCGGGCTGCTGCGCGCGAGACGAGTGCCGGCCTGGCGCTCGGCCACGTCAGGGGTCTCGGGCCCATCTGGCTACAGCGCGTTCGGTTATGCCAACGCGCTGCGCCACGTCCTCGGCAACGTCCTCGGGCCGCGGCGCTTCGCCGTCACGTCCTCGGCCACTGAGTCGTCGGAACGACTGGAGGCAGACGCGGCGCCGGACAGCGCACATGTCGAGATCCGGACCGAGGTTGTCGAGCCGGTCGAGAGCTATCTCTACCGCCCGGCACGGGCAGCATGGCTCTGGCTGGCCCGCGGCGCGACCCGGCTGCAGTCAGGTCGCCTCGACGCCTACGTCGGCTACATGCTCGTGGCCCTGCTCGTCCTGCTCGCCCTCGTCGCCGCGATGAAATAGGAAGGAGCAACCGGAATGGAAAGGAAGAGGGTGTTCAGGCGCATCCTGGTCGGATTCGACGGGTCGCGGGACGCCTGCGAGGCGCTGCGGGCGGGAGCCGCCCTGGCCTCGGTCGCCGGCGGCGAGGTGACCGTCCTCGTCGTCGTCCCGACCAGTCACGGTGAGACCGAAGAGGATCGGCGGGAAGCCTTCGACGCCGAGTCGATGCCTCTTCGAGCGGCGGCCGAGCGCGAGCTCACTGCGAGCTCGCGAGGAGAGACGAAGAGCACCGTCCACGTGGTCGCCGGCGATCATCCGGCCCTCTCGCTCGCCGCCTACGCCGACGAACGCGGCTTCGACCTGCTGGTGGTCGGCCGTCACGGTCGTGAGCGCGCCGCCCACGGCGGGCTCGGACGCATGGCCCGCGATCTGGCCGAGAAGGCACACTGTCCCCTCCTGCTCGTCGGCGACGGCGAACCAGGAGAGGCGTGAGCCTCGAGGCGGCGCCGATGCTGATCGTCACCGATTCCGCCGTCGACCTTCCAGAGGTGCTGCCAAAGAGCGAGCGAGTGCGAGTGGTGTCAGGGGAGGTGTGGATCGACGGCGAGCGCTTCGCGGGAGACAGCGACCAGTTCTGGAAGGCCCTTCGCGCCGGTGCCGCCTTCTCCACCACCCCTCCGACCGTCAGCGCCCTCGCCGAGGCCTACCGTCATACCGACCTCGTCATCGCCCTCCACGTGTCGGCGCAGCTCAGTGCGACGGTCGCAAGGGCACACGAAGCATGCCAACGGGCAGGTGCTGGCGTCGTCGTCGTGGACACCCGCTCGCTCAGCGTCGGTGCGGGTCTTCTCGTCGCGGCCCTCGATCGAGTTGCTCGCGATCCGGGCGGCGCCACCTCCATCATCGAGGTCGCCCAGGATCTCCCTGAGCGATTACATACCTTCCTCATCGTCCAGGACGTGGGCGCCCTCCGCCGAAGCGGGCGTGCCGGCTTGCTGCCCGACCACCATTTGGCGGGGATGCGACCGGTCGTCGCAGCAGTACGAGGCAGGGCCGTCATCCTCGACCAGCCCAAGGACCGCACGAGGGCCGTCCGTCACCTGGTCACCCACGCCAGTCAGTCCAGCGGATCGACGATCACCCGATGGGCGCTCGGCCACGGTGACGCCGACGACCTCGACGACATCGTCGATCAGCTGAGCGAGTCCTTTGGCCGACGTCCGGAGTTCGTCTCGCCCATCGACCCCACGGCCGGCGTACATGTCGGGGCCGACGCCGTCGTGGTCGGCGTGATGACCGACCTGGCCGATGCCTAAGGGCGCCTGCCAGCCTTGGGACTCGGGTCGTCGAGGGGGCGAGGAGTCTCCAGCTCGCGCCGCGCCATGTGTACCGGTTCGCGGGTCACGAGCGCTCCGGGCGCCAGCTCCTTCACCCCCGACACGAATGCATCGATCCGTTCGGCCACGTCGATCACCTCGACGGCGAGCGGCAGGCCCGTGGCCATGTCGGGGAATCGGGTCGTGCGCAGCCTGCCCGATGGGCCAAACCCCTCCACCCCGCGCCACACCGTGGCCCCGGCCAACCCGTCCTCACGAGCCCGGTCGAGGAGAGCTTGGTAGAGGGGGCGGCGACTGCTGCGGTCGTCCTCGGTCAAGAAGACCATCAGCCGGATCCCTGGCCGCTCGTCGACCACGACGACCTCCCGTCCTCAGCGCGTGCCACCAACGTAGCGCGCCGCCACAGAGACGCTGGAGGGGCTGACATGACCCTCCAGCCGTTCGTCGAGCGACACGCAGCCCGTCCGGGTAAGCGACTCACCATCTTCGTCAACCACCGCGACCGGATCGGGCACAAGTCCATCTTCTTCGAGATCCTGAAGTGGGTGCGAAAGGCTGGGCTCGCCGGGGTCACCGTCTTCCAAGGCCATCTCGGTTACGGCTCCGATGGCCGCCTCCACCACACCCACCTCCTGTCGGAGGACTCGACGCAAGCGATCGTGATCATCGACGTGCCTGAGCGAATCGACGCCTTCTTGGAGGACATCGGTGCACTCGTCAGTGATGTCTTCATCGCGATAGACGAGGTGGAGATCGTCGACACGTAGATCCGGCCATCTTCGCCAGCGACGGCGCCAACAACGGCACGCTGCCGGGGGCGGCTGCTCGGCTCGAGACGGCGCTGACGAAAGCTGGAAGTGTGGAGAAGTAACCAGAGGCGGCCCACGGCTTCATGGGCGACCACGAGGGGGCGGGCGACAAGACTCCCATCCACTTCACCGTCATGCGAAGGCTATTGCCTGGACCCGGACACGACGGGGCGGCGGCGGCAGACGCGCGGGACCGCATCGTCACCCTTCTTCGACGAGCACCTCAAGGGATGACCCCTTCGTTGCGACCCGACGAACGTGCGCACCTGACGCTTCGGTCAAGCCATGTGGTGGTCGACACGGTCCTCCGCAAGCCAGTCTTCGAGGCTCGATGCTTTGACCTCACACCCGCCTCGACGCCCAGGAACCTCCTCGAACACTCTGGCTCGGATGAGATCGACGACAGCGCGGCGGCCGAGTCCCGTGAACCGCACCACCTCTCCGAAGGGGACCGTCTGGCCTTCCCCCCGGCGGCCGGACACGCGGTTATGCGCCTTGAAGACGTTGACGGGCGAAGCGTAGCTCCCACTCGATCGGCGGCACATTTCCGAGCGAACTGTGCAGGCGCACCGCGTTGTAGTGGTTGATCCAGGCGATGATCGCTTTGCGCGCGTCAGCGCGCGTGGCGAAGCGCATCCTTTGACGGCGGCGCAACGGTCCGAGCCGCATTGCCGGTGGCCGTCGTAGTCGGGACCATCCTCTCCGCCGCCAACGAGGGTGACCAGATTGCCCGGGGCCAGTGGGGCTGGGTGCTCTGGGTCCGTCTCGCCGTCAACTACGTCACCCCCTACGTGGTGGCGAGCGTCGGCTACCTGGTCGGTGGCCGTCAGCGTGGATGAGCCCCGGTGAGGGACGGATCGCACGCTCTGCTGGGAATGCCGCGACCCTGTCGCGGAGTTCCCCTGGCGTGAGCGCCACGGAGCCATCGATGCTGGTGGCCCTCTATTGGCGGACGGGCTGCCCGTGGTGCGCCCTGCTGCGTCGGGGACTCAGACGGGCCGGGATCGCCACGATGGAGTTCAACATCTGGGAGGACCCCGACGCTGCTGCGAAGGTGCGCGAAGTGGCCGGTGGGAACGAAACGGTCCCCACGGTTTTCGTCGGAGAGGTGGCTCTGGTCAACCCGTCGGTTGCCACGGTTCGCAAGGTGCTCGACGTCGCCGGCGGCGGCGCGCCTCAAGGGACGCGCCATCCCTCGTCGAACGCCGGGCGTCGGCTGCGTGATGCGCTCCGGCGACTCGGTCTCGCGCCACGAAGCAGCTGACACGCCCGTCAGGTCCGCCTCCGACCTGACGGTGCCCGCCATGTCGCCATCTGTCGAGGGGGCCTCGATTCAGCCGGGTTCTGCTGGTCGGGCCTTGCGACCGTCGATCTCGAAGAAGAACTGGGCGGCGGCCTTGCGAATCCCGGTCGACCAGGTGGGATAGGCGTGCACCGTCTGGGCGAGCCGTCCCGTGAAGGCGCCGACACGCATGGCCAGGGCGACCTCGTGGATCATCTCGCCGGCTCGGGGAGCGACGATGGTGGCTCCGAGGATGCGGCCGCCGGCCAGGTTGGCCGTAACGCGGCGCGGACCGGCGATGAGCTTCACGAAGCCCTCCTCTTCGCCGGCAGTGATCGCCCGGTCGATCTGACTGAGCGGCACCACCGCCACCCGCCCACCGCTCGCGGCGGCTTGCGCCTCGCTCATCCCGACGCGGGCAACCTCTGGGTGGGTGAAGATCACCCATGGGCTCGCCGTGTCTTTGAAGCTGAGTAGCAGCGGACTGCGCAGGGCGTTGATGGCGGCGAGACGGCCCATCTCGTCGGCGGCGTGGGTGAAGGCCAGCCGACCGGTGACGTCGCCGACCGCGTAGGTACCACTGGCGGTGGTGGCGAGGTGGCGGTCGGTGCGGATGTGGCCTCGCTCGTCGAGCCGGACTCCGGCCACCTCGAGGTCCAGGCCGTCGGTGACGGGCCGCCGGCCGACGGCGACCAGTACCCGCTCGCAGACGATCTCGGTGCCGTCGCCGAGGACGAGCACTACCTCGGCACCGCTCGGTCGCTCGACCCGTCGCACCGTCGCGTCCAGGCGGACGTCCACCCCTTCGCGCCCCAGCACCCGGGCGATGAGCTCGGCGGCGGACGGCTCCTCCTTGGGGAGGAGGCGACTCGTCGACTCGACGAGGGTGACGGCGACCCCGAGGCGTGCGAAGGCTTGGGCGAGCTCACAACCGATCGGCCCGCCTCCCACGATGGTGAGCGAGGCGGGTGGCTCTTTCAGGTCGAAGACGTTCTCGTTGGTGAGCAGCGGGCCCTCGGCAAGCCCCGGGATAGACGGGATCACCGGTGCCGAACCGGTGGCGATGACGACGCGCCGGGCCCTGATCTCTTGGCCGTCGACGGTCACCGTGCGGTCGCGTACGAACCGGGCTCGTCCTTCGAGCACCTCGACGCCTTCTCGCGACAGGACCTCGGCTGTCTCCGTGGCGGCAATCCGGGCGACGGTTGCTCGCACCCGCTCCATCGCCTCGACGAACCCGGCGCCACGTGCGGCGGACTCGATGAGGGTCTTGGAGGGAACGCAGCCGGTGAAGGTGCAGTCCCCGCCGATCGGCCCGTCTTGGATCATGGTGACCCGCCGCCCGAGCCGCGCCCCGGTGCGGGCGGCGGCGAGACCGCCCGCACCTCCGCCGATCACGAGCAGGTCGGCCTCGGTGCCGGTAGGGACCCGGCTGCTCACTCTCGGCCCTCCCCAGCCGCACAGGCGGCGGCGACCACCTCGTGTGGCGGGGGGCGGTCGTCGGGGCTCACCGATCGCCACAGCGTGGTGACGGTGCCGTCCACCATGACGGCGTCGCCGCCGAGCTGGCGGGTGTCCTCGACCGGCCGGGCGAGGTGCTCGCGCTTGAGGATGGCGCGGCCGTAGAGGGCGAGGGTGCCCCAGTTGTAGATGCGCCACCACGGCGCCCGGCCGATCCCGAGCCGCCGGTACAGCTGGCGGCTCGGGTCGGAAAGGACGTCGCCCCGCCAGCCGAGATGGCGTGCGATGGCCGCCGAGCGGTCGGCGGGGCTGAAGCCGATGGCCACCAGTCCGGCTGGGAAGTGCTCGCCGGCCGCATTCTGCGCATCGACCAGGTGCCGGTGGCAGGGGAGGCAGTGGCGGTGGCGCAGCAGGATGAGTACCTGGACGCCGGGGAGGTCTGCGAGCCTCACCCGGGTTCCCTCGGGGCGCTCAACGGTCAGGTCGCCGACGTCGATCGAGACCTTTTCACACCGTGGCATCGGGTCCTCCTCCGATCTCGTTCGCGTTGGCCGGTCCTCACACGGCACACCGGTAGGGGCGCGGCAGGCTGCCGTCGGCCTGGCGGTCGGTGAGGAAGCGCTCGGTGACGAGGCGCTTCCCCACTGCCAGCGAGGCGCCCGGTCCGGCGAGGTGCATGTCGGGGCTGGAGGCTCGGTCTGCCCCAGCCGGGTGCCAGGCCAGGCCCTCGGCGCTGACTGTGAGCTCGGGGACGGTGCTCGGCGAGGCGATGTCGAGTCCCGAGTCCGAAAACCCGCGCCGAAGGAGCGGACGGACGGCCAGGCACTCAGGCGGCACGCCGAGGTGGTCGAGGAGCGCTCGCACGGCGGGGATCTCGCTTCGGTTCTCTGGCGTCTCGGTGAGCGCCACGCGCACGTTGACGCCGAGCTCGACAAGGAGCCCGAGGCCGTCGATCGTGCGGGCGAAGCTGCCGGCGCCTCGGTGCGCGTCGTGGGTCGAAGCGGTGGCGCCGTCGAGGGAGGTCTGGACGGTGAGGTTCGGTCGCCCGGCCAGCGCGTCGAGGCCCTCGCGGCGGCGACCCCGAAAGAGCATGGCGTTGGTGAGGACGACGGTGGTCGTGCGCTCGGCGGCGTGGACGAGCATGTCGGTGATCTCGGGGTGCAAGAACGGCTCGCCACCGGTGAAGTACAGCTCTTGAAAGCCCTCGGCGAGCGCCTCGTCGACGATCGATCGCACCTGGTCGATCGACAGCGCCCGGCGCGCGGCGCGTGGCGACGATGCGACGGCGCAGTAGTCGCAGGCGAGGTTGCAGTGAAAGTTCGTGTAGATCCACAGCCGCGGCGGGAACCAGGCGCTCCCGAAGAGGGTGACGACAGGGCGGCTGCCTGCTTCGTCGTCGGTCGGCACGTCGCCCCAGGTGCCGCCGACCGGTGAGAAGCGCTTCGGCAGCGAGGAGCGATACAGGTGGTAACGGCCGCGGGCGCGCTCAGTGGGTGGGAGCACCTCGATGCAGGTCGTCCACCAGCCGGTCTCGATCGTCTCGGCGAAGGGCTCCGGCAGCCCGTGCTCGCGCATCGAGGCGGCCTGGGTGGCCCAGTCGTAGGCGAGGGGGACGAGCTCGGCCGTCGCCTTGCCGTCGCAGACGTCGAGGACGGCGTACCAGACCTCGTTGCGGCCGTCGTTGGCCGGCTTGCCGAGCACGCCGACGTTGACGACGAGCTGATCGCCGACCCCGCGTTGCCAGGGGAGGCCCGAATGCGTGCAGCAGATGACGTCGGCACCGCTCGTCTTGGCCCGGAGCTCGTGCTCCTCCTCGGGGAGCGACTCCCACCAGAAGTCGTTCAGGGCGAGCGGCGAGCCGTGCACGAGGTGGAGGTCGACGCCGCCCATCTGCTCTCGCCGCTCGGTCGGGAGGTGCCCCATCCAGGCGGCGAACGCCGGCGAGGTATGGGCTCGGGTGTGGTCGTAGATGAGCTGGGCGTACTCGTTGTCCCGCGGGTCTCGGTACCCGCAGCCGCAGTCGGGGTCGCCCCGGGCGATGGCGACGTCGTAGTTGCCGGCCACGCAGACCACGTCGTTCGCCACAAGGATTGGCCACAGGGCGTCGACCTCTGCCCCGAAGCCGCCCAGATCGCCGAGGCAGTACAGGCGCTCGCACCCACGACGCCGGGCGTCGTCGACGAAGGCACCGAGCGCGTAAGGGTTGGCGTAGGGTCCTCCGCAGATCCCGAGGCGGACGCGCCGGCTCACGCGCTCGCCTCTACCGGGACGCCGGCCAGCTCGGGCGGCAGGGGCGCCACGGCTTCGAGGGACCGGCGAGCGGCCTCGACGCCGCCGCGCCAGGAGTAGACCCCGATGGCGACGACCCCCATCACCCAAAAGACCACCACCAATAGATAGGACGTCGTCGCACCGAGGTGAGTGGCGAGGGTCGGCAAGACGAGCGTGCCGACGATTGCCCCTACCCGGCCGATGGCAACCGAGGTGCCGACTCCGACCGCCCGCAGGTGGGTGGGGAACAGCTCGGTGAAGGTGGGATACGCCGAGGTCCACGCCGCGGTGCCGGCGCCGTTGGCGACGACGAAGGCGGCCGTGAGCAAGGCCGGGCTCTTGGACGCGGTGGCGAGCGCCAAGAGGCCCACCCCGCCCGCTGCCGCGGCGTAGGTGATCCCGACCGTGAGGCGATGGCCGAGGCGGTCGAAGTAGCTCGTCATGGCGAGCCCGCCCGCCAGCCCGCCGACGTTGCCGACGACGTAGAAGAACGGGATCTCCTGGTTCGAGATGTGCACTTGCGGGAGGACCACGACCGACAACAGGGCGAAGATCCCGTAGTAGCCGAACGCCTCGGCGAGGTCGAGCGAGGCACCGAGGGCGAGGCGCCTCGGGTAGCGTCGCACCAGCTCACCAAGGCCCTGGCGCAGCCCTGGCGGGCGGCCAACGAGGGGCACCACAAAGGGTTCGCCGGGCTGGGCACCTGCTTCCGCTTCCAGGCGGGCGACGATCTCCTCTGCCTCGCGCTGGCGCCCCTGGGCCACGAGCCAGCGCGGTGACTCGGGGATGCGACGGCGGAAGAAGAGGACGACGAGCGCCACGACGCCGCCCAGGATGAACAGGTACCGCCACGAGGTGGCGGCAGAGAGGGCCAGCACGTCGAGGACGAACCAGGCGAGCACGCCGGCCAGTGCGGCGCCCGCTGGCCAGAAGTTCATGACGAGCGCGTTCGCCTTGCCGCGTACCCGGGCCGGGATGAACTCGGCGATCGCCGCGTTCACGATGGCGTATTCGGCCCCCACCCCGAGGGCGGCGAGGAACCGCAGCGCGTAGACGGCACCGAGATCGGGGCTGAGCCCGGTCAAGACGGTGAAGGAGGCGTACCAAAGAAGCGTCACGACGAAGAGCCGCCTCCGCCCGAAGCGGTCCGCCAGACGGCCGCCGACCAACGCGCCGAGGAGGATGCCGCCCAGCCAGACCGCCAAGATGGCGTCGCGTTCGGTCACCGTGGCGCCGAAGTGGTCCCCGAGTGGTCCGACGGCGTTCGAGAAGAGCTGCACCTCGAGCGAATCGAACAACCAGCCGGCGCCGAGCGCGACGAGGATGGTGGTGTGCAGGCGGCTCCAGCTGAGCTGGTCGAGGCGGGCGCCAACCTCTGCGGCGCTCAGGCGGCTTCCCACGTCGGTCTTCTCCTTGTCCTGCGGGTCCAGATGGGTCCCGCCGCGTAGCGCGCCGCGATGGCGCTCGGTGAGACACCGATGTAGAAGAGGACCTTCAGGTACTGCATGAAGGCGATCATCGACCAGGTGCCGTGCTCCGCGAACCGTCGCGCCGAAGCGGTCGAGGTGGCCCCGAGCACGACAAGACGCCCGAGCTGGCGCAGCCGCCGGCAGAGCTCGAGGTCCTCCATGAGGGCGATCTCGGGGAACCCGCCCACGGCCTCGAAGGCCGAACGGCGCACGAACATCGACTGGTCGCCGAAGATCTGGTGGAGGTGCCGGGCCCGCTGGGTTGAGCTCCAGGCCAGGTAGTCGAGCCCGAGGCTGCGCTGGTCGAAGCGAAGCGAGAGGCCGCCCCCTACCACTTCTGGATCACAGAGCGCGGCGCGCAGCTCGGTGAGGGCGCCCGGGTCGATCACGACGTCGGCGTGCACGAACCACAGCACGTCGGAGGCGGTCGTCGCCGCGCCCTTGTTCATCTGCCGACCCCGTCCCGGCTCGCACGTAAGCACTCGGGCGAAGCTCGCCGCGACCGCTGCGGTGTCGTCCTCGGAGTCCCCGTCGACGACGACGAGCTCGCAGCAGGGGAAGTCGGCCCGAAGGCGCGCCAGCGACGCGCCGAGGCGCTCGGCCTCGTTGCGTGCCGGGACGACGATGGCGACCGAGAGGTCAGCCGTCGAGCGATCCCCGAGGGCGCTTGTCATCTGACGAGCGCTCCGGGCGGCGCTCCGAGGGCACGGGCCAGGAGATCGTGCAGCGCGTCGGGGAGGTCCGGCTCAGAGACCAGGGCGGCTGCGTCGGCGGGGGTGTCGAGGTCGCGCAGGGCTCCGAGCAGCCCGACGCGCAGTCCAAGTTCCTCGGCGCGAGCCAAGCTGGCACAGAGGACGTCGGGGCCGCCCCACAATGCGGGGTCGATGTCGTAAGCGTCCGGCAGTCCCCCGTTCACCCCGACGAGGTAGTAGCCGCCGTCGAGGGCGGGTCCGAAGACCACGTCGTGGCCGTGGCCGAGCAGCGCCATGGCCTCGCGGAGCTGCGCCTCTCCGAGCAACGGGGCGTCGGTGCCGACGACCACGACACGGTCATGACCCTGGGCGAGGACCACCTCGGTGGCCGCCTTCAACCGCTCGCCCAGGTGGTCTCCCTTCTGTGCCAGCAGGGACACGGCCGGTGGGACGAGGACCCCCACCTCGGCCGCGGCGCCGGGTGGGTCGAAGGCGACGTAAGTGTCTGCCGGCGCCACCTGCAAGGCGACGTCGACGGTCCGCTGCAGCATCACGCTTTGCAGATGGGCGCAACCGCCCTGGCCGAGGAGCGAGGCGAGGCGGGTCTTCACCCGGCCCGCCCGCGGGGCCTTCGCCATCACCAGGATCGCCGGCGACCGCACCGTCACTCGAATCGCACGACGACCCGCGACGGGTCGGGCGCTCCGTCGCGTCCCCCGGGCAGCGCCCGCCCGATGAGCGCGGGGAGGACCTTGGTGCTCTCTTGGACTCGGGCTATGAGCTTCTCGGTGCTTTGCGGCTCGGTGCCGACGCCGTTGGCGTAGTCGGTGACGAAGCCGACCAAGGCAAAGGCGATCTCGGCCTCGCCGGCCAGGACGGCCTCGGGTCCGGCGGTCTGGCTGACGGCGGTGACGCCGACGCTCTTGAGTGCGGCGATCTCGCTACGCGTGTTGAAGCGAGGACCGTCCACGTGGCCGTAGGTGCCGCCGTCGACCACGGGCAGACCGAGCTCGTTGCCGGCGACGACGAGGGTTCGCCGCAGGCGCTGGTCGAAGGGCCGGTCGAAGATGTAGTGGCCCCGTCCGGGCTCGCCAGGGGTGTCGAAGAACGTGCACACGCTCCCGTCGGCAAGTCGGTTGGACGGGAAGTACAGGTCGTCGAAGACGACGACGGCCCCCAGCGCGATGTCGGCGTCGACGGCCCCGCAGACGGTCGTCGAGATGATGGCGGTCGCCCCCAGGTCCTTGAGAGCGGCGACGTTGGCCCGGTGCTCGACGTGGTTGGACAGGCGCTCATGTCCCCGCCCGTGCCGTGCGACATGCGCCACCTCGACGCCGGCTAGCTCGCCGCAGACCACCTCGACGGTGCCGAACCGGGTGCGCCGCGTCTCTTCGCGGCCTCCTTCGATTCCCGGCCACTGCTCACCGCCGGTTCCCGAGATGACCCCGATCATCGGGTCATCCTCCCGGCGTTCACCTCGCGCTGTTCAAGCCCCGGGTGGTCGCGTCGACGAGGAAGAGGCAGCAACTCGGAGAGGGCCTTGTTCTCGTCGGGGTCGAGGACGGCGTGCTGGACGCACGCCGGCACCAGCTCGCCGGTCTCCGGGTGGGCCATCGCGTAGAAGCAGGCCTGCAGCCGCTCCTGGGTCTCGCGAATCTGCGGGTTGTCGCTCACCTCGCCGCGCTTTGTCAGTTCCCACGCGGGCCGCACGTCGTCGGCGTGCATGAAGCGGTGCATGACGAAGGTGACCGGGACGAATTGGCGCCGCAGGAGGGCGACGGCCACGGCGCGGGCTCCGCCGGCCCGCTGTACCAGGCGCCCCAGCCACCCGGCGGTCATGGCGAGGAGGTTGGGGTGGCCGAGCGCCACTCGTAGCAGCCGGGCGGCGAGAAGCGTCGGCGGGGCGTTCCAGTTCAGGCCGCCCAGGTACCGGTAGAAGTCGGCTCGGGCGGCGAGGTCGGCGGGGACGTCCTCTTCGAGCACCGGGTGCCAGCGGTCGGCGAGGTAGAAGCCGAACGCCGAGCGGTTGCAGCGCTCGTCGCCGGTCTGGAACACCCGGTAGGGGAGGCGGCGGCCCGCACCCTCCTCGATCTTTCCCCACACGTAGTCGGGGTCGAGGGTCCGGTAGTCCTCCTTCCATCGCCGCTCGTCGCCGACGAAGGCCCCGGGCTGGAAGCCGAAGGCGCGAAAGCCCATGGCGTGGGTGTCGCGGACGACTTGGGGGATCTGCTCGACGTTGGAGGGGGTGACCGTCATGTTGTGGGCGATGAAGTAGCGCACCCTGTGCTCGGCCCGCAGCCGGCGGAACATGGCACAGAAGCGCGCCCGTTGCTCGTTGAGTTCGGCCTCCCGCTCGACCCGCACGGCGCCGCGTCGGCCGCGCATGGTCGTGTCGAAGTGCCCGGCGAAGGAAACACGATCGAAGCGCCGTCTCCCGTCGGAGCCGACGGCGATGCGTTCCAGGTACGAGTAGTCGAAGTCGCCGTGGGTGAAGCTCATCGGCTCTCGCCCGTATCGGCGCATGATCGCCAGCGCCGCGGCATGATCGTCTGGGTCGAGGAGGCTCACCTCGCCTCCGATGAGCTGGGTGTGGGCGTGCGGGCCTCGGACCGCCCGCAGGTAGGAGAGTTGGCGATCGATCTCGGTGAGGGTGTGGGCGCCGTCGACGCGCACCCGGTTGGCGTCGGCCGAGTGGTAGCAGGGGGTGCAGGAGAAGTTGCAGCGGGGGAACACGCCGTGGGTGCCCTCGCAGCCCACCGCCATACGGCCGAGCGTCTGGGCGTCGGTGCGGACGTGCGCCGGCAGCTCCGCCCACCGTCGCTCGAAGACCTCCTTCGTCTCCGGATCGACCGGCCGGGTTACCCGCTCGATCCGGCGCAACAACGAGATCAGGCCCATCCGCGCTCCTTTGCGAGGCCACCGGGGTGGAAACCCGCTGATCCCCACCGACCCTTCCCCGCTGTTCGCCGTCACCGGGAAGGTCTGGGCGGACCCGCCGGGTTACCAGGACGGCCAGGTCAACGCTCAGGAGGTGCCGTATGCGTGCCGTGTGGAACGACGCCGTGCTCGCCGAGTTCGACGACACGGTCGTCGTCGAGGGAAACCACTACTTCCCGCCCGGATCGGTCAACTGGGAGTACTTGGAGCCGAGCGACCATCACACCACCTGTCCGTCGAAGGGGCGGGCCAGTTACTACTCCGTGGTCGTTGACGGCCAGCACAACCCCGACGACGCCTGGGTCTACCTTGAACCCAAGGCGGCGGCTTCAGAGATTGCCGGCCGCCTCGCCTTCTGGCACGGCGTCCGGGTCGAGAGTGATCCGAGCTCGGCCCGTGACTCGGGTGGCCTCCTTTCCCGACTTCGCCGCGGCCGAGCCAGCTGATCGTCTCGCAACCGCTGTCTTCTCCCCGATGGATCAGCGGCTCGTGCCCAGCGGCTGGTCGGACAGCCTGGCCACCCAGCGCCGCAGGCGCGCTGCGACCAGCGAGGGCAGCCGCACCTGACGGCGCGCGAGCGACTCCTTCACCCCCAAGAGCAGCTCCGCCTGGTCAGAGCACCACCGGCACCGCGTGAGGTGATGGGCCACCGCCTCTCGCCGGGCGCCGGCAAGCTCCCCGTCGATGTAGGCGTCAAGAGCCTTGTGCCAGCGGAGATGGCCGAAGAGATCCATGTGCACGAAACCCCCTCCGGGGGAAGAGACTTCCCTCATGGCCGACAAGCGCCGGAGGAATGATCCAGCCTCCTCGGGGGGTTTCGATGGTGTGGGTCTCCCGGCGAGCCGCCTCCGACAGCGCGAGGACACCTACGCCCACTACGTGGTGCCCGAGATCGAGGTGCTCCTGCGGGTGGCGCTCTCGATGACGGCCCAGGCTGCCGACGCCGAGGACCTCGTCCAGGACACGCTGCTTCGGGCCTGGAGGAGTCTCGACACCTTCGACGGGCGCCACCCGAGGGCGTGGCTTCTCACGATCTTGAGGAACGCCGAGGTGAACCGGCACCGCCGACGCCGACCCGACCTGCTCGACAACCCCGACGATCCTCCGGAGCAGGTGGGTCTCGAAGGCCACGCCTCGGCCGAAGACGAGGTGCTCGCCCGGGCTTTCGACGCGGTCGTCGACGCCGCGCTGGCGGAGCTCTCCGAGCCGTTCCGTCAGGCCGTCCTCCTCGTCGATGCCGACGGGCTGACCTATGCGGAAGCGGCAGCCGTTCTCGGAGTCCCCGAGGGAACCGTGATGAGCCGGCTTCATCGAGCCCGTAAGCAGGTCCGCGACCGGTTGTCCGCAGCCGGGCTCGCCAGGCGGCGCCTCAGATGATGCCTCGACCGTGGTGGCGCGCCGTGATCGGGACCCGGGAGGTGGCGAGCTGCCTCGAGGTGGCACGCGTCCTTCAGTGCTACCTCGACGGCGAGCTGGACCAGCTCTCCGCCCGTCGGGTCGAGCGCCACCTGGAAATCTGCCGGCGCTGCGGACTCGAAGCCTCCACCTACACCGAGATCAAAAGCGCGCTGCGCCGCCATGGCGAGCCACCATGCGCCGCAACCGTTCACAAGCTCCAGCAGTTCGCCGAGCAACTGACCAAGGATCCACCGGTCGAGCCGGGCACCGGTCCGGCCGAGGGGTAACTCGCCCGGCGTTCCCCATACGACGGGACTCGGTCATCGGAACGAAAGAAACGATGGACGGCGATTCCCGACAGAAAGGCACAGACCATGACCGTCGCCGTTGATCTCATCGTCTTGGGCACCGGTTCGGCCGCCCAGAGCGTCGCCTTCCCCTGCCGCCAGGCGGGCTGGAACGTCGCAGTCGTCGACTCGAACCCTTTCGGCGGTACCTGCCAGCTTCGCGGGTGCGACCCGAAGAAGGTCCTTGTCGGCGTCTCCGAGCTCGTCGACTGGGGACGGCGCATGCAAGGCAGGGGCCTCTCTGCTCCCGCCCCCACCCTTGCATGGTCGGACATGGTCCGTTTCAAACGAACCTTCGTCGAAGACGTGCCCGTCGCCATGGACCAGGGCTTTAAGGATGCGGGAATCCTCACCGTTCACGGACATGCACGCTTCGTCGATCCAACCTGCCTGCGCGTCGGTGACGAGACCTACGTCGGCAAGCATGTGGTGATCGCCGCCGGGGCGCGCCACGCCCCGCTGGGGATCGCGGGCGAGGAACACCTCACGACCAGCACCGGCTTCTTGGAGCTCGATGAGCTGCCACGCCGGGTGGTCTTCGTCGGCGGCGGCTACATCGCCTTCGAGTTCGCGCACATAGCCGCGCGCGCCGGCGCTACGGTGTCGATCCTTCACCGCGGGGAGCGTCCGCTGGAGGGGTTCGACGCCGATCTCGTCGCTCAACTCGTCTCGGCCACCCGTGACCTCGGCATCGATGTGCGGGTGGGCACGGTGGTCACGGGCATGGAGAGGCGCGGGGACGAGCTGATCGTCCACGCCCGCCGTGGGGAGGAGATGATAGAGGTCGCCGCGGACCTCGTCGTCCACGCCGCGGGGCGAGTCCCTGAGGTCGACGACTTGGACTTGGAGACGGCGGGCGTTGCACGTTCCGAGAACGGCGGCGTCGCGGTCAACGAGTTCCTGCAGAGCGTGACCAACCCGGCCGTGTACGCGGCCGGCGACGCCGTCGCCAGCGGCGGCCTTCCCCTGACCCCCGTGGCGGGGATGCAAGGCGGCATCGTGGCTGCCAACCTGTTGAACGGCAACACGCGGACGCCGAACTACGTGGGTATCCCCACGGTCGTCTTCACCACGCCTCCGTTGGCTCGGGTGGGTCTGGACGAAGCCACCGCTCGGGCGCAAGGGCTCCGGTTCACGACCCATCACGAGGACACCACGGGGTGGTACTCCTCGCGGCGCGTCGCCCTCGCTCACACCGGCTTCAAGACGCTCGTCGAGGACGGGACCGAGCGCCTCCTGGGTGCGCATCTCCTCGGGCTGCACGCCGACGAGATCATCAACATCTTCGCTCTCGCCATTCGCACGGAACTGAGGGCTGGCGGCTTAAGGGACATGGTCTTCGCCTATCCGACCGGCGCGTCCGACATCGGCTACATGGTCTGAAGGGTTGCCACCGAGGGCTTCTCCCGAGACGTCTCTCACCGGTAGTCCTGCGCCGCCTTGAGGAATAAATCGGTGCAGCTGCAGCCGCTCTGACCTGTACGGCTACATCGGCGGGGCTCACCCGACGACGGCGCGCGTCCGAAGGAGAGGTGCCCAGCGGTTCTGGGCGGCCGGGCGTGCTCTATCACCTGGCAGTTGCAGGAGCCTTCTTCGGGCAGGTGGTCGGCCTTGGCCTTGAGCTCGAGCGCGAACGGCGCGTCGAAGTACACGTCCTCGTGCAAAGTCCGCGTGACACAAGCACTCCGGCGCCCTCGTAAAGTGCTCAAAAGAACCACGCTCTCGCCTCGGCCTGGGTCGGGGTCTCTTTGAGCGCCCACACACGCAGGTACAGCGCAGCGTCTTCTTGGTTGGGTGCTCTCATCGGCGCAACCCTATCCGGAGCCCCCGACCCGGTTCGATCCCTCGAAGAGGAACAGAGGCTCTCACCGAGACGGCGGCTGAGTTGGCCGGGTCAGCCACCAGGCCTTGGTGCCCATCGAGATAACAGCTGCATTTGTCAACCCACTTGCTTGCCGGCATGCGATTGTCGATGGCATCACCTTCGTACCGACATCCATGGGCACAGCCCACCACCGGCTGATCGCGGCGCTCGCGCCAGCAACGACTGGACGTGGTCGACCGCCGCCTGCCCGCGACCGAGCGCGTTGATCGCTGCCGCCAGCGACCCGGCGGCAGACTTGTGGGAGGGTTCACCCAGGACCGTCGCGATCGCCGAGGCTATGACCTCGGGCTTGGCGTCCATCGCGAGGCTGATCCCCGCTCCGCATGCGTGCACCCGCTCGGCGTTGAGGGGCTGCTCGCGGCCCTGGGGGATGCACACGAGGGGAATTCCGTGGGCAAGGGTGGCCATCACCGTGCTGAGGCCGGCATGGGTGACCACGGCGGAGACCCGTGGGAGGACGGCGGCATGGGGGAGGTAGTCGTGCACGACGACATTGTCAGGTACCGAGTGGCATTGGAGGTCGACGGCTATCCCCCCGAGCGTGACCAGGCCCCGGACGGGAAGCCCACCGAGCGCCTCGAGGATCGGGGGCAGGGCTTCGCGCTGGCGCATCGGCGTGGTGCTCAACGAGACCAGTACCAGCGGGCGGTCATCGGAGGGATGGAAGCCAAGATCGCCCAGTGGATCAGCAGGGCGCTGGCTGAAGATCGGACCGACGTAGTGGGTCTCGGCGGTTCTCGGGGCGCCGGGGTAGTCGAAGGCCTCGGGCACAAGCACGAGCACCTTGGCACAGCGTTTCAGCTGTTCGAAGGCGACCGGCGCATCCAGCTCGGGCATGCCGAAGGCCTTCCGGCAGCGACGCACGTCCACCGCTATGTCCGCCCAGTAAGAGACGAAGGGCTGGTAGAGGACGTGAACCAGCACGCAGGTGGGAACGCCCAGCTGCTCGGCGGCGACCAATCCGGCTCCGATCATGCAGTCGACGACCATGACGTGGGGCTGGAACTCGGCGGCTGCGGCAAGGATGTCCTTGGCGGTCGGGACGCCGTTTCGCATCTCGTCGAAGCGCACCGGGTCCTCCTCCAGGCTGAGACCGGCCGGCCAGGGCTCCACGGAGCGGTACTCGAACAGCTGGGCCCCGCAGCCGGTCACGCTTTCGACGACTGAGCGGTCCGCCGGGGCGGCGTCGGCGATCACGGCCACTTCGTCGCCGCAGCGGACGAGGCGATCGGCAAGCGCCAGGGCGGGCGGGAAGTTCCCTCCCCCGCCCCAGCTCACGATGAGCACGCGCCCGGCCGCCATTACGAGCTCGATTCGGCTTCGGCCAGGGCCTTGATTCGTCTGAGCGTCTGGCGCATGGCCTCTTCCCGGCGGCGATCCCGGTCGAACATGAGGTAGTCCTCGGCGATGCGGGCTGAGATCGGCAGCCAGTGGACTTCGAAGGACTCGACCAGGTCCACCCCGCCGTCCGAAGGCTCGAGGCGGTAGCTCCAGGTGACCATCTCCTTTCCCCGCACCAGGGTGGACCAGCTGAGCTCCTTTTCAGGCACAGCGGTCTTTACCTGGCAGGCGACCGACCACTTCATGCGTCCGTAGCGGTTCCAGCCTCGAAAACGCGCCCCAGGCGTGGCCGGCGAGGACGCGCCGTCCTCCCACTCGACCCGGTAGCACTCCGGGCTCCACTCCCCCATACGGTCGAGGTTCGAGAGCAAGGCCCACACCTTCTCGGTAGGGGCGTCGATGTGTACCTGGACGGTTCCGGTCCTCGCCGTTCTCATGCTTGACCTCCTTCCTGTCGGCTTAGGTGGCCTGGCGCCGCCTTCGTTGCTTCTTCGTCACGTGGTCGTAGGCCAGGTCGGCCACCGCGTCGACCAGCCCTGCCCAGCGGTCGCCGCCGGGGTCGTTGGCGACCTGCTGGTCGACCAGGCCAGAGCTCAGCGCGGTGAGAAGGTCCTCGTCCTGCTGGTCGCCGGCCAGTCCGATGCTGGCGAGGTCCTCCCGGAACAGCCTGAGCACTTCGATCGCCTTCGCGTAGGAGGCCTCCGAGGGCTCGAAGCCGGGGATCGTCCGCTGGAACAGAAGCTGGTAGCGGACCGGATCCTGCGTACAGAAATCGAAGTAGATGCGAAACCCTCCCCGCAGACGTTCGCGAGGCTTCTTCGGCAGGTTGGCGTGACGATCCTTGATGAACTCGATGAACTCGTCGTTGCCCTGGGCGAACATGGCGTCGTAGATCTCGTTCTTCGACGCGAAGTACGAGTACAGCGACGGCACCCGCATCCCCACCCGGGCCGCCACGTCCGAAAGGGAAAGACCTGCGAGGCCCTTCTCCCTCGCCACCTCCCAGGCCGCGTCGACGATCTCGAGTTTGGTCGCCTCATGCCGGCGAGCTCTCCGATCCTGGATCGGTTCTCCTAATGCCACTAGGATAGTTATAGGACGCTAGGGGAAGGCCGTCAAGAGACTGTCCCCACACCCGGAATGCGGTCGTCGGACATGGCGGCGGGATCCGCCGGGACCTGACGCGGGTGTCCCGATAAACGGTCGCACCAAGAGACTGTCCCCGCACCCGGAATGCGGTCGTCGGACATGGCGGCGGGATCCGCCGGGACCTGACGCGGGTGTCCCGATAAACGGTCGCACCTGAAAGGGATGGCGCGACCCTCGATCTAGCCGGCGGTGGGCATCTTGGACGAGAGCGCTGCAGCCGTGCGGTTGCGCACACCGAGACGCCGGTAGGCGAACTGGAGATGTTTCTGTACCGTGCGGTGGCTGAGCCCTATCCGCACGGCGACTTCTTTGTCGGTGAGACCTGCTCGAACCATTTGCAGGATCTGCGCCTGGCGTGGGGAGAGCCGCATGTCGCTCTCGTTGAGGTCACCCGGCCGGAGGGCGAGCTTCGAGGGGAAGGTCTCCGCGATGAACCATCGGATGGCGCTGAATAGGTCGACGGTGTCACCGGCATACGGCGCGTGATCGGCTCCGGGCAGCTCGACATAGCGCGACCCGGCGATCGCAGCCGAAAGGGCGCGGCCGTGGTCGGTTGAGAACCACGCGTCGGCACGGCGATGGACGACGAGGGTGGGCGCCTGCACTTGGGCAAGGTACGGGCGCACGTCGGACCGCAGCGCCAGGTCGAAGGCGGGCAGGAACCTGCGGGCGTCGCCCGCTTGGCGGAAGGCGCCGGTGAGCCACTGCGAGAAGACCGGCTCTTGCCCGAGGCTCGGGGCGAGCACCTCTATGCCGGGTGGGTCGGTGATCCACCCCTGCGGGAGGGTGGAGCGCAGGTAGGCGATGTACCCCGGCCCCTGCCCGCGCCGCGACAAGGGGGCCAAGGCGGGGCCGGGCGTGGCGTTGAGGAGCACCAGGGCTGCGACGCACGACGGGCTGCGCGCCGCGAGGGCAACGGCCGTCATGGCGCCTTCAGCCAGGGCGACGATCACCGCCCGGACCGATCCTGCGGCAGCGAGCACCTCTTTGGCGTCCTCGGCCCAGTCGGCGAGCCCCCAGGGCCGGAGCCGCGCCGCATTGGCGGAGGCACCGATGCCCCGGCGGTCGAAGAGGACGAGGCGGCCGAGTTCGCCCAGCTGGGCAAGGAACTGTGCGTAGGCGGGGAGCTGCCTGAAGGCGGCCATCGGGACAAGCCCGTCGGGGACGAGGAGCACATCGGGGTAGCCGCCTGCGGCCACCTGGTAGGCGATGCCGGAAGCGGTCCTGCCGACGGTTGTCGCGCTTCGCTGCGACGGGCCGGAATCGATCACCGGTGCGCAATTCTACGTAGGTGGCACGCCTTTGTCCCTTGACCAGGGGAGAGTCGATTTCTGAAGATTCTCGTCGTGGGTGCCGACGATCACGTAATTCCCGAGGGGGTCGATCACGTAATTCCCGACCTGGTCCTGGGTGTCATGGTGCCGTCGATCACCTCCTCTCGTCAACGGTCCGGCTCGGGGGCGCGCCGGTCATCCGGGCCCACCCGAGGCCCGGTAGACATCGCGCTTGGCGTTGGAAGCGACGCCCCTGCGTCGCTTCCTGAGTGCGCCCCGCCGCTGCCGAGACGGTGTCAAGCCCCGAAGAGCGAGAAGCGGAGCCCGATGGGCGAGGCGAGCACAGCGAGCCGACGGCACAGCCGTCGCCCATCGTGGCGGCGCCTCGCAGCGTGGGCTTGACACCGTCGGAGGCAGCGGCACTGTTCAGCCCTCCGTCCGTTGACGTCCAGGCCGGTTCTTGGGCCGGTAGCTCTTTCCCTCCAACAGCACGTGGTGGCTCGAGTTCAAAAGACGGTCGAGGATCGACTCGCCCACGACGGCATTGGGGAAGAGGGGATACCAGTCCGACGGGGAGCGGTTCGAGGTGCAGATGAGCGAGCGCCGTGGCCGCTCCAAGCGCTCGGAGAGCAGCTCGAAGACGTCGTCGGCCTGGGTCGCCGTGAACTCCCGCATCGCCCAGTCGTCGACGATGAGCACCCCAGGCTTCGCCAGTTTCGCCACGCGCTCGGCGAAGGTGCGATCGGCGTGGCCACCGGCCAATGTGGCGAGTAGCTTCGAGCACGTGGTGAAGACCACGTCGTAGCCGCGCCGGCACGCCAGGTGCCCGAGCGCGACGGCGAGATGGCTCTTTCCGACCCCGACCGGCCCGTAGAGGAGGACCCCTTCTCCCGCCTCGATGAAGCTGAGCCGGGCGAGGTCGCGGATCATCGCTGCAGGCAACGTCTTGTTGCAGGTCATGTCGAAGCTCTCGAGGGTCTGTTCACGCGGGAAGTGCGCCTGGCGGATCCGCCGCGTGACGGCGGCGGCCTCGCGTCGGGCGAGCTCGTCTTGACAGAGCACCTCGAGGAACTCGACGTGGCCGAGACGTCCGGCGCGCGCTTCTGCGAGGCGGACCTCCAAGGTGTCGAGCATGCCGGTCAAGTGCAGCTGGCGCAGCACGTGGGCGAGCTCGTGGTCGGTGGTGGCGCTCATCGGTCT
Organism: Actinomycetes bacterium; assembly: GCA_021811865.1. The sequence goes on along the minus strand of JAKAQB010000058.1, from coordinate 918 downwards.
TCCTCCGCACCAAAGGCGCTCGGTCCGCGCAGGTAGGCCGGCACGTCGACGCCGGGGAGCTGGTCTTGGACGTCCTCATGCTCGGTGCCGGCCTTCAAGATCCCCTTTACGGTCCGATAGGAAGGGTCGCCGGCGTCGAGGGCCCTTCGGCACGCGGCCTCGAGCCTGACCTCGCCGTGACGCTCGGCGAGGCGCAGCACCCCTTGTGCCTGGCGCAGGCGGTAGAGGACGTTCACGCTCAGCAGCTCGCCGACCAAGGCGTCGGTCGCCGGCCCGATGATCGCCGCCTGGGCCCTGCACCACACCGGCGTGCGCAGGTAGAAGCCCACGCGCTCTTCGGGCAGGTCGGCGAGGTCGGTCTTTCGGCCCCGGGCCTGGAAGGCGTGGGTCTTCACGAGCTCGCCTGTGCGGTAGAGCTGGACTGACTGGCTGGTCGCCCGAGCCGCGAGCCGCTGGCCGATGAGGCGCCAGGGCACGCTGTAGAGGCACCGACCGACGCGGACGTGCGCGTCGGGGGCCACTTTCGGCTGCGACCACGTGGCAAGCTCGAAGGGCATGGCAGGCAGGGGGAGCAGGGCGCCGGCTTCGTCAGCGGCGAAGACCTCGTGGGGAGTGCGCCCCTCGAGGACACGCGGCGTCCGCTTCCCTGCCACCTCGTCCATCCAGCGCCGTGCGCCCGAGAGGATCTCTTGCCACGAGCCCCACTCCCGCCCGGCGAAGAAGCTCTTTTTGATGTAGGACTGCAACGACTCGATCCGAGGCTTGTCGCGGTAATCCCGAACTCGGGATTAGACCGATAATCACGAGGGATCTGTTATCCCGAGGACGCACGGTTGGGGCAGCGTTGGGGCTGTTCGGGCGGCGGTTCCTCGGGATAACTATGTGAGGCCGGCGAGTTGGAGGGTCAGGTCGTCGTCT
>JAKAQB010000149.1 GCA_021811865.1 Actinomycetes bacterium | reverse complement strand
TCTCAAGAGCCAGGTCGGCCCCGACATCGATCTCGACGCCGAAGAGGTGTACCTCGACGACGGCACTCGGCTGACCGAGGCCCGAGCAGCCGAGATGGCCGAGCGCGCCATGTCTCGGGTAAGGGCTCGGCGGGCTGGCCGGCCGTCACTGACTGGCGAGGCGGCGAAGACCCCCAACCTGACCCTCCGGGTCACCCAGAACACCCGGCGAGCCCTCGAACAGATCGCCTCCCATCAAGGCCGGCGGTTGGCTGACATCGGCCGGGAAGCCCTCGACGAGTACATCGCCCGCCACCACGAGGCTTCCTGACTGACAGCACCGCGTGTGTCGCCGAGGGATCGTCCTGCGCAGCGAAGCTCCCATCTTGATAGCCACGAGGGCAGCGTGGCCCCGGGCAGCCATGGATCAAGAGGTGCTCGACCGGGCGGTGGACCTCCGGGATGCTCTGGCGGAGCGCAGCCGCCATCGCGCTGCGAAGATCGCCGACCTTCTCATCGCTGCGGCCGCAGAGGCGGCCGGCCTGGTCGTCCTCCACTACGACCGCGGTTTCGAGCTGATCGCCGAGGTGACCGGCCAGCCCGTCGAGTGGATCGTGCCCGCCCGAGCAGTCCCCTGACGGTGGAGCAGTCGGCCGGCATGCACCCGTGGGGGTTGTATACGCTGCGCGGTGTGCAGTCACCTGTCGGGTGAACGTAGGCCGAACGGCTGCATGAGCTGGGTTTCGAACTTCATGCTTGTGCTGAGACCGGCGAGTTCGGCGGGGGGCCTGGTTCGCGACCACGCCTGACGGCGGCGATGGTCTACCAGCACGCCTCGCTCGCCCGGGACGTCGTGATCGCCGAGCGTCTCGCTCGGATGGCCGAGCGGGCCGGGCTGGCACCGGCGCCTGCCGTCTCGGCCCAGGCCGTCGCCGACCGCCACTGACAGTGACCATGGCCGAGCAATGGTGAGCGCCGGTCATCCTCGGTCGTTGACGGTCAGTGGCCGCGTGTGGCACGCGTGTGGCACGACGGCCTTCCGGCGACCCCTCTGACCGACCCCCGGACAGCAAGAAAGGCCCTGTGACCAGGGCCTTTCTCCGTGGTCGGAACCGGCGTCGATCCGGTGACCTCGCGCTTTTCAGGCGCGCGCTCTACCAGCTGAGCTATCCGACCGCGGACCTGACGGGATTTGAACCCGCGACCTCCGGCTTGACAGGCCGGCGTGCACTCCAAACTGCACCACAGGTCCTCGCGAGCGCCGCAAGGGCTCTTGCATTCTAGTAGACCGCGGCTCCCCGCCGCCGTGCTGCGCCGGCCTAGCGCCCTACGCCGGCCGGGCGCGCTCGACCGGCTGGGGCTCGGGCGGCCGGCCGGCGGCCCCGGGCTCGAAGGGGCTGTCGAGCTCGTCGACGGGGATCGACGGCGCGCCGGCCGCGTTGGCGCTGGCGGGGGCCGTCTGGCCGAGCGAGGCGCGCAACGCCTCGAACACGTTGGCGCCCTGGGAGGCGAGCCCGGCGACGAACGAGCCGAGCCCGCCGCTGCCACCGAGGACGGTGAGGTTGGCGTTCTGCAGGCTGTCGGCAACGGCCCGCAGCATGTCGGGCAGCTGGGCGATGATCTGCAGGTCGAGGGCGACCCGGTCGTTGGCGGCGCCCGCCTCGCCGATGCGCCGCAGCCGGTCGGCCTCGGCGTCGGCGAGGATCTTGATGCGCTGGGCATCCGCCTGGGCCGGTCGGATGACCTCGGCGACCAGCTGCTCCTGGCGCAGCTCGGCGTTGCGTTGGGCGAGGGTGGTCTGGACCTCGAGCACCCCCTGGGCGGCCTGGGCCTGGGCGAGAGGGCCGGCCTGGGCGGCGGTCGACTGGGCCCGGTCGATCTCCGCCTGGTAGCCGGCGCGCGCCACCGCCGTCTGGCGCTCGAACTCCGACTGGTTGCGCTGCGACTGCTGCTCGGCCTCCGCCGACGCCTGGTCCGCCTGCGCCTGGGCGACCCGGGCGGCGCGCTGCACCTCGGCGACGTGGGGCGCGGCGAGCGCCTTGATGTAGCCGGAGCCGAGGTCGTCGATGCTCTCGATCTGGAGGGCGTCGACGACGAGGCCGATCTTGGACATCTCCATCTTCGAGGCGTCGAGCGCCTCCTCGGCGAGGCGCTGGCGCTCCCGGATGATCTCCTCGACGGTCATCGACCCGATGATCGACCGGAGGTGGCCGGCGAAGATCCGGCCGGTGAGCATGCTCATCTTCGACTCGTCGCCCAGGAAGCGCTGGGCGGCGTTGGCGATGCTCTCCGAGTCGGCCCCGACCTTGAAGGCGATGACGGCCTTCACGTTGACAGCGATGCCCTGCTTGGTGACGCACTCCTCGGCCACCTCCGCCTCTTGCATGGACAGCGTGAGGAAGCTCACACGGGAGCGGAGGGGCAGCACGAAGCCGCCGTGGCCGACGACGATCTTGAACGGGAGGCCGTGAGCCTTCCCCCCGCTGACGAGCATGGCCTGGTCGGGCCGTGGTACGTGCCATCCGAGCATGTGGACCTGCCTTCCTGGGCTGCCGGCCCGGCCGGCGGAGCCCTCATCGACAGCCGATCAGTCGCCGAACACGCTCACCTCGACCGCGCGCCCCGGCCGCCGGCCGACGACCAGCACCTGCACGCCGACCTCGATCTCGCCGTCGGCGTAGGCGATGAACGCCTCGGACCCGCCGCGCAGCGGGACCTGCACCTCGCCGGGGCGGGCGGCGCCCCGGATCGCCATCGTCACGCGCCCGAGCTGGCCGATCAGCTGATCGCCGTCCGAGTGGGCCATGCGCGCGCACGATAGCCACTCGGAGGCACCAGCGGCGTCAAGCCCCGGCGGGTGCGAGCACCGGCTCGGCGGCGGGGGTCTCGGAGGGGAACAGCAGGCACGACGACGGGTCGAGCCGCACACCGACGCGGTCGCCGCGGGCCCAGCGCCGTTGGTCGTGGATGCCGACGAGCGAGTCCCGCCCGATGCGGACGGCGTGGTCGTAGCCCCGGCCCCGGTAGGCGGCGTCGACGACGACGCCGTCGAGGTGGCGCCGGGCGTGGTCGGCGGCCAGCAGCTGGACACCGGCGGGACGCACCAGCAGGGTCGCGGTGCCTGGCTCGGGGGCGGACATCGCTGTGGCGAGGAGGGTGGAGCCGCCGGCGAGCGGCTCGACGGGGACGAGGTCGTCGCCGGTTGCGCCGCCGGCGACGCGTACGGGAACCTCGCCGGCGAGTCCGGTGAAGCGGGCTACGAAAGGCGTCGCCGGTCGGAGGTAGATCTCCTCGGGCGGTCCCAGCTGGACGAGGCGACCGTCCCGCAGCACCCCGACCGTGTCAGCCAGCGCGAACGCCTCGGCCTGGTCGTGGGTGATGTACACCGACGTGGCGCCCGAGGCGCGGGTGAGCGTGGCGATCTCGAGGCGCATCCGCTCCCGGAGGTCGGCGTCGAGGTTGGACAGCGGCTCGTCGAAGAGCAGCAGCCCGGTCTCGGCCACCAACGCCCGGGCGAGGGCGACGCGCTGCTGCTCGCCTCCGGACAGCTCGTTGGGGTAGCGCTCGACTAGGTGGCCGAGACCGACACGCTCGAGCATCTGGCGGGCGCGGGCGGTGGAGTCGCCCCGGCCGAGCCGCCGGCGGCCGAGAGCGAACGCCACGTTGCGCGCTGCCGTCAGGTGGGGCCACAGCGCGTAGTCCTGGAAGACCATCGACAGGTCCCGGCGCTCCGGCGGCTCGTGGGAGGCGCCGTCGGCCACGAGCCGCCCCCCGAGCCGCAGCTGCCCGGAGCTGAGCCGCTCGATGCCTGCCAGGCAGCGGAGCAGGGTGGTCTTGCCCGACCCGGAGGGACCGAGGAGCACGCAGAGGGTGCCGGGCAGGACGCGCAGGTCGACCTCGTCGAGGGCGACCTTGGCCCCGTAGCGCTTGGTGGCCCTCTGCAGGTCGACTTCGATCCCCTCAGACATCGATGAAGCCTCCGATCCGCTGCCACCCGCGCGGGGCGAGCAGGCGGAATGCTGCCAGCCCGATGGCGATCACCCCGAACATCTCCAGCATGGCCAGCACAGACATGGCCGTTGCCTCGCCGTAGTGGGCGGACGTGCCCACGAAGTTGTTGATGGCAACCGCCACCGGTGTGCTGCCGGGAGGGTACAGCAGGCTCGACACCGGGTACTCGAGCAGGGTCTTGGCGAAGGTCAGCAGCCAGGCCCACAGCAGGAGCCGGGAGAGCACCGGCAGGGCCGAGCGGGCCCAGGCCCCCGCGCCGCCGGCGCCGTGCACCCGGGCGGCATGCAGCAGCGACTCCTGCAACTGGGAGACCGGCCCGACCATGAGCCGGGCCTGCGACGGCAGGCTGGTCGCCACGTAGCCCATGGCGAGCAGTGTCGTGGTGCCGTACAGGGCGACACCGAGCCGGTTGGCGATCGGCAGGTTGAAGGCGAAGATGTACCCGGCGCCGAGCACGATGCCGGGCAGGGCGACCGAGCCGATCAGGACCAGGTCGATCAGCTTGCCGACCGCCCCGACGCCGCGGGCGGTCATCATGCGGGCCACGACCAGGCCGAGGGCGGCCACGATCGTGGCTGTGACCACGCCGAGGATCGACGAGTACTCGAGCGGTCCGGCAAGGCCGGCGGTGCCGTCGAAGACGAGGCGGTAGTTCGCCAGCGTGAAAGCGCTCGCCGAGAACGAGACCCCGAAGTTCTTGAGCAGCGAGGCGAACGCAGCACCGAGGATCGGCGCACCGAGGGCGAGTAGGAAAAGCAGGCTTGCGCCGCCGGCGGCCAGCACTTTCCCCCTGGTGGTCAGGCGGCGGCGGGACGGCTGGCGGGTGCGGCCCGACAGCACCGCATACGACCGGCCCCGCAGCGCCCGTGCCTGTAGTGCGATCGGGATGGCGGCGGTGGCCACGAGGATCCAGCTGATCGCTGCCGCCGCCCCGAAGTTCGCGGGCAGGTTGTTGACGGCATCGAAGAGCGAGTAGGTCGCGACCGGGAAGTTGGCGCTGGCCGCCAGCGTGGCGGCCACGCCGAAGTCGGAGATCGTCTCGGCGAAGCCGATCGCCAGGGCGGACATGATCGCCGGGGCAAGTATCGGTACCACGACCCGCGCCGTGCGCCACCGGCCGCCGCCGTGCACCCGAGCCGCGTCCTCGAACTCCGAGCCGAGGTTGGCGAGCGACACCGACACGGCCATGTAGAGA
>JAKAQB010000008.1 GCA_021811865.1 Actinomycetes bacterium | reverse complement strand
CACCGTTGCGGGCGTCAGGGCCCGGGAGCCTCCCCCCAGGGTCGCCGTCTCACATCAGTCCTCACAGGACAAGCACCGCTAGCGATCCCCGGGGGTCGGTCCCATGAGTAGTGGTACACCCATCAGCGCACCGCCCCGACCAGCACCGGACCCAGCTGGTCGGTGGTGCAGACACGGTCGAGGACGAAGCTTCGCGCCTGGGGTAGCTCCACGGTCTCGGCGAGCAGGTCACCGTAGTAGTGAACCCGTACCCCCCGCTCGCGTAGCGACTCCACGAAGGCGTCGTGCTCCTCCTTGGCCTTCTTGGCCCACATCACATCATCGAAGAGCAACTCCTCGATGTTGCGCGGGGAGAGGCGGGACAGCTCGAGCCCGGGCCGGTGGACGATGACCTGGCGGAGCTGGCCCACCTCGGAGTCGACGTGGAAAGTCATGGCGGACTGCACCTTTCAGGGGTGGAGACGAGTGGGATGGACCGGCGGTTGCCTGCTTCGACGCTCAACGCGTCACGTCGGCGTTGTCGCTGCCGCCGGCCACGGCAACCGTGGCGCCGGCCGCTGGAACGCCCTGGACCACGGTGGCACCGTTGCCGTTCGGACCGGCTCCGGCGCCCGCCAGCGGGTTGTCGACCGGGCTCGCAGTCTCTCCCAGACGCTGGCGACGTGCATTCAGCGGTGCATACAGGATCAGACCGACCATGATCACCACCAGCGCCTGGTACACGGTCTGGTACCCCGAGGCGAAGGTGACCCACATCGAGAACAGGACGGAGATGCCGGCCACTAGCAGGTCGCGGGCGAGCAGCCAGCCCTGCACCCGCCGCCGCCTGGAGGCGAGGAACGTCAGCTGCGCGATGGCCGACATGAAGTACGGGATGGCGACAGTCACGACCGTGAGGTCCACCAGGTAGGTGAAGACGGTGAGCCCAGTCTTGGTCTCGTAGGCCCAGAGCATGAGCAGCGACGGCAGGATGGTACCGACGACGATGCCGAACCACGCTGTGTGCCCGCGGTCCTCCCAGGCGAACGGGCGCGGGAAGAGATCGTCCTGCGCGATGGCCCTCGAGGTCTCGGTTACAAGGAGCGTCCAGCCGTTCAGGGCACCGATGCCCGAGACCACGGCCACCGCAGCGATGAACTTGCCGGCCCAGGGGGTGCCCGGGAACATCGAGTCGAACGCGTTCACGAACGGCGAGCCGGTCCCGACCAGGGTGTGGTGGGGAACCAGTCCCATGACCACTGCCGCGGTCAGCAGGTACAGGATCGCGCTGAGACCGGTGCCGACCGCCAAGGCCAGACGGATAGCGCGAAACGGCACCTCTGGGGCGCTGCGAGGGCTTGGCTGTTCAGTGTCGGTGTCGTAGAGGCGATGTAGTGCGCGGGCTCGGGTGGGATGGGAGAGGATGTCGGTGCTGTCGGCTGCCTGGTCGACGGTGCCGACCAGTGGGAGCCGGCGCAGCGACGGGTCGGTAATCACGGTGAGGCATGCCTCGGCGAGCCGGTCGGCCCGAGAACCTTCCATGCTCGGATGTGGAAGGGGCCGGGGCTCGGGGTCGACGTGATGTACGGGGTCGAAGCGGTTGTGGCCTTGGGCGGCGAGGCGATAGGCGGCCAGCAGCGCTGCTTTGCGCTCGGCGTGGTCGCTACCGCCGACGGCGTCCGTGAGCGCCGCGGCCAGCGGTCCGCTGCCTGGTACGATCGAGCTCCTCAGCGCGACGGCTGTCAACGGTAGGGTGTGGACACACGAGGAAAGGGGGCGTCATGCCGGGAACGAACCTGCTTCCGGTCGACCGCTCGAGGCACTCGAGGCCGGCCGGACCCCCGGCACGTTCGGAAACCGGCGTCGGGCCGCTCGTGGTCGGGAACACGTCCCACGAGGTGCTGCGCCCGCCGACGATCACCGCCCCCGTCGCGGGTTAGCCCGGAGGTCCGGCGCCATGGGCGACTCCTTCTCGCTCCCGCTCGAGTGGGTGCCCGACGAGGCAGCCGAGCTCGTGGGCGCCATCCGGACATGGGCCGACAAGGAGGTGATCCCCGTCCGGCGTGAGATCGACGAGGACTGGGACCGCCACGACCTGTGCCACCGCCTGCTGACGTCGCTCGCCGTCGACGTCGGCTACCAGTGGGCCGCCTGGCCCAGCGAGTACGGCGGCGGGGGGATGAACGCTGTCATGTCGGCCCTCTGCCTCGAGGAGATCGCACGCGCCGACGCCGGGTTGGCGACCGCAGCGAGTTGCTCGGTGTGGGCGATGTCGCCGATAATGCCGCCGCGGGAGAACCGATTCCTCATGGAGCTGTTCACCCCGCGCTTCCTCGGCACCGACCGCTGGTACGTCGGCTCGGCCGCCATCACCGACGAGCGGAGCGGCTCCGACGTCGAGAACATAGACGGCACCCACGGCCGCTACGTCGCCACCACGGCTCGCCGGGACGGCGACGAGTGGGTGATCAACGGCCACAAGCTGTGGCCCACCAACTCCGGGGGCCTGGCCGACGTCTTCGCCGTGTTCTGCACCACCGATCCCGACGGCGGCGATGCCGCGTTCGCAATCGTCTACGTCCCGGCTGACACTCCGGGCGTCACCCAGGGCAAGCCCTACCGCAAGGCGGGCATGGCCGGCGACTGGAACAGCGACGTCTGGTTCGACCATGTCCGGGTCCCGGCCGAGCTCCGGGCGCACGGCCCGGGCGAGGACGCCCTTGCGGCGCGGGCGTTCATCGCCTCAGGCAACGTGGGCACCGCCGCCCAGTGCCTCGGGGTGATGCGCAACGTCTACGAGCTGTTGCGGGAGTGGTGCGACACGCGAGTCGTTGGCGGCCGCCAGCTCAAGGAGCACAGCATCACCGCCGGGGTCCTCGCCGACATCGTCATCGCCGTCGAGACCAGCCGGTCGGAGACCTACCTCAAGGCCCGCATGCTGGACCGCCCTGACATCTACGGGCCGCGGCACACCCCCGAGATGCTCGCCCGCACCCGGGTCACGAAGCTCTACGTGTCCGACCAGCTCACCTCGGTGGTCAACAAGGCCATCGACCTCATGGGCGCGTTTGGTTACTCGCGCGAAGGCGACGTGGAGAAGCACTGGCGGGACTCCAAGATCATGAGCCTCTGGATGGGCGGCCGAGCTCTCCCCCAACTCGACATCGCCCGGTGGTTCTTCGAAGCCTCGTCCTACTGAAGGGCGCCGGGCGGGGTGCCGGACACCGCAGGCCCACGGGGCCGACCCGCTGCGCCGCCTCCGGCGTCACGAAGGGGGCAGACCGCGATGACACGCTTGTGCCAGCTGGTCGGCATCGAGATGCCGATCGTCCAGGTCCCGATCGGGAATGCGAGCAGTCCCGGACTGGTCGCCGCCGTCAGCGGAGCCGGCACCCTCGGCATGCTGTCGGCGACGTGGCGCACGCCCGCTGAGATCCGGCGACTGATCGGCGAGATCCGGGACCTCACCGACCGACCCTTCGGGGTGAACCTGGTGCTGGAGTGGGAGCAGGACGCGCGACTCGACACCTGCCTGGAAGAGGGCGTGCGGATCGTCTCGTTCTTCTGCGGTGATCCCGTGCGCTACCTGGGCCGCCAGTTCCAGGATGTCGGCGTGCTCGCTGTGGGTGTCGACGATCTGGGCCATCAGGTAGGCGTCCTTCCTCCATTCCATCTGCAAGGCCACAAAGGAGCGCGACTCGTGGAGCTGACCGACTTCGAGGCCATGAGCTTCGACTGCTATGGCACCCTGATCGACTGGGAGGGCGGCATCTCGGCGGCCCTGCGACCGTGGGCGGACGCCAGCGGCCTGGCCATGACCGACGAGGAGCTGCTGACCGCCTACTCAGCGCACGAGGCGCGAGCAGAGGCCGAGCACCCCACCGAGCGCTACCCGCGGATCCTGGCCCGGGCGATGGGGGCGCTGGGCGCCCAGTTGGGCGTGGAGGTGAGCGAGGCGGACGCCGAGGCCTTCTCGGTGTCGGTTCCAGACTGGCCGGCGTTCCCCGACTCGGCCGAGGCCCTCCAGCGGTTGGCCCGCCGCTACGAGCTCATCATCCTGTCCAACGTCGACCGGACCTCGTTCGCCGGCTCCAACAAGCGGCTGGGCGTGACCTTCGCCGGCGTCCTCACCGCCGAGGACATCGGCTCGTACAAGCCGGCCGCCCGCAACTTCGAGGCGCTCGGCGCCGAGGCGAGGCGGCTCGGGGTGGGAGAGGACAGGCTCCTGCACGTCGCGCAGAGCCTGTTCCACGACCACGCCCCCGCCAAGGCCGCCGGCCTGCCCACGGCGTGGATCAACCGGCGCCACGACAGGCCGGGCTGGGGCGCCACCCCACAGCCCCCCGCCGCGGTCACCCCGGACTGGACGTTCACCTCGATGGCCGCTCTCGCCGACGCCGTCGACGCCGAGCACGCCTGACCCGATCCTCGGACGTCCGGCCCTCGCCTGCCCCGGTCACGTCATCGCCGGCGACGGTAGTGTCCACCCATGCTGGCCTCGTCATGCGGCTGACCCCATCCGAGCGGGACCGGCTGCTGCTGTTCAGCGCCGCCGAGCTCGCCCGGGCCCGCCGGCGCCGCGGCCTCCTGCTCAACGTGCCGGAGGCGACCGCTCTCGTCGCCGACACCGTGTGCGAGGCGGCGCGCGACGGGGCGCGCCTAGCCGAGGCGATCGAGGCCGGCCGGGGGATCCTCTCGGCCGGCGACGTGCTGGCCGGGGTGACTGACGTCGTCACCGACGTCCACGTCGAGGCGGTGTTCGACGACGGCACGCGCCTCGCTGTCGTGCGCGACCCGTTCCGGCTGGGCGACGACGCCGGCGGCCAACCCGGACCCGGCAGCCAACCCGGACCCGGCGGCCTCGTGGAGGCACCCCCCACGCCGGCGCTGCCGGCGACGGAGGCGGACCGGGCCATCACGGTCGTCAACGAGTCGGCCGTGCCCATCAGCGTCACCAGCCACTACCACTTCTTCGAGGTGAACCCCCGGCTGCGCTTCCCCCGCGCCGCCGCCTACGGGATGCGCCTGCGGATCCCCGCCGGCACGTCGGTGCGGTTCCCGCCAGGTGAGCCGGTCCCGGTGACGCTGACGCCCATCGGCGGCGCCCGGATCGTCGTGGGCTTCGCCGGCCTGGTCGACGGGCCCCTCGACGCCCCCGGTGCAGCCGAACACGCCCTCCGACGGGCACGCGCCTGCGGCTACCTCGACGCCGCCGACGGGGCACCGTGACGATCCGGGGCCCCCACCACAGCGCCAGCCACGGCGCCGATCCCAATGGCCCCGCCGGCCCCGGCGACGGGGCCTACCGGTCGCTGCACGGCCCAACCGCCGGAGACCGCCTGCTGCTCGGAGACACCGGGCTCGTCCTGCGGGTCGAGCACGACGCCCAGGCGCCGGGCAACGAGTTCCTCGTCGGATTCGGGCGCACGGCGCGCGACGGCATGCACCTGCGGGCCGCCGCCGTCAGCCACACCTGCGACGTCGTGGTGTCCAACGCCGTCGTCGTCGACGCCGTGCTCGGGGTGCGCAAGGCGAGCATCGGCATCACCGCCGGTCGGATCACGGCGATCGGGCGGGCGGGCAACCCCGACACCGTCGACGGCGTCGACGTCGTCGTCGGCACCGGCACGACGATCGTCAGCGGCGAGGGGCTCATCGCCACGGCCGGCGCCGTCGACACCCACGTCCACATGGTGTCGCCCCGGGTGATGGAAGCCTGCCTGGCGTCGGGGGTCACCACGGTGATCGGCCAGGAGCTCGGCCCGGTGTGGGGGGTGGGCATCAACGCCCCACGGATCCTGCGGCAGGGCATCGCCGCCTTCGATGCCTGGCCTGTCAACATCGGCATCCTGGCGCGGGGGGGCTCGTCGCGGCCCGACCCGCTGCTCGAGGCGCTGGCCCAGGGCGGCGCCAGCGGCTTCAAGGTCCACGAGGACCTCGGCGCCCATCCCCGCTGCCTCGACACCGCCCTCACCGTGGCCGACGAGCACGACGTGCAGGTCGCCCTCCACACCGACGGGCTCAACGAGTCGGGCAGCGTTGACGACACGCTGGCTGTCATCGCCGGCCGGACGGTCCACGCCTTCCACATCGAGGGCTGCGGCGGCGGCCACAGCCCCGACGTGCTGCGCCTCGCCGGGCGCCCCAACATCATCACGTCGTCGACGAACCCGACGCTGCCGTTCGGCCGCGACGCCGTGGCCGAGCACTTCGACATGATCTGCGCCGTCCACCAGTTGCGACCTGAGCTGGCCGCCGACGCCGCCCTCGCCCGCGACCGGGTCCGGGCCTCGACGATGGGGGCCGAGGACGTGCTGCACGACATCGGGGTGATCCCCATCACCTCCTCCGACGCCCAGGGCATGGGCCGGGCCGGCGAGACGGTGCGCCGCACGTTCGCGCTGGCCGCCAAGATGAAGGTGCAACGCGGCGGCGGCACCGACGACAACGAGCGGATCCTCGCCTACCTCGCCAAGCTGACCATCAACCCCGCCGTCGCCCACGGCCTCGCTGGCGAGGTCGGCTCGCTCGAGGTGGGCAAGCTGGCCGACATCGTGTTGTGGGAGCCGGCGTGGTTCGCTGCGAAGCCGACGCTGGTCCTGAAGGCCGGCTTCCCGGCATGGGGGGTGACCGGCGACCCCAACGCCGCCGTCGACACGGCGCAGCCACTCGTGCTCGGACCGCAGTTCGGCGGCCACGGCGCGGCGCCCTCCGAGGTGTCCGTCGCCTTCGTCGCCCGGGCCGCCCTGGAGGAGGGCGCCGACCGCCTCCCGACCCGGCGCCGGCGGGTGGCCGTGTCCGCCACCCGCGGTATCGGCGCGGCGGACATGGTCCGCAACCGGCGCACGGGGACGGTCGACGTCGACGCGTCCAGCGGGGCGGTCAGCTTCGACGGCGACCCGGTGTGGTCGGAGCCGCTCGACCGTGTCACGCTCGGCCGGCTCTACTTCTTGTAGGGGAGGAAAGAGCGACCGCTCGACCATCCGGCTCGGCTTTGCCGTTACCGTGGTCGCAGTGGAGCCGCCGTCGCTCGACGACCTCGAGGGTCCACACCTCCACGCCGCGCTGGCCCGCGAACCGCGCGCAGTCAGGGCGACCGCGCGCACTCACGACGGATCCCACGTACCGCCGTGCGCGCACTTCTGTTCCGCGCGCGCGGTTCCCGGCTGGCAAGCTCGTGCTATGGACCCCTTCGAGTGATACGCACCATTTCTCGTCCGTCCGCTGGACACGCCCGACCGCTTAGACAAGGGCCAGTCACCGGTGCCGCGGCCCCGCCGCACCGGCCGGCTTCACCGGACCCCCCCCGCCACCCCGGCCCCCCGCAGCGCCACCGCCGGCCGCACACCACCTCACCGGTCCGCCCCCAGCCCCGGCGGGAAGCACCCGCCGGGGGTGAAGGGCCCCGGGGCCGGCGGGTCAGCCGGCCGCGGCGAAGGTCATGGCCCGCGCCGCGCCCGACTCGAAGTACGGCTGGATGACCTTCAGGAAGCCCGGGGAGGTGAGGTCGACCGCCGAGATGTCGGTGACCCGGTCCGCCGGCCCGAGCGCCGGCGTGTAGTCGGCGTTGGGGATGAGCCCTCCGAAGTTGACCGGGCCCAGGTGGAGCTTGGCGTCGAGGATCCCCGCTCGTGTCAGGTCGCCGGCGGTGATGGCCTTCTTCAGGACGTCGGCCTCCATGAGGGCCATGCAGTAGCCGTACATGTAGTAGCCGTCGGGGATCTGCTGCGGGGCGTATGTCTTGGTGTCGGCCAGGAACGTGGCCATCCCGGGGGTGGCAGTGTCGCCCCACGCCGCCTCGTAGCCGAGCACCCAGACGCCGACCATGGCCTGCTCGATCGGGGTGGGCTTGCCGCTGGCCACCCCGTTGGAGGTCATCAGGTACTCGGACCAGGCCGGCCCCTGCAGGATCCACTGGGGGTGGTAGCCGATGGCGGCCGCGGTGCCGATGATGGCGCCGGCGGCGGGCGGGATGGCGGTCACCATCACCGCTGTGGCCCCGGCGTCCTTCATAGCGAGCACCTGCGACGTGAAGCTCGTGTCGGTGACGTTGTAGGAGGCGCTGGCCACCTTGTCCAGGTGATAGGCCGCCACGCCGGCGGTGAACCCCTTGATGCCGTCCTGGCCGTAGGCGTCGTTCTGGTAGACGATGCCGAGCTTGGCGCCGGGGAGGTGCTTGGAAACGTAGTACATGGCATTGGCGACATCGACGGCATAAGGGGTGCCGATGACGGCGTTCACCTTCTGGTTGACGAAGGCCGAGTCCTGGGCAGCCGTGCCGAGCAGGATCCCTGCCGAAGTCGCCTGCGATTCGATCGCCGCCGTTGTCGGGCTGCCGAGCGACTGGGCGATGAATGCCACGTTGCCTACTATCTGGTTGTAGTCGGCGACCTGGGTTTGCGGGTCGTACTTGCTGTCCTGGATGTCCAGCTTAATCTTCCAGCCGTCGATGCCACCGGAGGCGTTCAGGGCGTCGAAATAGGTCTGCTGGCCGGCGGTGAGCGGCTTGCCGATGAGGGCCGCCGGCCCGGACAGGGGCGTCAGGACGCCGAGGGTGATGGTCTTGGTGGCCACGTCGACGCCGGGCCCGGCCTGCACCTTCGGGGCCGTGGTGCCGCTCGACGCCCTGGGTTTGGTCGAACCGGTGTTGCCTGTTGAATGGGAGGAGGACCCCCCGGTGCCGCATCCGGCGACGGCGACAAGGGAAACCGCCCCCGCTGCCGCTGCGAGCCGCAGCCGCTTTCCTTGCATGGTTGCCTTCCTTTGTTTGCTGTTTGTGGTGATCCGACGAAAGTCCACGCCCCCACTCACTTCACGCCGCGACGGCTTCGCCCCGGCGCCGGGATCGTCGTGCCAGCGCGCCGATGCGCTGGGAAATGCCGATGACGCCTCGCGGCTCGAGGATGAGGAACACGATGAGCACGACGCCGTATGCAGCCTCGGCGGCATTGGCAGGGCTGATCACACCGTTGAGGTTGGTCCCGGTCGCTAGGAACGGGAGCGACCCTCCGAGCTGGGTGAGCAGCGCCGGCAGGCCGACGACGAACAGGGCCCCGAGCAGAGGTCCCCACACCGTTCCGAGGCCGCCGACGACGATCACGACGACGTACTCGACGGAGACCGCCAGGTCCCACTGGGTGGGCACGACGAACGACAGGTACGACCCGTACAGCGCGCCGGCGACACCCGCCAGGAATGAAGCGACTACGAACGACACGACCTTGGTGCGCGCCACGTCGACTCCGAGCACGGCGGCTACGACCTCGCCGTCGCGCACGGCGGCCATCGCCCGGCCCGGCCTCGACCGGCCGAGGTTGTACACGAAGGCCATGGCGCCGGCGAGCAGCAGCAGGCAGAGGTAGTAGTAGCAGCCGTTGCGGTCGATGCTCACGTTTCCGATGTCGAACCCGGTAGCGAAGTTGAGCGGCCCGAATATCGGGTTGGGCAGGGGCTCGCCCCCCGGGCCTCCCGACAGGTAGCTCACGTTCTGGAACAGCCAGTCGCCGATGAAGACGAGCCCGATGGTCACGATGGCGAGGTACAAGCCCCGCAGCCGCAGGGCGGTCGGCCCGACGGCGGCGCCGACAAGGCCGGCGACGATGCCGGCGGCCGGGATCCAGATCGCCGCCGTGAGGCCGTACCTGCCGCCGAGCACCCCGGCGGTGTAGGTGCCCACAGCAAGGAAGAAGGCGTGGCCGAGGGAGATCTGGCCCGTTCGGCCGGTGAGCACGTCGAGGCCGAGCGCCCCGATGGCGACGATCAGCACGAAGACCAGCTGGGTCAGCCAGTAGGCGCTGATCCAGAAGGGCACCACGATGCCGAGGGCGGCGACGGCCACGGTGGGAACGGCTCGCGCGCTCACAGGCGTTCCGCTGGCCGGGAGCCAAACAGGCCGTAGGGCCGCACCAGCAGCACGGCGATCATCACGATGTAGGGGGCAGCGATGTAGAAGTCGTGGCCGAGCCAGGCCGCGTCCTGTGGCTGGTAGCCGGCGACCAGCTCCTGGATGATCCCGATCGCGAAGCCGCCGACGACCGCCCCGCTGGTGGAGTCGATCCCGCCGAGAATGATGGCGGGGAAGGCGAGGAGCGCGCTGTCGCCGATGGTCGGGTCGAGCTGGTTCGGGTAGCCGGCGAGGAACACGCCGGCGACGCAGGCCACCACGCCGGCCAGCACCCAGGCGAGGGCGTACACCCGGGTCAGTGGGATGCCGGCGGCTACGGCCGCCTCCTGGTCCGAGGCCGCCGCCCGCATCGCAACCCCCCAGCGGGAGTAGCGGTTGAAGGCAAAGAAAGCGACCAGCGCCAGGATGGCGGTGACGATCGCCCAGACCTGGACCCAGGGAAAGGCGATCTGGCCGGCGTGCACGGCGCTCGACCCCCAGGGGTCGCCGTTGCTGCGCGGGTAGGACCCCCAGACGGTCGGGATCGCCGCCTCGAGCACGGCGGCAAGCCCGAGGGTGAGCATGACGACGGTGAAGTCGGGCCGGCCGATCGCGAAGCGGATCACGCCCAACTGGAACGCCAGGCCGATCGACGCCGTGAACAGGAGGCCGAGCGGGAGCGCCACCCAGAAGGGGAGGTTGGCACCGAGCGCCAACCACGAGGTGAAGAACGCCCCGGCGGCGAGCATCTGGCCCTGGGCGAAGTTGATGACCCGGCTCGCCTTGAAGATGACGGTGAAGCCGATGGCGACAAGGGCGTAGACCGCCCCGAGGGCGACTCCGGCGAAGAGCAGCTGGACGAAGGTCGTCAACGCCGCTCCTCCCGCATCGGCTCGCCCAGGTACGCCCGGATGACCCCCTCGTCGTGCTGGACGTCCTGCGGGGCGCCGACGGCGACGACACGTCCGAAGTCGAGGACCAGCACGCGTTGGGCGAGGCGCATGACCACGCCCATGTCGTGTTCGACGAGCACCACGGTGAGGCCCATTCCGGCGTTGAGCGACCGCACCAGGTCGGCGAGGTCGTTGCGCTCGGCCTGGCTCATGCCAGCGACCGGCTCGTCGAGCAGCAGCATGCGAGGTTCCATCACGAGGGCCCGGGCTATCTCGACCCGCTTCTGGAGCCCGTAGGGCAGCAGGCCAGCCGGGCGGCCGGCGAGCTCGGCGGCTCCGACGGCCCGCAGTGCTCCCATCGCCCGCTCCCGGGTGTCGCTCTCCTCACGCCGGGACACCGGGAGACGGAGCCCGGAGCTGAGGACCCCGCGGCGGGTGTGGGTCGTCCGGCCGATCATCACGTTGTCGAGGACGGTGAGCGGCTTGAACAGGCCGACGTTCTGGAAGGTGCGGACGATGCCGGCGCCGGCGAGCTGGTGGGCGCGCAGGGCCAGCAGGTCCCGGCCGAAGTAGCTGATCCGGCCGCTCGATGGCCGGTAGGTGCGCGACAGCAGGTTGAACAGCGAGCTCTTGCCGGCGCCGTTGGGGCCGATGATGGCGAACAGCTCGCCCTCGGCCACCTCGAAGCTGACCCCGTCGAGCGCCTGCACCGCCCCGAACCGCAGGGTGAGACCGCTGGCCTCGAGGGCAGTGGCGCACACGCCGGGCGCGCCGGCAACGCCGGCCGTCACGGCTGCCCCCAGGGTCACGCCTGCACCCCCCGGGTCACGCCTGCACCCCCAGGTAGGCGGCCCGTACGGACTGGTCGGCGAGCAGGTCGGCGGTCGGGCCCTCGGCCCGCAGGCGGCCGGAGTCGATGATGTGCGCCCTGGTGGTGACCCGGGTCGCCATGGCGCTCGACTGCTCGACGAGCACCAGGGTGGTCCCCCCGGCAGTGATGGAGCGCAGCGCATCGGCGATGTCGCGGATCACGAGAGGTGCCAGGCCGAGCGACGGCTCGTCGAGCAGGAGCAGGCGCGGCTCGCTCATCAGCGCTCTGCCGATGGCGAGCATCTGCTGCTCGCCACCCGACAGGAGCCCGGCCTTCTGGCCGAGCCGCTGGCCGAGCAGGGGGAACAGGTCGAGGACCCTGGCCCGTGCCGCGCCGGCGCCGCGGCGGCGGTGGAGCTGACCGGCGCGGAGGTTGTCCTCGACGGACAGGTCGGCGAAGACGTGGCGCCCCTCGAGCACCTGGGCGATGCCGCCGCTGACCCGCCCGGCGGCGTCCCGGCGGGTGACGGGCTCGCCGTCGTAGCGGATGTCGCCGTGGGCGATGCGACCGCCGTGGAATCTGAGCAGCCCGGAGACCGCCCGCAGGAACGTGGACTTGCCGGCCCCGTTGGGCCCGAGGAGGCCGACGGCGGAGCCCGGTCCGACCGACAGGGAGACGCCTTCGAGGGCGAGGACCGGCCCGTAGGTGACGGTGAGCTCGCTCACCTCGAGGTGGGCGCCGGCGCCCCGCCCCTCAGCAGGCACCCCAACCCCCGTCGAGGGCGACCACCGTGGGGTCCGGTGAGGATCCTCCGGCTGGTGAGAGGTCGGTGAGGTTCACGAGGCTCCTGCGGGGCGGGTGGGGTGGGGCGGGTGGGGTGGGGTCGTCGCCGTCAGGACGCCTGGCGCCCGGCGGGGCTGCGTGCCCACGCCGGCGGTGCCCGTCCGGCGGAGGCGGCCTCGGCATGCAGCAGCCGGTCGACGCGGATGGCGAGCAGTAGCCGGCCGGAGGCCTCGCCGTCGTGGAGCGCCTCGTGGACGAGGGGGCGCAGCTCGTTGAGGCGGTACTTGACGGTGCTCTGGTGGATGTTGAGGGCGGAGGCGACCTGCTTCAGCCTGCCCTGGTGGACGAGGTAGGCCTCGAGAGTCGGCAGCACCCACTCCCGGTTGCCGACCGGCTCGAGCACGTCGAGGGTGTCGGCCACCAACCGGCGGGCCCGGGCCGGGTCGGCAGCGACGGCGGCGATCAGCGCCAGCTCTTGGTGGTCGTGGACGGTGGCGCCGGCACCGCCGTCGAGGAGCGAGCCGATGCGCAGCGCCTCTACCGCCTCGGCGTAGCTCTGGCGCGTCTCGCAGGCGCTGGCCGCCCGGCCACCGACGCCAAACCCGGCGAACCCTCCCTGCAGCACGACGCGGGAGAGCTGGCCGCGGAGGCGGCCCCGCGCCGTGTCGGCGGGAAGGGCGACGGCGGCGACGACGCTGCGGTGCCGGACCGTCCAGAGGAGAGCGCCGGCCTGGGACTCGAGGCGCGTGCCGAGCGCCTCGAGCTGGGCCAGGGACGGGTCGCCGTCCGTGCGGGCGAGCACGACGCAGTGCGGGCCGCTGAGCTCCTCCAAGGCGTCCAGCGACTCCGAACTGGGACCGGCGAGGATCAGGCTCAGCAGCGACGAGCGCCGGTGCTCGCGCTCACGGGCGGCTCGTGCGGCCTCCTCCAGGTAGGCGGCAGCAACGCTCGTGCAGATCCGGTCGGCGAAGTCGAGCACCCAGGTGCCTACCTGGGCAAGCACCCCCTGCAGGGGTCGGCCCCGCCAGGCCGTCGCCCCCGTGATCTCGCTCCACATGACCCGGATCCCTATGCGGTACGCCCGCAGTAGCGCCTGCAGGTCGAAGCCCTGGGCGGCGCGCCGGCGAGCGCCCTCCTCGAGGGGGCCGAGCAGCCCTGGTTCGAGCGGCAAGCCGGTGCGCATCACCGCCAGCCAGCAGCGGACCATGACCGACGACACCGTGTGGACGTCACGCAGCAGGTCGTCGTCGGCTATCGCCGCGTACTGCGGTATCTCTGCCTTGTAGGCCTCCACCATGGTGATCGCTATCTGGTCGGCCTCGTCCTCCAGCTGAGAAGCGACCTCGGCGAGCACCGAGGCAACCCGAGGCGGCATCGTCGTGGCCGGGCCCGGCACGCCGACATCGGCCATCACGTTCCCCCTCCGGTCGGCGGCGGATCCCCCACCGCTCGGGTGTCACCGTACACACAGAAGAGGGGTCCGTCACTCGGTGTCGCGGGGTGAATTCGCAGGCGGGAACTGTCTTCTGGAGACAATGTCCCTTCAGGAGACAATGTCCCTTCTGGAGACGATGTCCCGATCAGACAGCCCACCGGAAAGGGAGGCGGCCGCATGGCGACGGTCGATGACGCCACGAGCGAGGAGTTGGTGCAGACGGTGCGAGGCTGGGTCAGCCGGGAGGTCATCCCCCGCGCCTCGGAGCTGGAGCACGCGGACGAGTACCCCGAGGCGTGGGTGGCGCAGATGAAGGCGTTCGGTCTCTTCGGGGCGCTCATCCCACCCGGGTACGGCGGCTACGGGCTGGGCACCGTGACCTACGCCCGCCTCATGGAGGAGCTCGCCTACGGCTGGATGTCGCTCGCCGGCGTCGTCAACACCCACATGATCGTCGCCGACCTCATCGCCCGCCACGGCACCCCCGCCCAGCGCGAGACCTGGCTGCCCCGGATGGCCGCCGGCGACCCGCGGGCAGCGTTCAGCCTGAGCGAGCCCGACGCCGGCAGCGACGCTGGCTCCTTGCGCTGCCGGGCCCAACCCGACGGCGACGACTACATCCTCAACGGCACCAAGATGTGGATCACCAATGGCGAGCGGGCCGGCCTGGTCGCGCTGGCCGCCCGCGCCCCCCAAGGGATCACCTGCTTCCTCGTGGAGAAGGAGCCCGGCCCGCGCTGGGGCGGCATAGGTGTCTCGCGGCACATCCCCAAGCTCGGCTACAAGGGGATCGAGACGGTTGAGATGAGCTACGAGGACCACCGCGTGCCTGCAGGCGCCGTGCTCGGAGGACCAGAGGGGCTCGGCCGCGGGCTGCAGTTCCTGCTCGGCTCCCTCGAGCTCGGACGGATCAACGTCGCAGCCCGGGCCGTGGGCGTCGCTCGCGCCGCCCTCGACGCCGCCATGGCGTACGCCCGGCAGCGGGAGGCCTTTGGCGTGCCGATCGTCAAGCACCAGGCCATCGCGTTCAAGCTGGCCGACATGGCAACCAAGGTCGAGGCGTCCCGGCTGCTCGTGCGCTCGGCGGCCGAGCGGTTCGATCGAGGAGAACGGTCGGACGTCGAAGCCGGCATGGCCAAGCTGTTCGCCTCGGAGACCGCCTTGGAGGTGGCGACCGACGCCATGCGCATCCACGGCGGGTACGGCTACACGACCGACTTTCCCGTCGAGCGCTACTTCCGCGACGCTCCGCTCCTCATCATCGGGGAGGGGACCAACGAGATCCAGCGCATGGTGATCGCCCGGGGGCTGCTCGCCCGCCTACACGACGCCTAGCTAGCTAGCGCTAGCTAGTCCGTCGAACTAGTTCGTGGTGCCTTCGCGCCCTTCCTCACTCAGCGTGCTCGGCGGTTGACCTGCCCGACGGAACTTTGGAAGCGCGTTGTCGCTGGACACCGACAAGCTTCCAAGGTTTGCAGCCCAGGACCGGCGACCACCGCTACAGGTGGTGGTGGCGCCGGGGTGGCGGCGACGCCGGGGCGCCCGCAGCGCGGTGGTCGACTCGGTGCCCGGGTCTGGGTGGGGCCTGGCTAGCTAGGCCTTGAGGCCACCCAGGGACAGACCGGATATAAGGGCCCCTTGATGTGGCGTTGTGGCGGGTAGTATGTCGGTATTGACCCCTTCACCGAGAGAAAGGACTCCTACGGTGCGAAGAGTGGTGACTGTTGCAGGCGTCGTCGCCATGGCCATCGGAGTGGCCGCCTGCGGTGGCAAGTCGTCGTCCTCGACGTCGGGGTCGGCGAAGCACCCGACGACGACGACGAGCGTGCCGGCCAGCTCGGCGACAACGGGGGCCGCGGCCTCGGGCACCGCCGCGACGTCGGGGTGCTCCCAGCTCTCCTCGACGCTGACCAGCATCGAGACGAGCCTCCCCAACGCCGCGGCGCATCCCAGCACCTTCGCCCACGCCATCGCCGGCTACGTCAGCAAGCTGGAGACCGAGGCGAAGAGCACCAGCCCTGCGGTCCAGACCGCCGTGCACCACTTCGTCGTGGATCTGGAGGCCGCCGGCAAGGGCAAGGTCAACGTGACCGCCCTCACCTCGGCCGCCAACGGCATCCTTGCCGCCTGCGGCAGCTCGTCGGGCGCGAGCAGCTCCTCCGGAGGCTGAGGCAGGTCGCCCTTGCCGGGCGGCGCGCCTCCGCCCCGGTGGTGGCGCCGCACCTCGGCGACATCGGTGATCTCGGCGAGCGCCGGTCGACACCAACGCCGGCGCCGGCGCCGGCCCGCCCATCCACCAGCGCCGGCGGTCAGGCGGACGCGAGAAGGTCCCTACGGCCCGGCGCCGACCCCCCGGGTAGCCGGCACCGCGAACGGCCGCGCCCAAACCAGCACCAGGTAGCCGTCCACGGCGTACTGGTGGGCCGGCGGGCCCCAGGTGGCAGCCGCCTCGCCGGGGGTCACGCCGAGGGCCAGGGGGCCGGGTTGGAACACTAGGAAGTCGAAGGAGCGGCCGGCGTACCACTCTTGCGCCGACTCCCGCATGTAGCGCACGAGGTGGCCATGGGAGTCGGGGATCACGGGGCGGACCCGTACGTGGCCGTCTGCCTCCACCGTCGTCAGGCTCGCCGCCCAGTAGGCCCCGACGCCCTCGGTCAGGTGGTGGGCCCGCAGCCACGACGCCAGGGCGGGGGCGGGCTGCGGGTACTGAGTCGTCGTCAGCTGGTAGCCGAACGCCGCCCCGTACGCCACCGTGATCCCCACCGCCACCACCCCGACCGCCGGCAGCACACCCCAACCCGTGGCCGCCAGCCGGGACCAGGCCCGGGCGATGACCCGGGAGGTGAGCAGGCTCATGAACAGCGCCGTCGGCGCCAGGTACCGGTCGAGGTTGGGGATGTTGGCGAACGCGAGGATCACATACGTCGCCGCCGCCCCGAAGCAGGCGACCACGAGGGCGTCGTCGATCCTCCAGCCGCCCGGCTCCGACTGCCACCACGGGGCCTCGGCGCCCCGCCGGCTCCCCCCGCCCGCACCCTGCCGGCCCGCACCCTGCCTGCCCACAGAGCGGGCCGTGTCCACCGGACCGCCGGCGACCACGCCGGCGAGCAGCCTCAGCAACGCCAGCGCTGAGCAGGCGACGACGAAGGCGGCGCCGACCATGCGCAGGTCGTACAGCGCCGGCGGCGCGCCGGCCGTCCCGAACACGGTGTGCTTCCACCCCACCAGCTCCCCTCCGAGGCTGTATAGGTGGCGGAGGTTGTGGACGATCTGCTGCCCGCCGGCAAGAGGGTTGGCGGCGGCGATGCCGAACGTGCCGACCGCCTTGGCCGCCTCCCGCACGACGAGCGCTCCGGCGGCGGCGCCGAGGGCGACGCCGACCTGCACCCGCCCGTCGCGCACCGACCCGCCGCGCAGCATGGCGGCGACGCCGGCGACGAGCAGCGGGGCCGTCCCGTACGCCACCGTCATCAGGTCGCCGAGCATGCCGGCGGCGAGCAGGACGCCGGCGAGAGCCGCCGACCAGCCCCACCGGCCGCGCCGCAGGCACCAGAAGGCGACGAGGGAGTACAGCACGGCACCCAGGTGGTGGCCGCCGCGAAGGACGACGAGCGACATCGCCCAGGTGGGGAAGGCCAGGAGGGCGGTGACGGCGACGACGCCAGCAACGGCCCCGCTCCGGTTGCTCGCGGCGGCGGCCGCCAGCGCTGCGCACACGACCACCACCGACGCGTAGAGGAATGCGGGCACGAGGTACAACAGCAGCGGTCGGACGCCGGCCAGCAGGTCGGCGATGGCGTAGAACGGCACCTCCGAGGTCCAAAACGAGTCGAGCGACAGGGCCCAGCCGTGGAGCGCCACGTGGCCCTGCAGCACCGACTGGCCCTCGAGGACGAGCGAAGCGGTGTCCGAGTCGGAGCCGACGCCACGGGTCGCGGCGGTGTACATGGCGGTCAGGCCGACGAGGAGCACCACGACGACCGGAACCCACACGACCAACGAACGGAGCTCCGGTCGCCTCCCGGCGCGATGGCCTGGGACCCCTGTACGGACGGCGCCGGCCGGCAGCATGTGGCGGGCGATGCTAGCGGTCGACGGCTCGCAGCCGGACGGACAGGCAGGTGACGCAGCCCTCCAGCTTCTCGTACTCGGAGATGTCCACGACGACCGGCTCGTAGCCGAGGTCGGCGACGAGCTCGGCGCTGCGCGCCGCGCCTGCCGCCATCAGGACCCGCCCCTCCCCCAAGTCGACGACATGGGCACCGGCCTCCTCCGGCATGGAGAGGAAGCGGGGGAACAGGCCCGGTTCGTCGACGATCGGTGTGTACCCGATCACCGTCCCGTCGGGGAGGGCGGTGACCGCTGACTTCAGGTGCAGGACGGAGCGGACCGGGACAGCCACCACGCTGGCGCCTAGCGGCCCGAGGATGCGGCGCAACTGGCGGATCCCCTCGCCGTTGGTCCGCCCGCCGCTGCCCACGTACACCGTGTCACCCACCTTCAGCACGTCGCCACCTTCGAGCGTCCCGGGCGGCTCGATGCGGGTCACGGTGTACCCGAGACCGGCGACGCTGGCCTCGACGCCGGCTGTCTCGGGTAGGCGGGTGCCGGCGCCAGAGCGGGCAATGACGGCGACGCCGCCGTAGGCGACCATCGTGTCCTCCACGAACACGCTGTCGGGACAGTCCTCCGCCGGGGCCACCTCCACCATGCGCCAACCGGCCCCGGCGAGGGCGGCGATGTAGCCGTCCCACTGCGCCAGCGCCAGCCCGAGGTCGACGGAGCGCCGCTCTATGTGGGTGACGATCCCCTGGTCGAGCCTCGGGCTCGGCCGGCGGACGAGGGCTGTGGTCATGCCCCCGATGATGCCGCTTCGGCGGGGGGCGCCGCCGCCCGGCGAGGATAAGAGCACCGGCACGTCGCCGGCCGGCGTGGTAGACGGGGCGCATGGAGTACGTCAACCTCGGAACTACCGGCGCGCAGGTGTCCCGCATCTGCCTGGGATGCATGAGCTACGGCGAGCCCGAGCGGGGGAACCACCCGTGGAGCCTGCGGGAGGACGACGCCCGGCCCTTCTTCCGCAAGGCGATCGAAGCGGGCATCAACTTCTTCGACACCGCCAACGTGTACTCCGACGGTTCCAGCGAGGAGATCACCGGCCGGGCCCTCGCCGACTTCGCAACGCGCGAGGAGGTCGTGCTCGCCACGAAGGTCCACGGACGGATGCGCCCGGGGCCCAACGGCTCCGGCTTGTCCCGCAAGGCGATACTGACCGAGGTCGACGCCAGCCTCCGACGCCTCGGAGTCGACTACGTCGACCTCTACCAGATCCACCGCTGGGACGACCGCACACCCATCGAGGAGACGATGGAGGCGCTGCACGACGTCGTGCGCGCCGGCAAGGTCCGCTACATCGGAGCGTCCTCCATGTATGCCTGGCAGTTCGCCAAGGCGCAGCACGTCGCTTCCCGCCACGGGTGGACCAAGTTCGTCACCATGCAGGACCACTACAACCTCCTGTACCGGGAGGAGGAGAGGGAGATGATCCCCCTCTGCGCCGACCAGGGAGTCGGGCTCGTCCCCTGGAGCCCCCTCGCCCGGGGCCGGCTCGCCCGGCCCTGGGAGGCGAGGAGCGAGCGGAGCGAGACCGACGAGTTTGGCAAGACCCTCTACGGGGAGGCGGACCGCCCCATCGTCGAGGCCGTCGCTGCCGTCGCCTCCGAGCGCGGCGTGCCGATGGCCCAGGTGGCGCTTGCCTGGATGCTGGGCAAGCCCGGGATCGCCGCACCGATCGTCGGTGCCACCAAGCTGTCGCACCTCGACGACGCAGTCGGGGCCGTCGACGTACGCCTCGAGGCCGCAGAGGTGGCGCGCCTGGAGGCGGCGTACCAGCCCCACGCCGTCGCCGGGCACCGGTAGCGCCCGGAAGGACCGGCAAGGTCAGCAACAGGTCCGTCGCCGACGTGACAGGCCCCTCTCTGATTCCGCTAACGACCAACACGTCCCATTTGGCTCGTGCTCAAACTGGCCGGCGCTCGCCAGCCGGCCCGCATGATCCCCCGGCGCAGCGCCGGCCCGCCCCCATCGCCCGGCGGAGCGTCGCCGCCGGGTCGGTGGCGCGGTCCCGCTGGCAGGCCCCGGGCAGCCACGCCAACCACGCGTCGGCTTGGCTGCGCTCCCGGTCGCGAAGAACGGCGAAGACGCCCCGGCCGGCGGTGTCGAGGTGGATGCTCGCAAGCCGCATCCGTCGCTGCACGGGGCCCTGCACCCACCGGATGCTCTGCACCTTGGCGAGCGGGACCCAGTCGGTCGCCCGCCGCAGCCGCCCGCTCGTGGTCACGGCGTACGACGAGTCCAGGCCGGCAGCCAGGTGGCGATAGCGCAGCGGCGCCTTCCACACCACCCGCGGTGGGGGCGGCGTCAGCGCCGCCGTGGCACCGGGAAAGACGCGCTCCACTATCCACGCCGCCTGCTCCCTCGTGCCCACAGGCAGGAGAGCGCGTGCCGCCTGCTTGGCGGCCCGGTCGTTGCGGCCGGCAGCGGCCTTGCCGGCGACGTCGACCTCGACCCGCCACCACCCGAGTGGCCTCCACGTGAGGGGCTGCACCAGTCTCAGGGCCTGGATGCGGCCCCGGGGGATGGTCTCCGCCGACGTCTCCACCAGACCGGCGCGCAGGTGCAGGCCGTCTACCGCCTCAGCAACGCTGAGGCGGTACTCGCCGTTGAACCGGCGCCAGAGGGTGGTCGCCAGGCCAAGCAGGTAGGCCAGGGAGCCGGCAGCCAGCCCTCGGGCGGCGCCAGGGGCGACAGCGGCGAGGACCGCCAGCGCGAGGAGGCACAGCAACAGGAACATCGACGGCCCGCTGATGAGCAGCGAGCCCAGCAGCCGGCGGGGGTCGATGCTGTAGAGGGGCGTCTCGGGGGGCGGCGGCGGCTCTCCATCCAGAGCGGGGGCGCTGTGGGCTGTGGCGAGAAGGCGGGCGCGAAGGGCCTCGGCGTGAGCCACGGTCAGGTACGCCAGCCGGCCGCGGGAGCCGGCGCCGGCGACGCGGATGCGCAACTCGGCCAGGCCGAGGAGGCGCGCCAGACCGGGGCGGACGACGTCGATGGCCTGCACCTGGGAGAGCGGGAAGCGCAACGACCGGCGGCGGATCAGGCCTGTCTCGATCTGCAGGACCCCCTCGGTGAGCTGCCAGCGGGTGACCGCCCAGGACACGAAGCCGGCGAGCAGGAACAAGGCGAGCAAGCCGGCGTCTAGGAGGTCGGTCGTCCGCCCCCCCGAGCCGGGGCCGCCACTCGAGAACAGGACCAGGAGAAGGACCGCCACGGCGCCCGGTCCGGCACGGACCACCGCCGACAGCGGGTGCAGCCGGCGCCAGCCGCTCAGGTCCGGCGGCGGCGGCGGAAAGCCGTACCCCGCCTGGCGAGGAGACAGCTCCCGTTCGATGCCGGCGGGGGCGGGGCCGGTGGGGGGCGACTGCGATCCCGCCGGCGGCGGTGAGGTCACAGCCCAGCCAGGTTGCTCTCGCCGAGCGCTGACAGGTGGTCGCGCAAAGCGGCGGCATCGGCCTGTTCCAGCCCCGGGATCCGCGCGTCGGTGGCGGCCGCCGCCGTGTGCAGCTTCACCGTCGCCAGCCCGAACATGCGCTCGAAGGGACCCACCGTCACGTCCACGAACTGCATGCGCCCGTACGGGATGACCGTGAGACGCCGGAACATCACCCCTCGGCGCACCAGCAGGTCGTCGGCCCGCTCGGTGAAGCCCCAGGCAGCCACCCTTCGCCCGATGAGCACGTCCGACCCTGCGGCGAGCAGGACGACCGCGCCGCCCAAGCTCCCCGCCAACTCCGGCATCCCGCCGGTGGCCGGCAGCGCCAGCGCGACCATGAGGGCCGGGATGGCGCAGGCGACCAGTTGCGCCCGCCGCAGGCCGCGGAGGCGGGGTGACGGTCGCCGCCAACCACCCTCCTCGTCGGGTGCTACCAGCGGGGACGGAGGGGGAGGGGGAGGGGCGGTCACCTGACCCCAAGCCATTCCCGGCCCCGGCGTGCCGACGCCATGTTCGTCCGTCGGCGGGCCTGCCACGGCGTTCACCCTACCGGCGCAGGCCCGACCGGCCGGGCCCGGCGACCGTGGCGACCGCCTCCCTACGATGGCGCGGTGGCGACACTGAGCGAGATCGCGACACGAGCGGGTGTATCCGTCTCGGTGGCATCACGGGTGCTCAACGGCGACCCCACCGTCCGGACCCGCCCCGAGACGCGCGAGCGGGTGCTGCAAGCGGCGCGCGATCTCGACTACAGCGCCAACTACGCCGGCAGGGCGCTCCGCCTGGCGCGCTCCAAGGCGCTGGCACTCGTCGTCCCCAACCCGTCCACCCCGCTGTTCGCCGACCTGCTCGCCGGCGCCTCCGACGCGTCGGGAGAGCACGACTACACGCTGCTCGTCGGTCACTCCCACCACTTCACGGAAGGCAGCGACGTGATCCGCCGCCTCGTCCGCGAGGGTCGCGTAGACGGCTTCGTCCTCCAGCGCACCGACGACCTGACCGACCAGGCGCTCGAGAACCTCGTAGCCAACGACGCCCGGATCGTGCTGGTTGCCTCGCGCACGCCCCACCGGCGCGGCTCGGTGATCCTCGACGACGTGGCCGGGGCCAGGCTGGCAACCGAGCACCTCCTCACCCTCGGGCACCGCCGCATCGGTCTGATCGGGGGCGTCGAGGCGAGCGACATCGCCCGCCGGCGCGAGCAGGGCTACGCCGGTGCGCTCCGCGACGCCGGCCTGCGCCGCCGGGAGACGTGGGTGCGGAGGCTGGGCTACGCGCCCGACGTCGCCGCCGAGGCGGCCACCAGCATCATGTCGGAGCCGTCGACGCCCACGGCGCTGGTCGTCACCAACGTCAACGGAGCGATCGGAGCTCTCACCGCCCTGCGCCAAACCGGCGTCGACGTGCCGAGGGACCTGTCGATGGTGGCCATCCACGACCAGTGGATGGCGGCCCACACCTGGCCGCCGCTCACGACGGTGAAGATGGCGTTCTACGACGTCGGGTACCGGGCTGTCCGGTTGCTCATCGACCAGCTCGCCGGTGCCCCCGCCGACGACATCGTGGTCGTCGACCCGCCACCACACCTGGTCCTCCGGGCCTCGACGGCGCCACCGCCTTGAAGCTCTGAGTGCCGCAACCGGTGCTTGGCGGCGTATCTTCGGCGGGTGCGAGTCACGTTCGTGCGCCATCACCTCGAGGACGAACCCGGCCTTCTGGGCGAGGCCTTCGCGGCCCGGAACTTCGAGGTCAGCGTCCACGACGGCACCCAACCGGACCAGCTCGCGGACCCGGCCGGCCTCGACGCCGCTGTCGTCCTCGGGTCGGTGTGGTCGGTCTACGACACCGCGACGATCGGCTCGTGGATCGGCGAGGAGCTCGCCTGGCTGCGGTCCTTGGACGACGCTGGTGTCCCCGTCCTCGGCGTGTGCTTCGGCGCCCAGGCTCTCGCCGCCGCCCACGGAGGGTCCGTGGAGCCGGCGCCTCGCAAGGAGATCGGGTGGGTGGCGGTGGAGCCGGTGTGCCCGGAGCTCGTGAAGCCCGGCCCGTGGTTCCAGTTCCACGCCGACCGCTGCGTGCTGCCGCCGGGTGCGGAGATCCTGGCGACCAACGACGTCGCCGTCCAAGCCTACGCCTTGCGGCGCAACCTGGCGGTGCAGTTCCACCCCGAGGTCGACGGGCCACAGCTAGAGCGGTGGATCGAGCACGGAGGCCGTGACGAGATCGCCGGGTCGGGCCTGGACCCCGACGAGCTCCTTGCGGCCACGATCAACGAGGAGGGCGCCGCCCGCGAGCGGGCCGACGAGCTGGTCGGGGCGTTCCTGCGCTCCACGTCGCGGTAGGCAGGAGCCCGGCGGCGGCAGCCCCTCACCGCGGCCCGCAGATCACGGATCCTGGACGTCCGCGTACTGCCGATGGAGGCGGAGGAAATCGGCGACGAACCAGCACCGTGCCTGCACCGTCCACCCACGCCAGCGAGCGTCGGCGAGCGCCGCCCCGACCAGGCGGGACCCCATCCCCCGGCCTTCGTGGGCTGCGGGCACGACCGTGTGGGTGAACACGACACCGCCCGGCACGGGTAGGTACTCGGCCACGGCGACGCCATCACCCAGGTCCATCTCGTAGCGGTGCCGTTCGTCGTCGTGGACGACCGGCGGCCCGACGGCGACGTCCAGTGTGTGGCGCATGTCCTCCTCCTCGGGCCACCGGCGAGCGCTGCGGCCCGCCGCCCACCCTACGGCCGGGCCCCGCCCACCGAGGTGTTGCTACGGTAAGCGGCTGGCGCACCACTCAGGCGGAGCGGTCGAGCCCGTGCACCCGACATGGGAGGATGGATGTCAGAACCTGTTACCCGGCGCCGGTTCCTCACCGGTGCTCTCGGAGCCGGCGCCGGCGCTGCGGCGCTGTCGGTGGCCAACGCGCTCGGCGACGCACCCCAGGTCCTCGGCGCCACGCCGCCGGCTATCACCACGCCCGCCGGCGCCCCTCCCCCGTACCAGACATACGTCTCCAGGCCCGACCTGCGGCCGCCCGGGGTGTGGATCAAGGCGACACCCGCCGGCATCGGTCCCGGCGTGCCGCCCTACATCTTCGCCACCCCCGCCGGCGGCGTGCCCGGCGCCCACTACCCCGCCGGCGCCCAGCAGGGCCTCATGATCTTCGACCGCAACGGGTGGCTGGTCTTCTTCAGGCCGCTCACGGCCAAGACCGACCAGGCCTTCAACTTCCACGTCCAGACCTACCAGGGCAAGCCGGTCCTCACCTGGTTCCAGGGGACGCTCGGCCCGGGCTTCGGGACCGCCGGCATCTACGCGATCGCCGACGACACCTACTCGACAGTCGCGACCGTGTCGTCGGCCAATGGCGTGCCCTGCGACCTGCACGAGTTCGTCATCACGCCGCAGGACACAGCCCTGCACACCGGCTACCAGAAGATCACCCAGCCGGACATCTACAACTGCCATGCCTACGAGCGCGACATCGCCACGGGCGGGGTCCTGCTCGACTGGCCGTGCTACCCGTCGGTGCCGATCTCCAAGACGTTCACACCGGGCAGCATGGACTACTTCCACATGAACTCCGTCGACCTGTGGCCGGGCCCCGACCGCGACCTGCTGATCTCCTCCCGCAACACCAGCGCCGTGTACCTGGTGAGCCGGGCGACCGGGCAGATCCTCTGGCAGGCCGGTGGGAAGGGATCGTCTTTCACCATGGTCGGCCCCGGCACGCGCTACGAGTTCCAGCACGACGGGCGGGCGTTGCCCGACGGCAGCGGGTTCTCGGTCTTCGACGACGCCAGCCCGCCCAGCCCGGAGAAGCAGGCGTGGGCCAAGGTGCTCCGCGTCGACACCGTCAACCGCCAGGTCACGCTCGACCAGGAGTGGAACCACTCCACCCAGCCGGTCGTCGTTTACTACACCGGCAACAACCAGCTGCTCCCCGACGGATCGCGCTTCGTCGGGTGGGGGTCGGCACCCTACTTCTCACACTTCGCCGCGCCGGCGGCGGGCGCCGAGATGATCCTGGACGGGCGGTTCCCCGCCGGGGCGTTCACCTACCGCACCTTCACCGACGACTGGGTCGGCAACCCCCGGATCCAGGAGCTGCTGTTCGTCGTGCGCCCCGGCTCGGCAGCGGGCTCCTTCACCGGCTACGCCAGCTGGAACGGCGCCACCCAGGTTGCCTCCTGGCAGGTGTCAGCCGGGACGTCGTCGACGACGCTGACCGAGCGGGCGGTGACGGCCCGCCACGGCTTCGAGACCGCCATCGGCTTCACGGCGTCGGGTGCCACCCAGTTCCAGGTGACGGCGCTCGACGCCACAGGCCACGTCCTCGGCACCTCCCCGGTGGTCAGCGCCCACTGAGGCAGAGCTCGTTGCCCTCGGGGACCCGAGCCGCTGGGATCGCTCGCCGCCCACCACCGTCAGAGCGTGTGTGGGTCACCGGCGTCGAAGGTGACCTGCAGAGGCCGGATGTCGGTCACTCGTCCTTCACGACCTCGATGGTCTGCACCCCGCCAATCACGTCGCTGATGAGGTTGTAGAGCACGGCGGCGACGGTGTTCATCACCGTGCCGAGGAGGGCGAGCGCCCCGCCGGCCGCGGCGGCGTACTCGAGCACGGGCATGGGGCGCAGGACGAACTTGCGGGCGTCGGCGAGCGTGCGGACGGCCCGCTCGATGTCGCGGATGAAGTGCAGGGGTACGGCCACTTGCCAGGCGACCACCCCGGCGAGCAGGAAGATGCCGAGCATCAGGACGTAGAAGAGGAGTGACACCTTGAACACGGTCCAGGCGTCGACGCGGCGGACGAGGCGGCGGATCGGGACGCCGGCGGTGGCCGCTGGCAGGCCGGCGAGGGGTGGCACCCCGTCGGGTCGCGCGGGCACCGCCGGCGCCCACGTCTCGCCGGAGGCGCCCGGGGCATCCCGCGCGACCCGGGGGGAGGGCACCCCGCCCGCTGTGGCCACCGACCGCTGGCGGCGCGCCCCCGGGGGGGCGGATCGGGGCGGGAGCGCCTCCCGCTCACCGTCGCCGCCCACCGGCCCGTACCGGGCGGGGAAGGGGGAGGTCTCCTCCCCCACCACCGGCCCGGTCTGGTCGCTCACGTCTCTCCCCACCCGGTCACCCCTCGGCCTCCTCGACGGCCAGCACCGGTGCCACCGACGCCACCACCTGGCCGGAGTCGAGGCTGACGAGCCGGACACCGGTTGCGTCGCGACCCTGGCTCGAGACCCCCCGGACAGGCATCCGGACGGTCACGCCCGCCGAGGAGATCACGAGGATCTCGTCGTCGAGTCCCACCATGAAAGCAGCGACGACGCGCCCGCGCTGCGCGGTCAGCTTGATGCCGCGCACCCCGAGACCCCCCCTTCCCTGCCGGTGGAAGTGGTGGAGTTGGGTGCGCTTGCCATAACCGGCGTCAGTGGCGGTCAAGATGCTTGTTTCGTCCCGGGCGAGGTCGACGGAGACGACCTCGTCTCCCTGGCGGAGGTTCATACCCCGAACGCCGCCCGCGTCCCTCCCCATCGGGCGGACGTCCTCCTCGCTGAAGCGGATCGCCATCCCGCCGGCCGTCACCATGAAGATGTCGTCGGACCCGCCGGTGACGATCACCCCCACCAGCTCGTCGCCCTCCCGCAGGTTCACAGCGATGAAGCCATCCCGGCGGGACTTATCGTACTCAGAGAAAGTAGTCTTCTTGACCTGGCCGCCGCGGGTGGCGAAGAGCAGGAACCGGTCGGCGGGGAACTCGCGGGTGTCTATCAGGGTCTGGATGTGCTCGCCGGGCGCCAACGGCAGGAGGTTGACGATGGCCGTGCCACGGGCGGTGCGCTCCTTGACGGGGATGTCGTAGGCGCGCAGGCGGTACACCTTGCCCAGGTTGGAGAAGAACAGCAGGTGGGCGTGGGCGGAGGTATGGATGACACGGGTGACGTAGTCCTCGTCGCGCAGGCGGGTGCCGGCGACGCCCCGGCCGCCGCGAGCCTGGGTGCGGAAGGCCGACGCCGGCACCGCCTTGACGTAGCCGGCGCGTGTCATGGTGACGACGAGCTCCTCGTCGTCGATGAGGTCCTCGGCACCCATGTCGCCGGGATCGAAGGTGATCTCCGCAACCCGGTCCGAGGCGAAGTCGTTGCGGATGGCGCCCAGCTCGGTCTTGATGACACCCCTGAGCACACCTTCGTCGGCGAGGATGGCCTCGAGCTCGGTGATCTGTGCCCGCAGCTGCGCGAGCTCCTCCTCCAGGTTGGTCCGGCCGAGGCGGGTGAGGCGAGCCAACGTCATGTCGAGGATGTGCTCGGACTGGACCTCGGTGAAGCCGAACGGGTCCGCCATGAGCCCGCCCCGTGCCGCGGCGCGGTCCTCCGAGCCCCGGATGAGGGCGATGATGGCGTCGATCATGTCGAGGGCCTTGATGAGACCCTCGACGATGTGGGCGCGCTGCGCCGCCTTGCGCAGCCGGAACTCGGAGCGCCGGCGGATCACGTCGCGCTGGTGGTCGACGTAGGCCTGCAGCGCCTGCAGCAGGTTGAGCGTGCGGGGAACGCCGTCCACGAGGGCGACCATGTTGACCCCGAAGCTCGTCTGCAGCGGGGTCATCTTGTAGAGGTTGTTGAGCACGACGTTGGCGTTGGCGTCCCGCTTGAGCTCGATGACGAGCCGGGTCTGCTGCTTGGCAGAGCCGTCGTTCAGATCCCGGATGCCGTCGATGTCACGGCTCTCGACCAGTTCCCTGATCTTGCCGAGCACCTGCGCCCGGCCCACCTGGTAGGGGAGCTCGGTGACCACGATCGCCGTGCCGCGCTTGGACTCGACGATCTCTGCGCGCGCCCGCATCTTGATCGAGCCCCGTCCCGTCCGGTAGGCGTCCTGGATCCCAGCCCGCCCGAGGATCAGCCCTCCGGTCGGGAAATCTGGGCCTCTCACGAAGTGCATGAGCTGCTCGACGGTGGCGTCGGGATGATCGAGGAAGAAGGTGACCGCGTCGGCGACCTCCCCCAGGTTGTGTGGCGGGATGTTGGTCGCCATCCCGACGGCGATGCCCTGGCTGCCGTTGACGAGGAGGTTCGGGAACCGGGACGGAAGGACGACCGGTTCCTGGAACTCCCCGGAGTACGTGTCCACGAAATCGACGGTCTCCTCGTCGATCCCTTCGAGCATCCGGTGGGCGAGGGGCGACAGCCGGCACTCGGTGTAGCGGGCTGCAGCGGGGCCGTCGTCGGGGGACCCGAAGTTGCCCTGCCCGTCGATGAGCGGGTGGCGGAGGCTGAACGGCTGTGCCATCCGTACCATCGCGTCGTATATCGCCGCGTCGCCGTGGGGATGGTAGCGGCCCATGACGTCGCCGCTCACACGCGCACACTTGAGGCGAGGCCGGTCGGCGCGGGCGTTGAGCTCCCACATGCCGTAGAGGATCCGCCGGTGCACCGGCTTCAGGCCATCGCGGGCGTCAGGCAGTGCCCGGCTGACGATGACGGACATCGCGTAGTCCAGGAACGAGCGCTCCATCTCGTCCTGGAGCTCGATCGGCTGGATGCCGACGAGGTCGAGGTCCTCGTCGCCCGGCGGGAGATCGCTCATATGTCGAGGAACCTCACGTCCTTGGCGTTGGTCTGGATGAACCGCTTCCGCTCCTCGACATCGTCACCCATGAGGATCGACATGACCTCGTCGGCCTTGGCGGCCTCCTCGACGGAGACCTGCAGGAGGGTCCGCGTCGAGGGGTCCATCGTCGTGAAGCCCAGATCGTCGTAGTTCATCTCACCCAGGCCCTTCAGGCGCTGGAACTCGGGTTTGTGGGCCGGGTGCTCCCCGAGGAAGGCGGCCTTGGCCGAGTCGTCCTTCAAGTAGACCTTCTCCTTGCCCACCAAGGTCGAGTACAGCGGCGGCTGGCAGATGTACACATAGCCCGCCTCGACGAGCGGGCGCATCTGCCTGAAGAAGAACGTGAGCAACAGCGTGCGGATGTGGCTGCCGTCCACGTCGGCGTCCGCCATGATGCAGACCTTGTGGTAGCGAGCCCTGGTGGCGTCGAACTCCTCGCCGATACCTGCACCGATCGCCGTGATGAGCGCTTGGATCTCGGTGTTCTTGAGCATCCGGTCGACCCGGGCCCGCTCGACGTTCAGGATCTTTCCCCGGATGGGTAGCAGCGCCTGCGTGACCGGGTTGCGAGCGTCCATTGCGGTCCCGGCGGCAGAATCGCCCTCGACTATGAACAACTCCGCGTCTTCCGGCCCGGTGCCACGCGCACAGTCCCGTAGCTTCTCGGGCATGCCAGCGCCTTCGAGTGCCGACTTGCGACGGGTGGCATCGCGAGCGCTCTTGGCCGCCTCACGCGCTCGGGCCGCCTGCAGGGACTTCATGACGATCGCCCGACCCTCGGTGGGGTGCTCCTCCAACCAGTCCGCCAGCTTCTCGTTGGTCACCCGCTGCACCAGCGAACGGATCGTCGCGTTGCCGAGCTTGGCCTTGGTCTGACCCTCGAACTGCGGCTCACGCAGCTTCACCGCGACGATGGCCGTCAGACCCTCCCGGATGTCCTCACCGAGGATGCCCGGGTCCTTGTCCTTCACGAGGCCCTTGGCCTTGGCGTACTTGTTGACGACCGAGGTGAGGGCGGTGCGGAAGCCCTCGATGTGCATGCCGCCCTCGACTGTGGAGATGCCGTTGGCGTAGCCGTGGACGCCCTCGTAATAGCCGGTGTTCCACTGGAAGGCGATCTCTACGGCACCCTCCTCGCCCTCGTCGGCGTAGTAGCCGACCCGCTTGAACAGCGGCTCCTTGGATGAGTTGAGTGAGCGGACGAAGTCGATGATGCCGCCGGCGTACTTGAAGACCTGCGCCTGACCGCCAGCGCGCTCGTCGGTGAAGCGGATCTCGAGGCCGGCGTTGAGGAAGGCGTACACCTGGAGCCGCTCGAGGATCGTCTGAGCACGGAGCTCGACGTCATCGAAGATCCTCGGGTCCGGCCAGAAGCTGACGACGGTGCCCCGCCGGCCCCGGGGTGACGGGCCGACCTCCTCGAGGCGGGTCTGGGGTCGCCCGCCGTCGGCGAACTCCATCCGGTAGCGGACGTCGTTGCGGTCGACCTCGACGACCAGACGGCGTGACAGGGCGTTGACCACCGAGACACCCACGCCGTGCAGGCCGCCGGAGACCTTGTAGCCCTTGCCTCCGAACTTTCCGCCGCCGTGCAGCTTGGTCAGCGCGATCTCGACGCCGGACAGCTTGTACATCTGGTTGATGTCGGTCGGGATCCCTCGGCCATTGTCGACGACCCGGCAGCCGCCGTCGGCGAGCAGCGTCACGTCGATCCGGTCGCAGAAGCCGGCCATGGCCTCGTCGACCGAGTTGTCCACCACCTCCCATACCAGGTGGTGGAGTCCCGACAGGCTGGTCGACCCGATGTACATGCCGGGGCGCTTGCGGACGGGATCGAGGCCCTCGAGCACCGCCATGTCCTTGGCCGTGTAAGTGGCGACGTCCTCGGCCTCGAACGTCGTTTGCAGTGCCATGAGCGCGAACCTCTCAGCTAGCAGGGGCGAGACGCATCCAGCCGCCGACCTCCGCCCCAAAAGTCCAGGTCAGCAGCCAGAAACGCAACGATGGGATTCTACCAGCTGGGGTATGTCAGCCGGCGCTGCGCCGGCCCCTGGAGGCCCCGACGACCCGCACTACGAGCTCACGCACCGCGTCGCCCCCGACGGCGTCGATGCGCTCGAGGATGTCCCCGGCCAGGAGCTGCAGGCTGGCTGCCCAGGCCGGGTGGTCCACCGCCACCGTGAGGACGCCGTCACGAAGCGTACGCGGCGTGGCATGGGCGGCGATGTCGGGCCCGACGAGCTCTTCCCAGCGGGCGAAGACGGACGTGAGCAGCTCGGGACGGCCGAGCCCGAGGCCCTCCGACAGGCGGCCGAGGGACGCCGAGACGGGACGGGGATCGATCGACGAGGCCGGGGGGGGGAAGGGCTGCCAGGTCACGCCAGGAGCTTGCCACTCTCGACGCGCACCACCCGGGCCGGGCGGGCTGCAGGAGGGGGGAGGCCGGCGGTCGTGAGGATCGCCTGGCCGGCCGGCAGGACGTCGAGCAGGGCGGCGCTGCGCTCGTCGTCGAGCTCGGAGAACACATCGTCGAGCAGGAGGATCGGCGGCGACCCGACCCGGGCGGTCACGAGCCGATGGCCCCCGAGACGCAGGCCGAGGGCGAGCGTCCGCTGCTCCCCCTGGGAGCCATGCGTGCGGGCCGGCAGGTCCCCGATCCAGCAGCCGAGCTCGTCGCGGTGTGGACCCACAGTCGTCATGCCCCTCCGCAGGTCCTCCGGGCGGGCGGCAACGAGCGCCTCCGCCAGCGACCCCTGCCAGCTGGCCTGGTAGGCAAGGCCCACCGTGGTGGGTCCCCCGCGCAGGCGGGCAGCGGCGGCGACCTGGGCGTAGGCATCCGTCACGAGCGGCTGGAGCGCAGCGGTGAGACCGAGGCGGGCGGCAGCGAGCGCCTCCCCGGCGGCAGCGAGCTTGGCGTCCCACACGTCGAGGGTGGAGACCACCTCGGGCGTCGCCCGCCCGCCGGCCTGGCGGAGCAGCGCGTTGCGCTGGCGCACGACACGCTCGACCTCGGCCTGGGTGGCGTCGTGGCGGGGGTGGAGGGCCACGAGCAGCTCGTCGAGGTAACGGCGCCGCGACACCGGGCCTCCCTTGACAAGGTCGAGGTCGTCGGGCGAGAACACGGTGACCTGCAAAGCTCCGAGGAGGTCCTTTGCCCGCCGGAGGGGCTGTCGGTTGACCTGCACCCGGTCGCGCCCGCTGCGGTGCAACTCCGCCTCGACGAGCAGCAGCCGGCCGTCACGGCGCCCCTCGGCCCGCACCACGGCGGTGCCGGCGCCAGCACGCACCAGGGCCTCACCAGGCGCTCCTCGGAAGGAACGCAGTGCCGCCAGGAACCCCACCGCCTCCAAGAGGTTGGTCTTGCCCTCGCCGTTCGCCCCGACAACCACGGTGAGCCCTAGTGGTGCTGGCTCGAGGTCAGCAGTGGCGTAGTTCCGGAAGTCGGTGAGCCAGAGGTGCTCGAGCTCCACGAGGGCTCAGGACACCCGCACCGGCATCAGCAGGTACAGGTAGTTGTCGCCCTCAGCGGCGCGCAACGTCGCCGGCTTCAACGTGTCGAGCGTCGACAGCACGACCTCGTCGCCGCTGACCGCCTCCAGCCCGTCGATGAGGTACTGCGGATTGAACGCCACTGTCATCTCTGCCCCCTCGTACTTGGCGTCCACGTCCTCGCTCGCCTGGCCCCAATCAGGCGTGATGACCTGCAGCTGGATGCCCTCGGCCGCCAGCGCGATCCGCACCGGCGTGACCGGGTCGCGGGCGAGGAGCTTCACCCGCCGGGCTGCTTCGAGCAGCGCCTCCCTGCCGACGGTGAGGCGGTTGGGGTACGAGGGAGGGATCAGCTGGCGGTAGTTGGGGAACTCCCCCTCGATGAGGCGGGTGGTGAGCGACACCGGACCGGTGCTGAAGGTGGCGTCGTGCGAACCGAGGCGCAGCGACACCTCCCCGGCGCCGGCCAGCAGCCGGCCCAGCTCGTTGAGCGCCCGCGACGGCACCAACACCTTCTGATCGGCGCCCAGCACACCGACGCCGGCCAGGTCACGCACGGCGAGGCGGTAGGAGTCGGTGGACACGAGCCGGAGACCGCCCTCCTCGGCTGCCATCAGCACCCCGGTGAGGATCGGGCGGGTGTCCTCGCTCGACGCCGCCCGAACGACCTGACGGAGGGCCTCCGCCAGGCCCTCGACCGGGAGCGTGACGCTGTCCCCGCTCGGCACCGGCAGGTGGGGGAAGTCTCCGGCGGGGTGGGTGCGGACGCTGAACTGCGAACGGCCGGAAGCGATGCGGAGGTCGTCCTCCTCGGCCTCGAGGGTCACGGCACCAGGGTCAAGAGCCCTGACGATGTCGGTCACGAGCCGGCCAGGGGCCACCACGACCCCGTCGTCGAGGCCGGTGACGGTCGCGTGGGTGGTGATCGTCAGGTCCAAGTCGGTGCCCGTAGCGATCAGGATGTCGGCCCGGGTCTCCAGCCGGACCCCCGACAGCACCAGTAGGGTCCCGCTCCGCCCGGCGGTGGCCCGCCCCGCAGTGGAGAGGGCCTCGACGAGGACGTCACGCTCGCATCGCAGCTTCACCGCAGCACTCCTACTTCAACTCTTCTGATTGGAAAGACAGGTAGCAGTGGTTGTAGGTCCTGGGGATTGTGGACGGCAGGGCATCGCGGCTGGTGAGCCGGTCCGCGGCGCTGCGCGATGCCATCCCCAGCTTCCCACAGACGGGTGACGGTCTCGTTGATGTCCTGTGGACACACCCGGCCGTGTCCCCCGTAATCACAACACCCCGACACACGACATAGACATGCCGGTCCACTGAGGGGGAGGGCTTTCGGCGTCATGTCAGTTGCCGCGGAGCTTGGCGAGGAGATCCGTGACCTGTTCGTAGGTCTGGCGGTCCTCCTTCATGAACGTCGTGATCTTCTCGACGGCGTGGATGACCGTCGTGTGGTCCCGCCCGCCGAACTCCCGTCCTATGGCCGGGTAGCTGTACTCCGTCAGATCCCGGAACAGGTACATCCCGATCTGGCGGGCCCGCACGAGCGGTCGCTGGCGTTTCGGGCTGATCAACTCCTCCAAGCTGAACCCGAACGCGTCCGAGATCGCCTGGAGGATGATCGCCGGGGTGATCTGGCGGGGGCGGCCGATGTCGAGGATGTCGGCCAGCACGGTCTCGGCCGTCTCGCGGGTGATCGTCTGGCGGTTGAGGCTGGCGAAGGCCGACACCCGGATGAGCGCTCCTTCCAGCTCCCGGATGTTGTCCCGCACGTTGGTGGCGATGAGCTCGAGGACGTCGTCGGGGATAGGGGTGCGCTCGGTTTCGGCCTTCTTGCGGAGGATGGCGAGTCGCGTCTCGAGCTCCGGGGGTTGGACATCGGTCGTGAGCCCCCACTCGAAGCGACTCCGGAGGCGGTCCTCGAGCGTCGCGATCGAGCGCGGGTGACGGTCTGAGGACAGCACGATCTGCTTGGAGCCCTCGTAGAGTGTGTTGAAGGTGTGGAAGAACTCTTCCTGGAGCCCCTCCTTGCCCTCCATGAACTGGATGTCGTCGACGAGCAGCACGTCGCAGTCGCGGTAGCGGCGCTTGAAGGTCCCCTGGCTGCTGTTGCGGATAGCCTCGACGAAGTCGTTCATGAACGTCTCGGTGGACACGTAGCGCACACGCCGGCCGGGGAAGTTCTCGATGACGTAGTGACCGATGGCGTGCAGCAGGTGGGTCTTGCCCAGCCCCGAGTCCCCGTGGATGAACAACGGGTTGTACGACGCGGCCGGCATCTCCGCCACCC
Source organism: Actinomycetes bacterium (assembly GCA_021811865.1). The sequence continues at coordinate 50,415 of JAKAQB010000008.1, read as the reverse complement.
GCTGAGCCGCAGCATGGGCGAAGCGGTTGGACGCGCCGATCACAAAGGCGTCGAAGGTGTAGCGGGGGTTCAGCGACGGCAGGCCGTAGGCGCCGGCCGGCGCCGTTCCGCCGGCGCCATTGCGGGCTCCCGGGCGGCGGGGGGCACCGGAGCGCTGCGGGCTGTGGGGGGCGTCGGCGGCGCTGCGGGGGCGGTAGGGAGGGCCATCACCGGTCGCCCCGGCAGGACCGCCGGCGGGGTGCAGGCCGCGGGGAGTGTCGGCGAGCCCGCCGGTGTCCACCCCGTCGTTGGGGAACCAGGGGGTCGTGCTCACGTCGCCGGCGGGCTCGGAGAGGCGCAGCGTCCCCTCACCATCGGTGGTGTGGTGGGTGTCCGGGCTGTCTGCCGGAGCGGTCGGGTCGACACGGAGCTGCACCTGCACGGCGTGGCCGGCGACGTCAGAGGCGGAGCCCTCGATGAGCTGCAGGTAGCGCTCCTCCAGGCGATCGCGCACCACCGAGCTCGGGACGGCGAGCAGGAGCGTCTCCCCGTCGAAGCCGACCGGGCGGATCCCGGCGAACCACGGCTGCCAGGTCCCTTCGGTCACCTGTCCCCGCAGCTGCTGTGTACAGCTCGTCCATAGCTGTCCTGCTGTGCTCACGTCTTGCCGTCGCCTCCCACCAAGCTTGTCCACAGCACGGTCCACACGTTGTGGAGAACGGCGGGTCCAAGTTGCCGAGGCGTCACCGTTGGGCCCTGGGAAGGTGCCGTCCACCGCCGTTCCGCCCGGTGCCGGTCGGAAGCGGTCCGAGCACCGTACCACCGCCGCCGGAGTGCTGGACCGTTAGCGGAAGTGAGGGCCGGCCCATCACTGATCTGCACCGGTTGTTCCGGATGCCTGGAGCTCGGGTGGCCTAGCCCAGCTGGCAGCGCCTGACCGAGGCCGCGGCGCTCGGCGCCCGAGGAACATCGCCGGCGGCTGCAGACCTCCGCCGGCCCACTGACGCCCCACGCCGGCGTGGCCGGCGGCTGATGGCTCATACCCGCGCCATGTCGGCGAAGCGCGTGTAGTGGTCGAGGAAGGCAAGGCTGAGCCTGCCTGTAGGACCGTTGCGGTGCTTGGCGATGATGACCTCCGCCGTTCCCCGGTCGGGCGAGTCGGAGTTGTACATCTCGTCCCGGTAGAGGAACACCACGACATCGGCGTCTTGCTCCAGGGATCCGGACTCACGGAGATCGGCCAGGATGGGCCGCTTGTCGGCCCGGCTCTCCAGGGTGCGTGACAGCTGGGACAGTGCCACCACCGGCACCTCGAGCTCACGGGCGAGGATCTTCAGTCCCCGGGAGATCTCCGAAACTTCGACCTGGCGGTTCTCGGCCGATGACCGCCCGGTCATCAGCTGGAGGTAGTCGACGACGATCAGCCCGAGTCCCTCCTTGGCCTTCATCCGGCGCGCCTTCGCCCGCACCTCCATGACGGTCACGTTTGGGTTGTCGTCGATGAAGAGGGGTGCTTCGCCGAGGCGGCCGATGGCATTGCTGATCTTGGGCCAGTCGGACTCGTGGAGCTGTCCGTTGCGGATGCGGTTGCCATGGACCCGCGCCTCGGACACGAGCAGCCGTTGGGTGAGCTCGGCGTGGCTCATCTCCAAGGAGAAGACCAGCGTCGGCACCCTGGCGAGCATGGACGCGTGGGCGGCGATGCCGAGGGCAAAGGCCGTGTTGTGCGTCGGGATCATCGATTCGCCGGCAAGGTAGAGGTGGCTGGGTGAGTCCACGGTGATGCAGCGCACCGGCACGGATGGCACAGGCGTGATCGCCCGGATGGCACGGCTGCCCGGGGGGCTACGGGTCGGACTGGGGCGCTGAACAACGTCCCCGCCCGGGGCCACGCTCATCTCGCCAAGCGGACGCGCCACCGTCCCCGCCACCGGCTGTACCGCCACCGGCCAGCTGAGTGCCCATGCTTGGTTCCTGCGCCCACCGCAGGCCGTGGCCGAGGGGCGGTGGAGCGCGCCTGGCCCGTGTCCGAGGCTGCAGACGAGCTCCCGTACCTGACGGGCCAGGATCTCGTCATCCACGCAGACCTCCACTTCACCGCGATCGCCCATCGCTCCGGCGGTCTCCACGATGCCCTGTAGCAACTCGCGGCGCTGCGCCGTCGAGGAGCGGAGGTAGGGCGGGGGGATGCGCGGGAGCACCTTGCCATCGAGGTCGCCGTGGGTGCCGGCGACGGCCGGTTGCCCGGCGCGATCCGTTGGTTCGCCCAACCGCCTGCCGAGGAGGTAGGGGTCAAGGGGGAGCTCGAGCTCCGGCAGGTCGAGGGGGGCGGCCAGTGGGACGGCCCACCTCGGTCGATCGCCGGCGGCGTGCAGTCCGGCCGCGAGCATCTCTGCGGTGGTAACCACCCTTGGGGTGGGGCCCGAGCCGGAGCCGTCCGCCAGGGTGGCGCACTGGGTGGAGCCGGCGCAGCCAGCCCGTGTGCTCCGTCCCGCCGACCCGCTGAGCCCGGCGGCGCCGTCGGCACCCCTGAACGTGTCCTGTCCCGTCAACGCCCACACGAGCCACTGGTGATCGGCGTCGGCGACGACGCAGGAGCCGTCGTCGAGCTCCACCCGGTAGCAACTCCGATCCGAACGGATGGGCGACAGATAGGTGACCCGGCAGGGGCGCCCGGTTCGATCGAGGACCTCGTCGTCGACGGCAAGATCGCCCATCGTGGTCCAGCCCGTCGGCGTGGGGATCGGGGTGTCCAGGGCAAGTGCCTTTCCCATGGCTGGGCGGGCGCCGACGATCGTCAACGCCGACGGCTGGAGTCCCGAAAGGTGCTCGTCGAGGTCCCGGTATCCCGTCGGCACGCCGGTGATCGTTTCCTGGCGGCTGAAGAGTGCGGAGAGGCGGTCGAGGCTCTCCTCGAGCAGGACCTTGAGCGGCTTGAGGGAGTCAGTGACGCGGCGCTCGGCGATGTTGAACACCAACGACTCCGCCCGGTCAACGGCCGCAGCGACGTCGTCGGGGATGCTGTAGCCGAGGTCGGCGATCTCCCCGGCGACGCCGATGAGCTTGCGGAGCAGGGCGTGCTCCTCGACGATGCGGGCGTAGCGGCCAGCGTTGGCGGTGGCCGGAGTGTCGGCCTGCAGGGCGGTGAGGGAGGGGAGGCCGCCGACGGCCTCGAGCAGTCCGGCTCGGGCGAGCACGTCACCGACGGTGAGCGGGTCAACTGGCTCGCCCTGGCTGTAGAGGGTGGTGATCGCTTCGAACACGTGCCCGTGGGCCGGCTTGTAGAAGTCCTCCGCTCCGCACGTCTCCACCGCGGCCGCGATCGCGTCCCGTGACAGGAGCATGGCGCCGAGGAGCGACTGCTCTGCCTGCAGGTTGTGTGGGGGTACCCGAAGGACGGCCTGGTTGCGACGCCGGGCATCATCGAGCGACTGGACCATCGGAGGTGCACCTTTGCCCGGGGGCGCTGTGGGTTGCCAGAGGGAAGACGGTGTTGATTGTCGGTCCGGTCGGGTGGACACACGGTGGACAGCTTGTGGACAGGCCGCGTGCTCCCTGGGGACGACTGGATGGGGGTCCGGTGGCCGAACACACGTTCGTATACTACGAGTGGGCTGAGACTGAGGCCGAACCTGAGACGGCCAGCAGCGCCGGCCGGAGCCGGCGCTGCTGGCGTGTCCTACCTGCCGGCGAGGTCGGTGCCGGCGTGTGCGGGTCGGCCAATCACGCCTTGACGACGTCGACCGTGATCCGGAACTCCACGTCGGCGTGGAGCTTGGCGGGCACCTCGTGGGTGCCGAGCATCTTGATCGGCTCCTCGAGCCGCAGACGGCGGCGGTCGATCTCGACGTCGGACTGGGCGGCCACGGCCTCGGCGATGTCTGCGGCGGTGACCGAGCCGAAGAGCTTCCCGCCCGCCCCCGCCTTGGCCGGTACGCGGATGACGGCCGCCACCAGGCGACGGGCGACGGTCTCCGCCGCCTCCCGCTCCTTGGCGTCCCGCAGGTCCCGCGCCCGGCGCATGGCGTTGGCCTGCGTGGTCACGCCCTCCGTGGCGGGGATGGCGAAACCCTTGGGAAGCAGGTAGTTGCGGGCATAGCCGTCGGACACCTCGACGATGTCACCGCGTTTGCCGAGTAGGTCGTGGTCGGCCCGCAACACCACCCGGGTCACGCCTCCACCTCCTCGGTCTCGGGTTCGGACTCGTCCTCGAGCTCTTCGTTCGTAGGTTCGTGATCGGCGTTGCTCGTGGCGGTGGCAGGGCCGCGCTCGTCCCGCCGGGGCCCGCGTGGTCCGCGTCCGGGCCCTCTCTCGCTCACCGTCCGCTGGGTGTATGGCAGCAGGGCGAGCTCTCTGGCGGTCTTGATCGCGACCTGGACGTCCCTCTGGTGCTGGGCACAGTTGCCCGTGACGCGCCGGGCTCGGATCTTGCCTCGATCGCTCATGAACCGACGCAGCAGGCTGACGTCCTTGTAGTCGACCCAGGCGGCGTGCTCCTTGCAGAACACGCAGACCTTCTTCTTGCCGCGAGGCCGGTTGTCCTTGACGGTTCGCTTGCCACGATCCCGATCGTTGTTGCGTGCCATGACCTAGAAGGGCTCCTCTTCGTACTGGTAGCTACCGGCCTCCGGGGCGGGGTCGGGGGTGGGGGGCCGGGGGGGAGCGGCGTTGCTCGTGTAGCTGGCGGCGTCGGGGCTGCGACGCTCGTTCTTCGTGATTGCCATGGTCGCCCAGCGCAGGCTGGGTGCCACCTCGTCGGCCGTGATCTCGACCTTGGAGCGGCGCTCGCCCGCCTGGCTCTCCCAACTCCGCTGGTCCAGGCGGCCGGTGACCACCACGCGGGAGCCCTTGGTGAGCGACTGCGCAGTGTTCTCCGCGAGCTGGCCCCAGCAGACGACATCGAAGTAGGAGGTGGACTCCTCCCACTCCTGGGACTGGCGGTTCTGCCAGCGACGGTTGACGGCCACGCCGAAGCTGGTGGTGGCCTGTCCCGAGGGCGTGAATCGCAGCTCGGGGTCGCGGGTGAGGTTGCCCGTGATGGTGACGTGGTTGCCGTTGGACATGGTGGTTACGCTCCGTTCGCTTTGCTGTCCGCGGGGGTCTCCTCGGCCAGTGCAGGTCGCAGGGTGCGCCCAGCGACCTTGTCCGGCAGGCGGATGACCTTGTGGCGGACGACCTCGTCTGCGAGGCCGAGCATCCGGTGCAGGTCGGCCATCACCGGTGGTTGGGCGGTGGCCTCGATGACGACGTAGTAGCCCTCACTGCGGTGGTGGACCTCGTAAGCGAAGCGACGCCGACCCCAACGGTCGACGCGCCCGATGGTTCCACCTCCGGCAGCTACGAGCTGCGTGGCCTGATCGATGGTGGCACGGATGACGTCCTCTTCCAGGCCGGCGTCGAAGATGACCATGACCTCGTACGGCCTCATGGGCCGATCACCACCTCCCTGTGGACCCGGCGTTGAGGCTCGGGGCTCCGGGCTTTCCGGAGCAGGGTTCATTCGAGGCGTTCATGGTACCTGACACCGGCGATCCTCTCCATCGGCCCGGAAGCCGACTGGGCTGCTCGGGGCTCGTGTTGGGGAACCCGGAATGGTGCGACGGCCGCCGTGGCCGGCGCACGAGGAAACGAGGGTGCGACCGAAATGGGGATCGGCCGTCACCGATTGGTGCGGGGACCGGGATCAACCGGGCCGATGGACGGGCCAGGGGACAACCGGCCTTCCCACCTACAGCATGCCCTAGCGGTGTGACCGCCGCCAGATCTGCCCCCCCGAAGGGAGGAAGGCCAGCCCCTCATGCCGGCAACCCGGCTCCGAGCTCGGCCGCTTGCCCGGCGGCGCCACCGGGAGGATCAGCGGTTGGGGCGGGCCCGTCGCGCCCCAACTCCAGTACGACATCGGCGGGGAGGTGATAGCTCTCCGAGTCGTCCGGGAAGGTGCCGTCCTGCACATCGCTGGCCCAACGGGCGATCGCGGCGACGGCGTCCGCACCGAGCGTGGCGTACCGCCGCACGAACTTGGGGGCCGACGCCGCTCCGAGACCGAGTAGGTCGTGGAAGACGAGGACCTGACCGTCGCAGTGGCGGCCGGCACCGATGCCGATGGTCGGCACCCCCACCGCCCCGGTGACGAGGCGGGCCACGACGTCGGGAATGCCTTCCAACACGATGGCGAACACGCCCGCCTCAGCCAGAGCGGCGGCATCGTCCAGGATCGACCGGACCTCCTGGTGGGCGCGCCCTTGGACCTTGAAACCGCCCATGGCGAGGACCGACTGCGGCGTCAGCCCGAGGTGGCCCATCACCGGGATCTCGGCGTCGACGAGGGCGTCGACGACAGGGATCCGCTTGCGGCCGCCCTCGAGCTTGACGGCGCCTGCACCGGCGCGAACCAGCCGGCCGGCGTTGACGACGGCATCGGCCGGGCCGGTGTGGTAGCTGAGCCAGGGCAGGTCGCTGATCACCATGGCTCTCGGTCCGGTGCGGGCTACGGCCGCCACGTGGTGGACCATGTCGGCCACGGTCACCTGCAGCGTGTCGTCGTAGCCGAGCACCGTGTTGGCGACCGAGTCGCCCACGAGGATCAGGTCCACCCCGGCGGCGTCTGCGACTCGGGCGCCCGGGGCGTCGTACGCCGTCAGCATCACCAGGCGCTTACCGCTGCCCTTGCGTGCCCGGACTCCAGGCACGGTCACCTTGCTCATGGCCCTTCCTCCTGTCCCGTCCAGCGCCCACGCGGCTGCCGGCGGTCCCGTGGATCGTACTGTTGAGATCGTGGAGCGGGGTGCGCCGCGTGGGCCGGTTACGTCGTAGCGCGCCGGCCGGCCGGACCGCCGCTGCTGGCCACGGCGAAGGTCTGGGCCAGGTGGTTCCACGAACAGGTGGGGCAGACCTCGACGACGTAGCAGGCGAGGTGCCTGTCGGTGCGGCTCAGCTTGGCGAGCTCCGCCCGGGTGCTCACCAACTTCCCGCTGGGTGGCAGGCGAGCGCCGAACACGTACGACACCAGCCGCACCCGATCCTCCTCGCAGATCGGGCACTCCTCGGGGGTCTCCTCGCCCACGCTGCCGGCAGCCCGGAGCAGCTCCGGGTGGGCATCGCAGACGTCGAGACGGGACAGGCGGCCCTTACGGAACTCGTTCACCACGGCGTTGCGCGCCAGGCGGTAATCCACGTGGCCCGCGACCTGGCCGGCGGCGCTGGCGCCTCGCAACGACTCGGGACGGAAACCCATCACCCGGGCACCCTACTCGCGGGCGTCGTCGCCGGAGCATGGGTGCTCCGGGCGCGCCTCGCCCACCGCGACGGCGCCAAGATCACCCCGATATGTCGGTAGATGTATCGGCTCGATATAGTGCGGCGACGCTTCCCGGATGAACCCAGACCAGCGAAAGGCTCGCGTGCTCGAACTCGCCATGCTCGGCCTGCTGAAGGAGCAGGACCTCCACGGCTACGAGTTGAAGAAGCGCCTCGCCGAGACGCTCGGGTTGGGCTCCGGGGTGTCGTTCGGCTCGCTGTACCCCGCCCTGGCGCGCCTGGAGCGGGCCGGCGCCGTGCGCAGCGTCGAGCTGGCTGCCGACACGAGCCCGATCCCGCAGACGGGATCGCTCGGAGGGGAACTGGCGGCGTTCCGGGCCAGGACGGCTGGTACCCGGCGAGGTAGGAGCCGCAAGGTGTACCGCATCACCCAGCGCGGCGAGGAGCTCTTCGCCGAGCTGCTCGCAGAAGAGAGCGGGCCTGCAGAGGACGCCAGGCTGTTCAGCCTCCGTCTGGCGTTCGCCCGGTACCTGTCGGACGATGCTCGCCTCGGGATGCTCGAACGTCGCCGGCTCCAGCTCCTCGAGCGCCTCAACCGCTCTGGTGCCCGCGCCCGCACGACGAGGGACAAGCTCGACGCCTACCTGCACAGCCTGCTCGAGCACGACCGGGAGGCGACCGAGCACGACTTGTCGTGGATCGAGCGGCTGATCGCACGAGAGCGCGAGGCGCGCGCCGCCAGCGCCGCCGTGGGCGCCACCGACCGCCCCGTGCCGGGTGCCCCCGAGCGCGCCACCGACCGCGGCGCCCCGGGCGCCGTCCCCAACCCGGGCGAGCGGCGCCACGGCGGCCCGCGCGCCGACTCGTCGGGGGAGCACCCCCGGACCACGACAACCCCGGTGGCCATGACCACGGGGTCGGACAAGGAGAGCACCAGATGAGCAAGATCCGGGTCGCCATCGCCGGCGTGGGAAACTGCGCCAGCTCGCTGATCCAGGGTGTCGAGTACTACCGGGACGCCGACCCGACCGAGCGGGTCCCGGGCCTCATGCACGTCGAGCTCGGGGGCTACCACGTCGGCGACGTCGAGCTCGTTGCCGCCTTCGACGTGGATGCTGCCAAGGTCGGCCTCGACCTCGGCAAGGCGATCTTCGCCGGTCAGAACAACACGATTCGCTTCGCCTCCGTCGGTGAGCTCGGGGTCGAGGTGCGGCGCGGACCGACCCTCGACGGGCTTGGCCGGTACTACCGGGAGACCATCGAGGAGTCGCCGGCCGAAGCCGCCGACGTCGCCGACGTCCTCCGGAAGGTGAAGGCGGACGTCCTCGTCTCCTACCTGCCGGTCGGTTCGGAGGAGGCGCAGAAGCACTACGCCCGCGCTGCGCTCGACGCAGGTGTCGGCTTCGTCAACGCCATCCCCGTGTTCATCGCCAGCGACCCGGAGTGGGCCCGGGCGTTCACCGACGCCGGGGTGCCCATCATCGGCGACGACATCAAGAGCCAGGTGGGCGCGACGATCGTGCACCGCATCCTCGCCCGGCTGTTCGAGGACCGGGGGCTCGTCTTGGACCGGACGTACCAGCTGAACGTCGGGGGCAACATGGACTTCAAGAACATGTTGGAGCGGGAGCGCCTGCAGTCCAAGAAGGTGTCGAAGACCCAGTCGGTCACCAGTCAGGTCGAGCGGGGCATCGACGCGGACGACGTTCACATCGGCCCCTCGGACCACGTGTCGTGGCTCGACGATCGGAAGTGGGCCTACATCCGGCTGGAGGGACGCAACTTCGGTGACGTGCCGCTCAACGTGGAGCTCAAGCTCGAGGTGTGGGACTCCCCCAACTCGGCCGGCGTGATCATCGACGCCATCCGGTGCGTGAAGCTGGCGCTCGATCGTGGCCTCGGGGGGCCGCTCGTGGGACCGTCTGCCTACTTCATGAAGTCGCCCCCGGTGCAGTACCACGACGACATCGCCCACGACATGGTGGAGGCGTTCGCTGCAGGGCTGGAGCCAGGCGCTTCGAGCCAGGTGCTGTAGCAGGTTCGAGCCGCCGGCGCGGCGCTCTGCCAGGATGTGGCGGTGCCGATCGACAACGCCGCCGCATGGGATCGCTACGCCGCCGCCTACCAGGAGGCGGCGCAGTGGCCGGCCACGGTCGTGCACTACGGGCCGGACATCCCGACCGAGGAGGAGCTGCGCGTCCTCGGCGACCTGCGTGCCAAGCGGGTGCTCGAGCTCGGCTGTGGCGGCGGACAGTGCTCGGTCGCCTTCGCCAAGGCGGGGGCGACGGCCATCGGGGTGGACTTCTCGGTGGAGCAGCTTGCCTTTGCGCGAAGCCTGGCGGCGCGACACGAGGTGCGCGTCGAGCTCCGCCACGGTGACCTCGCCGACCTCGCCTTCCTGCGGGCGGACTCGATCGACCTCGTCTTCTCGGCCTACGCCTTTGCCTATGTCGAGGACCTCGGCCGGGTGTTCCGCCAAGTGCACCGGGTCCTCAAGGTGGGGGCGCCGCTGGTGTTCAGCCTGCCGCACCCGGCGTGGGATCCGAGCGGGTCGTACTTCGAGCGCGGCCCCCGGCTGGTGGAGCGCGGCGGGGTGAGCTTCGCCGAGTACCACCACCCGCTGTCGGAGCTGTTCACCGGTTTGGTGCGGGCGAGCTACCGGGTCGACCTCGTCCTCGAGCCGGAGCCGCCCGCTGGGGTGCCGCGCAGCGCTTTCTGGGAGGAGGCGGCCGCGCGGCTGCCGCCGACGCTGATCGTCCGGGCTCGCAAGGAAGGGAACTGACGGGGAAAGACGCCGCCGTCAACCCTCCCGCTCGGTGCGAGCGGCCCACCAGGTGTCGAGGCGCCGGGCTGCCTCGTCCTTCCCGAGGGGGCCTTCCTCCAGGCGGAGATCCATGAGGAAGGCGAGGGCTTCGCCGACGGTGCGGCCCGGCCCGATGCCGAGGCGTGCCATCACCTCGACGCCGTCGAGGTCGGGGCGCAGGGCGGCGAGCTCCTCCTTGCCCCGTAGCTCGGCGATCCGGTCGTCCAACTCGTCGATGCGCCGGGAAAGGGCGGCCGCCTTGGCGGCGTTGCGGGTCGTGCAGTCACAGCGGGTCAGCTCGTTGAGGCGATCGAGCAGCGGGCCGGCGTCGCGGACGTAGCGCCGGACAGCACTGTCCGTCCAGCCCATCCGGTAGGTGTGGAATCGCAGGTGCAACTCGACGAGTTGGCTCACCACGTCGATGTCCTCGTTGGCGTACCGCAGCACCCGCATCCGATCGCGGGTCATGCGTGCCCCGACGACCTCGTGGTGGTGGAACGACACCGTCCCCCTCGGCCCGAACGAGCGCGTCTTGGGCTTGCCCACGTCGTGGAACAGCGCCGCCAACCTGAGCAGGCGGTCGGGCGATGTCTTGTCCACCACGGCTATGGTGTGGGCGAGCACGTCCTTGTGGCGGTGCACCGGGTCCTCTTCGAGCGCCAGCGCCGGCAGCTCGGGCAGGAACTGCTCGGCCAGGCCCGTGCTCACCAGGAACCACAGACCCTGGCCCGGCTCGGGTACGACGACGAGCTTGTCGAGTTCGTCGCGGATCCGCTCGTCGGAGACGATGTCGAGCCGGCTGCGCAGTGCGCTGACGGCGTCGACCAACCCGGGGTCGGGGGTGAGGCGGTAGCCGGCGACGAACCGGGCGGCGCGTAGCATCCGCAGGGGGTCGTCGGCGAAGCTGACCTCGGGGTCGAGTGGCGTGCGCAGCCGGCCAGCGGCGAGGTCACCGACCCCGTCGAAGGGGTCGACGAGGGTGAGCTCCGGCAAGGCCAGCGCCATGGCGTTGACGGTGAAGTCGCGTCGGGAGAGGTCCGCTTCCACGGCATCGGCAAAGGCGACGTCCGGCTTGCGCGAGTCGGGGTGGTAGGCCTCGGCCCGGTGGGTGGTGATCTCCACCGTCCGCGCGCCGAGGTGCGCGCCGATGGTCCCGAAGCGCTTGCCCTGCGTCCACATGGCATCAGCGAGGCCGGCGAGGAGCGCCTCGATCTCGTCAGGTGGGGCGTCGGTCGTGAAGTCGAGATCCCCGTCCGGGTCGAGCCGGCCGAGGACGGCATCGCGCACGACACCGCCGACGAGGTACAGGCGCCGGCCCGCCGCCCGGAACCGGGCGGCGAGCGGCGCCGTCTCCGCCACGAGCGGCTGCAGGCGATCCGGGACCACGGCGGTTCACCCTACCGGTCGGTGCCCCGAGCGCCGGTGCCCTGGGTCAGGCGCTGTTCAGGAGGCCGGCGTTCTGTAGCGCGAGTCGGAAGTCGTGCGGGTTGGTCGCCGCGCCGAGGGCGGCGCGCAGGGTGACGAGGCCGCTCTTGTAGAGCCCGAAGAGGCTCTGGTCGAACGTCTGCATCCCGTGGTACTCGCCGTCGGCGATGAGCTCCTCGATCGACTCGCCGCCGCCGGCGGCCGGGTCGACGATCCGGTCGGCGATGGTGCCGGTCACGACCATCGCCTCGATGGCGGGCACCCGGCCGTCACCGTCTGCCCGTTGGACGAGGCGCTGGCTGATCACGCCGCGCAACACGCCGGCGAGGGTCATGCGAACCTGCTGTTGCTGGAAGGGAGGGAAGAAGTCGACGATCCGGTTGACCGTCTCGGTCGCGTTGGTGGTGTGCAGCGTCGACAGCACCAGGTGGCCTGTCTCGGCAGCCGTGAGAGCTGCGCTCACCGTCTCGATGTCGCGCATCTCGCCGATCAGGATGACGTCGGGGTCCTGCCGCAGGACCCGACGCATCGCCTGCACGTAGTCCCGGGTGTCGTTGCCGATCTCGCGCTGGCTGACGATCGACCGCTTGTCGGGGTGGAGGATCTCGATCGGGTCCTCGATGGTGATGATGTTGGCCGCCCGCGTCTGGTTGATGTGGTCGATCATCGCCGCCAGCGTCGTGGTCTTCCCCGAGCCGGTCGGGCCGGTGACGAGAACCATCCCCCGCAGCTCCTCGGCGAGGCGGGTGACAATGGTCGGCAGCCCGAGGTCGACGGCGGCGAGGGCGGAGGGCAGGACCCGGCGCAGGACCATCGCCGCCGAGCCCCGCTGGCGAAAGGCGTTCCCGCGGAAGCGCCCGAGCTCGGTGACCGACAGCGAGAAGTCGGCCTCGCCGGTCCGGAGGAACTCCTCGAGCTTGTCGGAAGCGAGGATCGTGCGGATGCAGGACTCGATGTCGGCGGGCGCGACGGTCTGGAACGGGGTCGGGCGGAGATCCCCGTTGACCCGGACCCTCGGCGGGGAGCCCGCCTTGACGTGCAGGTCCGATCCGCCGACCTCCGTCACATGTGTGAGCAACTGCTGCAAGTCGAACACTGGTACAAGTCATCGGCATCAGCTAGCGGCAGTTGAGTGGAGCCGCCGGGCAGCGAGCACGATCTCGCGGCCCGGGCCGCCGGCGGTCTCGGGTTCAGGAAGGTTGCGCACCCCGAGAAGGGCGTCGACGGTCGCCGCCGCCGACACCGCCAGCGCCTCGAGGTCGTAGCCGCCCTCGAGCACGGCGACGATCCGTCCGGGGGCGACCAGCGGGACCAGGTCGGCGACGACGGCCCCGTAGTCGCCGGAGGACAGGCCGAGGCCGGTCAACGGGTCGGCTCGATGGGCGTCGAAGCCGGCCGATATGAGCAGCCAGGTCGGTGCGAACCGGGAAGCGATCGGTTCCACCACGTCCGCCACGGCGGTCCGGTACACGTCGCCGGTCGCCCCGCTCGGCAGGGGCAGGTTGACCGTGGCGCCTTCCCCGGCACCGGCGCCGCGCTCGTCGAGCCACCCGGTGCCGGGGTACAGCGGCCACTCGTGCAGGGAGACGTAGGTCACGCGCGGGTCGGTGTAGAAGGTGTCCTGCGTCCCGTTGCCGTGGTGGGCGTCGATGTCCACCACCAGGACCCGCTCACCCTCGGCGGCGAGCGACATGGCGGTGACGGCCACGTTGTTGACGAGGCAGAAGCCCATCGCCCGGCGGGGCGTGGCGTGGTGCCCGGGCGGCCGGACGGCCACGAAGGCGGCGTCGGCCTCTCCGGCGCGCAGCCGGGCGACCATGTCCGGCCCGGCGCCGGCGGCCACGAGCGCCGCGTCCCAGGAGTCGGGACCGGCCACCGTGTCGGCGTCGACGTCGCCCCCTCCGGCCCGGCAGAACGCCTCCATCGCGTCGAGATATCGAGCGGGGTGGACGGCCAGCAGCTCGTCCCGGGTCGCTCGGCGGGGAACGACGGGGCGGACCGCCTCCGCGGCCCGGGCCCGCTCGACGCCGGCGGCGACGGCGTCGAGGCGCGCCGGCCGCTCCGGGTGACCCCGGCCCGTCTCGTGGTGCAGGCACGCCTCGTGGGTGGCGAAGAGAAGCGTGCCGGTAGCCATCACGTCACGCTACCGGCACGGTGGGAGGACAGCCTGACTAGCCTGGTGCGTTGCATGAGCGCGCCGGCCGCGGACATCCTGCGCTGGGGCCGCGAGCAGGCCAGGACGGGCCGCTGGCGGGGTGAGGGCAACGTGGCGCTGCTGACCCCGGTCCCGAGCGCGCCGCTGCCGTCGGCCGCCTTCCTCCACCACTGCCTGGAGGTCCTCGCCTCCCGTGGGTACACCAGAGTCCTCACCGGTGCCCTCTCGCCACTCGAGCAGGCGGGCTTCCTCGCCGCCGGCTTCGATGTCGCCGAGCGCCTGCACCTGCTGTCGCTCGACCTGGTCGGTCGGCTGCCGCCGGTGCCCGCCGGCGCCACCCTCACCCGCGGCCGGCGGCGAGCCGATCGGGCCGCCGTGCTCGCCGTCGACGGCGCGGCCTTCTCGTCGTTCTGGAGGCTCGACGAGGCCGCCCTCGACGACGCCCTGGCGGCGACCCCGAGCACCCGCTGGCGCGTCGCCCGACCCCGCCGGCGGTGGGCAGCCGGCGCCGTGGATGGCTACTGCATCTCCGGCCGGTCAGGGTCGAGAGGGTTCGTGCAGCGCCTGGCGGTCGATCCTGCCCGGCAGGGCCGTGGCACCGGGCGCCGGTTGCTGCTCGACGGGCTGCACTGGATGCGCCGCCGCGGCGTCCGGTCCGCTGTCGTCAACACCCAACTCGGCAACGATGCCGCCCTGGCGCTGTACCACTCCGTCGGGTTCCGCGACGAGCCGGTCGGGCTGTCGGTCCTGGCCGCCGGGCTGTGAGACCGCTGGCCCGGGCGGCGGGCGCCCTGGTGGCCCTCGGGCTGGTCGTGGCCCTCGGTCTCCCCCAGGTGGCGGAGGCCGTTCCTCCATCGGGCGTCATCGCCGGCCGACCGGCCGTGCACCTGGTCGGCCAGTCGACATGGGTGCGGGCGGGCACGGTGTTCGTGTTGGACCTGACCGTGTCGGCGCCCGCCCCCCGCACCGACATGCTCCAGGTGGCGGTCTACCCACCCGTCACGACGCGCAGTGGCTTCGAGGCGGCAACCGCCGGGATCGAGCCGTACAGCCCCACCTGGTACGACCTGCAGCCGTTGGCGAGCCTGCCGGCGGGCCCAGGGGCCGTGCAGGTGAGGATCCCTGTCGACTCGACCGGGAACGTGCCCAACGGTGAGCGCGCCTTCTCCACCGGTGGCATCGACGCCGTCTACCCGGTGTCGGTGCAATTGTTCGGCTCGCAGAGCAACCCGCTCGGAGCGGCCATGACGACGTTCCTCGTCTTCGACGCCGGCTCTGGGCCCGGCTTCCAGCGCCTCGCCGTCGCCCTTGTCGTGCCAGTGGCGGACACTGCACCTGCCGTTGATCGTCACCTGAGCCCGGTTCCGCCCCCCACAAGCCAGGTCGCCGCTCTGATCGGCGCGCTGCGCGGCGCGGCGTCGGTACCGGTGAGCCTTCTCGTGGATCCCGCTGCGGCCGCCGCCCTCGCAGCGGAGGGAGGCACGGGCCGTCGGGTGGTGGCCGCCCTTGGGCACCTCGCCGGCACCGGCGACCAGTTGCTGCCGTCGTCGTATGTCCCGGTGGTGTACCGCCGGCTGGAAGCCGCTGGGCTCGGCGCCACGATCGCCACACAGCTGTCGGCCGGATCCGGCGCCCTGCAGTCAGCGCTCGGCGCTTCCCCCGACCGCTCGACGTGGGCCGTTGACCAGACCCTCGACAACCGGACGCTCGCCGATCTGCGCGCCGCCGGGCTGCGGCGACTGGTCGTCCCGGACTCGGCTCTCACGCCGCTGCCTGCCGCCTACACCAACGTCACCTTCGGGCGGCCGACACCGCTGTCCGACGGGGCGGGCGGCCACGTCGAGGTGTGGGGCGCCGACGGCCCGCTCTCCGCCCGCCTGGCGGCTCGGGGCGATCCTGTGCTCGCCGCCGAGCAGGACCTCGCCGAGATAGCCGTGACACAGCAGGAGGAGCCGAGCGTGGAGCGGGGTGTCGCCGTCTTCGCCCCGGCGGGAGCGTCGCCGCAGCTGTTGGCAACGTTCGTGCGGGGCCTTGCCGCCAACCCGTTCGCCGTGCCCGTCACCGTCAACGGGTTGTTCGGGCGGGTGCACGTGTCGGCGGGCACGCCGACGCTCGACCTGAACCCGTCGACGCCGCCGGCGGCTGTAGCCGACCAGCCGGGGGTGGTCAACCTGGCGGCGACGCTGACCTCCTTCCGCGAGCTGGTCCCGGCCTACCGGGGCTTGGCGGCGTCGGTCGAACGGGTCATGCTCGCTGCTGAGTCGAGCAGCCTGCGCCACGGGCGGGCCACGGCGATGCTCGCGGCCGCCAGGGCGGCCATCGACGCCGTCGAGCGACGGGTCACGCTCCCGAGGGCGACGTCGATCACATTCACCGCCCGGTCGGGGACGCTCCCGGTGACGGTCCAGTCCCTGCCCCACACGGTCGTGCACGTGGAGCTGCTGCTCTCGTCGCCGAAGCTCCAGTTCCGACCGGTCCGCGGCCTGGGCGGGGCGTGCCGGGTCACCGCCGCGAGCGAAGCCTGCCAGATCAGCCTCTCCGGGCCCGTCAGCGTCGTGCGTGTCCCCGTCACGTCACGGACCTCGGGGGTGTTCACGATGACCGTCCAGCTGCTCTCCCCCGACGGCACCGTCGTGCTCGCCTCCGATCGTGACAGCATCCGCTCCACGGCCGTGTCCTGGGTCGGGCTGGTGCTGATGGTGAGCGCCGGGCTGTTCCTCCTGCTCTGGTGGATCCGGAACCTGCGCCACGGCCGGCGCGCCGGCCGGCTTGTGCCGCCGCCGGGAGACGACGGTCCCGACGAGGCCCCGTCGGTGCCGGCGGGAATGTCACCATCGCGACCCTGACGGGGTCCAAGGACCACGATGCCCGGGATCCGTGTTGTCACCGACAGCGCCTGCGACCTGCCCGACAGCCTCCTCGCGGAGCTGGGGGTGGGGTTGGTTCCCCTCCGGATCCGGTTCGGGGCGGAAGAGCTCGTTGACCGGACCGAGCTGTCGACCAAGGAGTTCTGGGCCCGGAGCGCGGCGCTCACCACCCTCCCGGAGACGTCCGCGCCGTCCCCCGGGGTCTTTCACCGTGCCTTCGAGCAGATGCAGTCCGAGGGGGCTGCCGGCGTCGTCTGCGTAAACCTCTCCTCCCGCCTGTCGGCGACGATCGAAGCGGCGCGCCAGGCGGCCGCCGAGATGCACGGGTGCATGCCTGTGCGGGTCGTCGACTCCCTGAGCGCCACCATGGGTGAGGGGCTGATCGTCGTCGAGGCGGCCGAGCGGGCTGCCGCCGGCGGCAGCCTCGACGAGGTCGCGGCCGCCGCGCTGGACGCCAGCGGCCGGATGAAGGTCTACGGCGCCATCGACACGCTCGAGAACCTGCGCCGGGGAGGTCGCATCGGCGGGGCTGCCGCGCTCGTCGGCTCCATGCTGGCCATCAAGCCGGTCATCGAGGTGCGGGGCGGCGTGGTGGAGCAGGAGTCCCGCCAGCGGACCCGGGCGAGGTCGCTGCGGTACCTGGCAGACAAGGTGAGGGCGGCGGGGCCGCTGGCGCGTCTGGCGGTGTTCGGCGCCGACGCTGCGGACTTCGACGCCTTCCTCGGCCTGGTCGCCGGGGTCGAGGCGGCCGCCCCCCGGCTGACCGGTGACATCGGCCCGGTCATCGGCACCCACTCTGGCCCCGGTGCCGTCGGCGTTGCCTGGTTGCCGGCCTGACGCCGTCTGGACCCTCCCCCGCTGGCCGTCAGCGGCGTACCCGTCGGGGCGCCATGGGATCGAGCGACGACGCAACTAGCCTCACAAACGTGGCTTTCCTCCCCCGTCGAGCGCCGCGCTCGACGTCTTGGGGAAGCCGGTGAGCGACGGGGCGCTGGAGGCGTCGGCGAGGCTGGGCACGGTCGGTCCCGCTCCAGGGCGGCTGCTCGCCGGCCGGTACCGGCTGGTCTCCCCCATCGCCTGCGGCGGCATGGCAGAGGTGTGGGAAGGGCGCGACGAGGTGTTGGGCCGGGCTGTCGCCGTCAAGGTCCTGCGGTCGCATCTGAGTGGTGACGCCACCTTCGTCGAACGCTTCCGCCGGGAGGCGGTGACCGCCGCCCGCCTGTCGACCCCCGGGATAGTGGCGACCTACGACACCGGTCTCGACGCCGGCACGGCCTACATCGTCATGGAGCTCGTTGCTGGCCGGACCCTCCGCCAGCTGCTCGACGGCGCCGGCCCCCTCGACGTGGGCCTGGCCACCGCGATCGCCGCCCAGATCGCCGGCGCCCTCGCCCACGCCCACCACGCCGGCCTCGTGCACCGCGACGTGAAGCCGGCCAACGTCCTCGTATGCGACGACGAGGTCAGCGGCGTGCGGGTGAAGGTCACCGACTTCGGGATCGCCAAAGCCCGGGCCGGCATCGGGACGGACCTCACGCAGACAGGCACCGTGCTCGGCACGCCCAAGTACCTGAGCCCCGAGCAGGTCCAGGGCCGCGACGACATCGATCAACGGTCGGACCTGTACTCGCTCGGCGTCGTGCTCTTCGAGATGCTCACCGGCCGGGTGCCGTTCCAAGGCAGCACCGACATGGCGATCGCCCTCGCCCACCTCCACGACACTCCCCCCCGCGCTACCTCGCTGCGACCCGGCCTGCCGCTCGGCCTCGACGCGCTCGTGGCTCGACTGCTGGCGAAGTCCCCCGACGACCGGCCGGCGACCGCCGGCGAGGTGCGCCGGGCGCTCGAGCGGATGACCCCTTCTCCCGTCCCGGGGTCGCCCGGGGACCGCACCGTCCCCGGGCCATCCGCAGCTGGACCATCGGCAGCTGGGCCATCTGGGGGCCGAACCGCCTCCGGGCCGCAGAACGGCGAGCGCCGCCTGGCGCGTGAGACCAGCCGGCCCCTCCCCGAGGGGCGCATCCGGCCCCGCCCACCGGTGCCTCCCCCCGCCGGCGAACCCCGCCTCTCACCTAGGGCGGCACCCGACCGGAGCGCCACCGTGGGCAGGGTCCGGCGCCGGCGCAACCGGGGAGCCGGCCTCACCGTCGCCGGTGTGGTCGTGGCGGCCGTCGCTGTCGGCGGCGCGCTCCTGGCCGGCGTCCCCGGACGCATTGGGCGGCCGGCAGCATCCAGCGGCCTGGGCCAGCCGGTCGGCATCCGGGCGGTCAGCGTTTACCTCGACGTCACCGGGCACAGCCCCGACGATCCGGCCGGAACCGTCTACGCCTTCGACGGGAACCCGGCGACGAGCTGGTGGACGGACCAGTACCAGGGGCCGGACAAGTCGCACTTCGGCGACCTCTACAACGGAGAGGGACTCGCCATCCGGTTGGATCGCTCGGTCGGGCTGACCCGGTTGACGGTGCTGTCGTCCACGCAGGGATGGGCAGCGCGGACGTACGTGACCAACCATGCCGTCGCCTCCGGCTCGCCTCTCGCAGCATGGGGGCGGCCGACGGCCACGAAGGTGGACATCAATGGCACGGCGACGTTCGGTCTCGCCGGGCGCCGGGGTGACTGGGTGTTGCTCTGGCTCACCGACCTCGGTCCCGCCGGCAGGGCGAACGTGGCCGAGCTGCACGTCTTCGGCGCTCACTGAGCGCACGCCTTCCCCGGCTTGCCCGCCGCTGCCGGGGCTGTGGGTGTCGCGGCCGGCGGGTTTGGGTGTCGCGGCCGGCGGCGCCACGGGGAGTGCTCGCCGGGCCCAGCCCGCCCATGACCTTTGGAAGCTCATTGTCGCTGGACGACAACAGGCCTCCAATGTTCAGCGCCTCTGATGGACAACCCCCCAAGGCGACCACTCAGCGTGACCGGGGCTTTGGTGCGACGGAGGGATCTGGTGCGACCGGGATCTGACCACCGGGGAACGAGCGTGCTCTCCGGATGTCGACGTTTGCCCCGCCGATGGTGCCGGCGGCAACCGGGCCGACCGGCCCGGTTGCACCGAGAGGCGTGGCTGGGCGGGTGCTGGTTAGGCTCACGTTCATGTCCGAGCAGGGTTCGAGCACGCCGGGAGCCCCAACAGCGGAGATGGCCGCCGCGGCGGGCGCTGCTGGCAGCGGCTCGAAGTCGAGCGTCGGCCTTCCCTCCGGCGGGCCCGGCGGGCGGCGGTCCGTTGCGGGGTCGGCCCACGACTGGACCGTCGACATCGCCGACAAGATCGAGACTGTCGTCGGCGCGGTTCGTGACAGGACGACGGTTCCGATCACCAGAGTCGTCCGAGGTCTCGTCTTCGGGCTGGTGGCAGGCACGCTCGGGATCGTCGCTCTGGTCTTCGGGATCATCGCCCTCACCCGCCTGCTCGAGGTCTACCTGCCCATCGAGCCCTACTCCGCGCGCGTCTGGGGTACCTACGCGGTCCTCGGTGCAATATTCCTGGTCATCGGAGCGTTCTTCTGGTCCAAGCGCACGGTGCGCCAGAAGTAGGAGGCAGCATGGCCGAAGGTCGCAACGACGGGGTCCGCGACGTCATCATCGTCGGGTCGGGTCCGGCTGGCCTGACGGCTGCCATCTACACCGGCCGAGCCACCCTGGCGCCGCTGGTGATCGAAGGCGAGCCTTCGTCGACCAGCGACCAACCGGGTGGCCAGCTGATGCTGACAACGGAGGTCGAGAACTTCCCCGGGTTCGTGGACGGGATCATGGGCCCCGAGCTCATGGGTGGCATGCGGGCGCAAGCTTTGCGCTTCGGCGCTGAGCTCCTGACAGCCCGGGCGACGCGTGTCGACCTCAGCGAGCGGCCTTTCGGCGTCTGGGCGACTGATCCCATGACCGGTGGGGAGGTCGAGCACCGGGCGCGTGCATTGATCATCTCGACCGGGGCCCGCTCACTGATGCTCGGGGTCGAGGGTGAGCGCGAGCTGCTCGGCTACGGCGTGTCGACATGCGCCACTTGCGACGGCTTCTTCTTTCGCGGCCATGACATCGCCGTAGTCGGCGGCGGCGACTCTGCGCTGGAGGAGGCGATCTTCCTCACCAAGTTCGCCAAGACCGTGACCGTTATCCACCGCCGGAGCGAGCTTCGAGCTTCCAAGATCATGCAGGAGCGGGCGCTCGCCAACCCCAAGATCCGCTTCGTGTGGGACTCCGTAGTGACGGCGGTGCGGGGAGCCTCGAAGGTGGAGGGTGTCGATCTGCGCAACCTCCTTACCGGTGAGGAGCCCCAGCTGGCAGTCACCGGGTTGTTCGTGGCGATCGGCCATGCCCCCACCTCAGATTTGTTCAAAGGCCAGCTGGACCTCGACGACGGCGGTTACATCGTCACGCTCGGAGGGACGAGCGCCACCAACGTTCCCGGCGTGTTTGCCTGCGGAGATGTCCAGGACCATGTGTATCGACAGGCGGTCACCGCCGCCGGCTCCGGGTGTATGGCGGCGATCGACGCCGAGCGTTGGCTCGAGGCCCAAGCACACCATCACCAGTCCCCCGGCGGAATGCCTGAGGATGCCGCAACGTTCACACGTTGAGTTCGCCGATGCGTTGCACCGGCCCGGCTTGAGAGGAAGCGAGCGCTGTGACCAATGACCATGTGACCCTCACGGATGAGACCTTCGACGAGGCCATCGGGGCGTCGAGCGAGGCGGTGCTGGTCGACTTCTGGGCCGAATGGTGCGGGCCGTGCAAGATGGTCGCCCCCGTCCTCGACGAGATCGTCGAGGAGCAGGGTGGGAAGCTGAAGCTGGGCAAGATCAACATCGACGACAACATGGAGCTCGCCCGCCGCTTCGACGTGATGAGCATCCCAACCATGATCTTGTTCAAGGATGGGGAGCCCAAGGTCCGCATCGTCGGTGCCAAGGGCAAGGGCCAACTCCTCCAGGAGCTGCACCCTCACCTCTGATCCAAAGCGGCGTCTCAGGCGGGCCGTGGCACGGTGCGTGGACCGCTTGGATCCGTAGCGGCGAGGTACGACAGGGCGGGCAGTCAGGAAGCGACACCGCATCCCGGGGCCGGTCGGGCTGCGGTGGTGCGACCAGTCGTGGTCGCAGCCTTGGTCACTGTCCACAGTTTTGCCCACAGGGTGTGGATGAGGTGCACCTCGAGGCTTGCCGCCAGCTGCGGTGGAGGTCTAGGGAATGCGATCCTCCGAAGGTGGGGCGGTCATGGCCCGGTAGATGCGTTCGAGGTCCTCGAGTGTGGCGAACTCGACCACCACCTTGCCGCGGGACGCGCCCACCTCCACGTGGACACGGGTGTCGAGGTGCTCGGACAGCAGCTCCTCCAGCTCCAGCACTCCTGGCGGGCGCAGCCGGCCACCTCCGCCGGCTCGGGTGGCCCCGCTGGGCTCCTTGCTGATGGCGCCCGACTCGTTGCGGGCCCGCACCGCCTCCTCGACGGCCCTGACCGACAGCTGTTCGCTCACCACCCTCCGCGCCAATGCCTCCTGGAACGATCGATCTGGCGTGCCGAGCAAGGCCCGGGCGTGTCCGGCGGTGACCTGTCCCTCGCCCACCAGCTTCTGCACCGACGGCGGCAACTGGAACAGGCGGAGGGTGTTGCTGATGGCTGCCCTGCTCTTGCCAACCCGCTGCGAGAGCATTTCGTGGGTCAGCCCGAAGTCGTCGAGCAACTGCTGGTAGGCGGCAGCTTCTTCCAGCGGGTTGAGGTCTTCGCGGTGCAGGTTCTCGATGAGTGCCTGTTCGAGGCTCGAGATGTCGTCGGCTTCCCGCACGACCGCAGGGATCGTGAGCAAGCCGGCCCGTTTGGCTGACCGCCAGCGGCGTTCTCCCGCGATCAGCTCGTAGCGGTCTCCGTCGACCCGGCGCACGAGGACCGGTTGGAGCACGCCGACCTCTCGGATCGAGGCGGAGAGCGCAGCAAGCGCCTCCTCGTCGAAGTGGGTACGGGGTTGGTGGGGGTTGGGGTCGATCGCCGCGACGGGAACCTCGATCAGCGTCGTCTCCCGGTGGTGGACCATGTCGCTCGGGATCAGCGCCCCGAGTCCCTTACCCAGCCCGCTGCGGCGCGCCACCGCTCACCTCCCTGGCCAGTTCCCGGTAGGCAATGGAGCCCCGGGAGGATGGGTCGAACAGAATGATCGGCTGCCCGAAGGACGGAGCTTCCGACAGCCGGACCGAGCGGGGCACGATGTTGCGACAGACGCGGTCACCGAAATGTTCTCGCACATCAGATGCAACTTGTTCGGCGAGACGGGTGCGGGCGTCGTACATGGTGAGGACGATGGTGGTGACCTCGAGCCCGGCGTTGAGGTTCGCCTGCACCAGTCCCACGTTTTGGAGGAGCTGCCCCAGCCCTTCCAGGGCGTAGTACTCGCACTGGATCGGCACCAGGACCTCTGTTGCCGCGGCAAGTCCGTTTACCGTCAGCAGGCCGAGGGACGGCGGGCAGTCGATGAGCGTGTACTCGTAGTCCCCATCCGCGGCGTCAAGGGCACGTCGCAGGCGGAGCTCACGACTGAAGGCCGGGACGAGCTCGATCTCCGCACCGGCAAGATCGATGGTAGCGGGCACGACGAACAAGTTGCGCAGTGTCGTCGCTTCTACGACGTCCTCCACAGGGACGTCGTGGAGAATGACATCATAGATCGACGCTTCCAGACTGCGGGCATTGATCCCGAGACCGGTCGTGGCGTTACCCTGAGGGTCCAGGTCCACGACCAGCACGCGATAGCCCAACTCCGCGAGCGCGGCACCCAGATTGACGGCTGTGGTCGTCTTGCCGACTCCACCCTTCTGGTTGGCAACGGCCAAGCGTCGCGGCAGGGAGTGGAGCGAGCCGGGATGAGCTGGCCGTATAGCCAGACCGACAGCACTACGTGCTCCGCTCCATGGACCAGCGGGGCGGGCGCCGGCACCCAGTGTCTCGGGAGGGTCAAGAGGTGCGGTCACGGCTGCGGATGAGGCCGGAGCTGAAGCAGTTGCGTTGACGGAGGCAGCACCGACCTCGTCGGCCTGCGGGGGACACGAGGCGCGATCGCTGGTCAGCAACGGCGCCTTTCTGGCTAGCAAGGACGGCTCGGTGTCGCCGGGTTGTCCCGGAGTCCTCCGATCCTCGGCAACATCCAGCTTGACGACATCCGGCTCGGACGTTCCATAGGAGCGTGGCTGCTCAGAGACGCCGCTCGGATCGGACGTCGCGGAGGCGATGACCCGATCGCCGGGACCGGCAGAGGTTGTGGAGAGCTCGAGGCCCGCTGTGCCAGTGGCATCTGGTCCGGATGGCGGGGTGGCCTCGGGTCCGAGCCAGGCAGGTTCGGCAAGATCCCTACCCTGTGGACCGTCCGCTCCCCGGAAGGCTTCCAGCCTGGTATCGAACGACTGCGCCGGCCCGTTGCTGGCGTCGGCTGTCGGGAGCAAGGGGGCCGGATCGGTGCGGACCTCGCTCTCGGGCAATGGCAGCGCTGCGCCAGGAAGCGGTACTGGTGCCGAGGCCGCCTGAACCTCGTCAAAGCTGGCGGGAGGCGGGGGTGGTGGAGTCCACGCCCGAGGGGTGTCACCGGGCTTCACGGTGTGGCCGTGGGGGGGGACCCCTTCAGCATCAGGAGGGGGGTGGGCACGGGGTGCGGCGGGTGCGGTGTCGTCTGGGGTTTCATCCGGACCGGACTGTGGGGCGATCTGTGCCCGCAACTGTCGGAAGATCTCGGCGGCCCGGCTGCTGCGGTGGTCCTCCGGCACAGCACCATCTTTCCGTTCCAGGATCAGCCGCGCAAGGACCCCTCGGTCGTTCCACGTGGAACCTGAACTGCCGCACAACTGCGGGCTAGGGCGGGCTAGGGCGGTCTACGCTAGGTCTACACTCGACAAGTGAGTTTCACGCGGAACCGGGACTGTCATGAGGGGTAGAAGAGCGCTTCCATAGCGGGCGCCTCGCTGGCAGCCCAATCCGCCGGGGCCATGACTCCGGCGAGGACGTGACCAGTCGGAGAACGGTCACGGAAGCAGGGCGCACCACGCGGGCCACGGGCGCCAGTCCGAGTGAAGCCAACGGCTCGACCGGCCAGCGGGAGGGGTCAGCTCCAGGCGGATCGGCAACTGCCAGATAGCCGCCGAGTTCGAGGAATCCGACAGCACACTCAGCGGTGACCGCAGGGGGGCCGAACCCGCGGGCAACGACGAGCGCAAAGCCGCCGCGAAGCTCCGTCCTGGCGAGGGCTTCCGCCCGACCGCGTGCAACAACGGCCCGAGCGTCGCAGGCAAGCTCGTGGAGGGCTTCCTCCAGGAAGTCGCAGCGTCGACCGCTCGCCTCCAGTAGGACGAAGCGAGTCGCGGGCCATGCTGTGAGGAGCGCGAGGCTCGGGAGTCCGCCGCCGCTGCCGAGGTCGAGGACGCGAGAGGGAGGCGCGGGCTCGACGGTGTCCCAGGCGTCGAGGAAGGCGGCACTGTGCCGG
Source organism: Actinomycetes bacterium (assembly GCA_021811865.1). The sequence goes on along the minus strand of JAKAQB010000008.1, from coordinate 25,480 downwards.
AGGTGGGCGTCTACGGGGCCCGGGCCGAGGAAGCCGAGAGCGCGGGAGCGCCGGAGAACTGCACTCAGGGCTGCCTCGGCCATCATGGCCCCGCGACTTGGCGCCCTGGAAGGTCGATGTCAGTCTCCCTCGACTGCTTCAGCGGGACCAATGATTACGTGTCGGCTTTCGTCCTCACCTTCGGAGCGGGTGGCGATGCCGGGGATCTCAGCAGCGGCGTCGTGGATGACCTTGCGATCGGGCGCGCTCATCGGCTCGAGAGCGACCGGCCGTCCGGAGGCAACCACGTCAGCGGCCACCTTCCTGACGAAGGCTGCAAGTGCTTGGGTACGCTTCTGCCGATAGCTGGCGACGTCCACGTATACCCGACCGTTTCGAGCCTTGGTGCGGTGCTGCACGTACGCACGGGTCAAGTCCTGGAGGGCCAGCAAGGTTGAGCCCTTGGGGCCGATGAGAAGTCCCAGGTTGTCTCCGTCGATTCGTACATCCACACGGTCGTCCTCCTCGGAGGTCGACGCCGAGAGGCGAGTCTCGAGCCCGAAGCGCTGCATCAAGCCGCCCAGGAACTCTCGGGCGGCATCAGCCTGATCCTGCAATGCGACATCCATGAGCATGTCTCCCTCATCCAGGTCCACGTTGTGGTCAGCGTCGACACCTGCACTCCTGGCGGAGCTCCTGGCGGGACCCCGCTCTGCACCGACCCGTCGGGTGCCGGTATCCCCGGGGGATGACACCACGCCGGGGGCAGCGGAGGCGGTGCTCCGCCCGCGAGGGCGTCGACGCGTCCGGCTGGTCTGCGAACCCCTGGTGCTGGGCGCTGTCGGGGAATCCATCCCAGCACCTGGGCCCTCCACAGGCTCCAGTCCACTGGATGAACGCGTGTCGTCGCCCTCCCTGGCGCTGTCACCCGCCCCGATGCTGCGCCGAACGTTGGTCGGCGAGCGGCTTGGTGCTGGCGCTTCACCTTCCACCATCGCCGACGACGCGCTCGCTGAAGCGCCCTCTCCGGTTCGCCGGGTGCGCCGGCGCCGGTCACGGCGGTCTTCCTTGGCCCTGGGCGTGGTCGGGCGCACCCGTCCCCGGACCCGTGCCTCGGAGCGGATCCTGCCGAAGAGGCCCAACTTGGGGTGCTCCAGGATCTCGAACTCGGCGTCCTGCTCGTCCACGCCCAACTCGTCGAGCGCAGCCTCTTTGGCCTCTTCTACGGTCCTTCCGGTTGTCTCGACCCATTCCATGCTTACCGGCCTCGCCGTTTGCGGTCTCTCGGTGGCTGCGCACCCGTGCGCCCGCTGCCGGCGCCGGTGCGGGATCCACTGCGGTCACCGGCGCCGGTCGGTGGCGTTGACCGCCCACTGCCGGTCGGTCCGGCGCCGCTGCCGTTGTCCGCAGGGGCTCGGTTCCGCGCCGCGGCAGGCTTGTCGCTCGGCTGCCTGCCCTTGCCACCTGGCTGGGTCACCGCGCCCCGGTTGCTGCCGGTCGCGCCGTCGCGCGCCGTCGGACCACCCTTGGTTGGAGTGCCTTTCGCGGCAGCGCCGCCCGGAGCGTTGCTGCCGGGCACGGGCCGGCCAGCCTTGCCCGGCACCGAGCCTCCCTCTCCCGCGGTCCCGGGAGCCGAGCTGTGCGGGTCCCTGGCCGGGCGCGCCCGGCGGGCGTCGGCCGGTGCCCGCTGGCGCTCCTCCATCGCCCTCTGCTGCCGAGCCAGGGCCTCCCTGAACCGGCCGCCGGACCGGGCCGCCGATGGGTTCTGAGCGGCTCCGCCCTGTGCTGGGGAGGCTTGCCTGACCTGGGGGCGCCGCCCACCGTGCTCGAGCTCCTCTACCTCCGTCTCCACCTCCCGGATGTCCTTGGCGGCCAGGCGCTTCACCTGGGGATCGAACCGGTACATCAACGTCTGCTGGATGATGCGGCACACGCTGGAGGCGGCATAGTAGAGGATGACGCCGGCCGGGAACCGGATGAAGATGATGCCGAAGACGAGCGGCAGGTACTTCATGAACCGCATCTGCGGGTTGTCTTGCGCAGAGGGGTTGCGTGTCATCATCTGGGCGCTCTGCAGGTACTGGGTGCCGATCATGGCCAGCAGGAGCAGGAAGTAGGGGAGCGCCGCGAGGAACGAGCTGTGGGCGCTCAGAGCGTTCTTCGCCAGGTCCATGCCGATGGCACTGATGTGCCCGCCAGCGTTGAAGATGGCATGGAACATCGCCGTGTTCGGCGAGAGATAACGGGGATCCGGGCAGCGGGTGCCGTGGATGAGATAGGTGTAGCTGAGCCCGTCGATGACCTCGAAGAGGGCGAAGAAGACCGGCAGGGGGAGCAGCATCGGCAGGCAGCCGCCGAGCGGACTGGTCCCCTCCTGCTTGTACAGGTCCATCATCGCCTGGTTGAGCGCCTGGCGGTCGTTCTTGTGCTCCGCCTGCAGCTTCTTCATCTGCGGTTGCAGTCGCTGCATGGCGAGCATCGACCGCGTGCTCTTCAAGGTCAGCGGGGCGATGAGGACCATCCACACCACGCTCAGGCAGAGGATGGCGAAGGCGTAGTTGGGTACGAGCGAGTAGAAGAACGCCAGCACGTCGGCGATGGGCCGGGCGATCGCCCCGAAGATGGAGTGGCCCGACACCTTCGTCGGCAGGGGGCAGGTGGTCGACACCTTGGCGACGGCCACGGAAAGATGGGGGATCACAGTTCTCTCATTCCGGGACGGGATCGAACCCGAACGAGCCGCCGGGGCGACAACGTCCCAGGCGGCGGAGGGCGAGGGCCGAGCCGCGCCAGGGGCCGTGGCGCCCGATCGCCTCGAGGGCGTACTGCGAACACGACGGGGTGAAGCGGCACAGCGAGAGGTGACCGGCGCGGGCCACCTGATAGGCGCGTATGGCCAGGATGATGAGCGTGGCGACGGGACCTCGCCTCCGGCGGTCTTCGACCACGGCCGGTTCCGCTCCGGGTGGGGCGGTATCGCGCTGCGCCGTGCTCACGATCCCACCCTCCCTGCGGTCGCCCGGGCCAGCGCCGCTCGGAGGTCGTGGCCGAGCTGCCCGTAGGCCGCCTCCCGGGCGGCGGGGGCGGCAGCTATGAGGTAGGCGCCGGGTGCGAGCGCGACGGGAGGGTCCCGTACCAGTGCCCGAAGGCGGCGCCGGACCCGGTTGCGGGCTACCGCACCGCCCAGCTTGCGCCCGACCGCGAAGGCGACACGTGGCGGCTCGGCCGGGTCGCCCGGTACGTGGGCGACGGTGAGGGGACCGCTGCGGCCTCGGCGGGCGCTTCGCAACGCGACGAACAACTCCCGGCGCTCGACGCGCCAGATCAGGCGGACAGCCGGACCCGGCCCTTGAGGCGCCGGGCCTTCAGGACTGCCCGCCCGGCCCGGGTCGACATCCGATGACGGAACCCGTGCTTCGTCGCTCGTTTGCGGTTGTTTGGTTGGAATGTACGCTTCACTCATCGCCTCCTCGGCGCCGGCACTCGGAGCCCGGCCGACGCAGGCGCGACCGAGAAGCGCGCCAGCCCAGCCAGCCCTCTGGCACGGGTGCCCAGCCTAGAGGACGCTGCGCCGGAGCGCCAAGCGCCGGACCAACCGGGCGCCGGAGCGCCGGACCAACCGGGCGCCGGACCAACGGTGGCCGCCACCCCGGGGTCGGCTGTCGCAGGAGCGCTGGTACGGTCGAGGGGTGCTGCCGATCTCCCCGCCGCCGGGCTGGTACCCCGACCCCGCTGCGCCCCATCGGGGCGAGCGGTGGTGGGACGGCGAGGCGTGGAGCGCGGCCGTGCGACCACCCAGCATCGCACCCGGTTGGGGCCCGCCGGTGGGGCCGAGCAATCCCGCAGCACCAGGAGCCAGCACGCCCGGACCACCGGCAGAGCCCGAGTGGTCCGCTGTGCCGGCACCAGGCGCCATGGCCTCCGGTGCTCAGGGCTGGGGGGCTCAGGGACGCACCGACCCGTACTGGTCGAGCGTCGCGCCCCGCCGGCGCCAGCGCGGGGGAAGAGCGGAACGGTGGGGTGGCAGAGCGGGCGGGGCTGCGAGCCGGCCGGCGCGGGGCGCCCCCACGGCGGCTGATCATGCGACGGGCGACCAGTCGGGCGGCGGCTACCCACCGGCAGAGCTGGCTCCTGGCGGGGCATCACTGCAACAGCCGCCGGCGCGGACCGTCCCACTGCGGGCGATGTGGTGGGCGGTGCTCGGCTTCGTCGTCGGGGAGGTCCTCGGCGGCGTGCTCGCCCTCGCCGTCGTGCTGCTCAGCGGGGCGAAGGTCACCTCCGCCGGGGCGACGCTCGCCGGCGAGGCGGGTCTGTGGGTCGGCCTGCTCGGTGCCGTCGTCTTCGTGAGCCGGCACGAGGGGACGCGCTCGTTGCGGCGGGACTTCGGGTTCGCCTTCCGGCCCATCGACCTGCTCTACGGTCTGGGCGCCGCCGTCGCGGGGCTGATCGTCGCCGACTTGGTCGAGCTGGCGTTCAGCGGGACGAAGTTCGCCGGGAGCAACACCCAGATCCTGAGCGGCCAGCGGGGCAACGGGCTCGGCTACGCCGTCGTGACGATCATCGTGGCGGTGGGTGCCCCGGTGGTGGAGGAGCTGTTCTTCCGGGGGCTCATCCGCACCGCCCTGGCGGCCAGGCTGGGTCCGCAGGGGGCGATCTGGGGGCAGGCGATCCTGTTCGGCCTGGCCCACACCGGGGGCGCCCACGGGCTCGGCAACGTGTCGGTCGTGGTGGCCATCGGGTTGCTTGGCGTCGTGCTCGGCTACACCGCCTACTTCAGCCGGAGGTTGGCGGGCGGGATGGTCGCCCACAGCCTGTTCAACCTCACGGCCGTCCTCACGATCCTGCTGCGCTGACGCCGGGGACGCCGGCGCGGCGGCGCCCCGGGTGGGGAACCCGGGGCGCCGGTAGGCGGTGACGGTGCCGTGATCAGCGGTCGGGTTGCGGTGTGAGCCGGAGGTAGGGGCGCTTGGTGTCCCAGCCCTTCGGGAACTTCTCCTTGGCTGCCTCGTCGTCGATGGCCGGGGCGATGATGACGTCCTCGCCCTGGTTCCAGTCCGCCGGCGTCGAGACGGAGAACTTCGAGGTCAGCTGGATGGAGTCCAGGACCCGAAGGATCTCCTGGAAGTTGCGGCCCGTGCTCGGTGGATACGCCAGCATGGCCTTGATCTTCTTGTCGGATCCGATCCAGAACACCGAGCGCACGGTCATCGAGTCCGACGCGTTGGGGTGGATCATGCCGTAGAGGTTGGCGACCGTCCGTACCGGGTCGGCGATGATCGGGAAGTTGACCTCGGTGCCCTGGGTCTCGTTGATGTCGGGGATCCAGCCCTTGTGGCTCTCGACGTCGTCGACGCTGATCGCGATCACCTTCGCGTTGCGCTTCGCGAACTCCTCCCCGAGCTTGGCGGTCGCGCCCAGCTCGGTGGTGCAGACCGGCGTGAAGTCCTTGGGGTGGCTGAACAGTACGCCCCAACCGTCGCCGAGCCACTCGTGGAAGTGGATGGTCCCCTCCGTGGTCTCGGCGGTGAAGTCCGGGGCTTCGTCTCCCAGCTGCAATGCCATGTCTTCTCCTCCTCCTGGTTCCCTCTCACACTACCCGGCGGGCGAGCATGTCGACCTTCCTGGTAAGGTTTCACGGTGCCCTAGTCTGAGGCCATGGCTACAGCGGTCATCGTCGACGCCGTGCGGACCGCCGGCGGCAAGCGCAACGGACGGCTGTCGGGCTGGCACCCAGCCGACCTGGCGGCGGAGACGCTCAGGGCGCTGGTCGAGCGCAACGACCTCGATCCGGCATTGATCGACGACGTCATCATGGGCTGCGTGATGCAGGTGGGGGCACAATCGCTGAACATCGGACGCAACGCGGTGTTGGCGGCGTCTTTCCCCGAGTCGGTCCCGGCGACCACCGTGGACCGCCAGTGCGGCTCGTCGCAGCAGGCGCTGCACTTCGCAGCCCAAGGGGTCATGGCCGGCGCCTACGACGTCGCCGTCGCCGCCGGTGTGGAGGTCATGAGCCGGGTGCCCATGGGGGCGAGCGTGGCGGTGCCGAACGTGGGGGTGCCGTTCGGGCCGCTCGTCAGCAAGCGGTACGAGGCGGCCGGTGGGCTCGTCCCGCAGGGCATCTCGGCGGAGATGGTCGCCGACCGGTGGGGCCTGTCCCGGGAGGACCTCGACGCCTACGCGGCCCGGAGCCAGCAGCGGGCCGCCCGGGCCACCGCCGAGGGACGCTTCCAGCGAGAGATCGTGCCGGTGGCGGCACGGCTCGACGACAGGGAGACCGGCAGGGTCATCGAGACCGGCGAGGTGGTGAGCAGCGACGACGGCATCCGCCCGGGTACGACGGCGGAGGCGCTGGCGTCGCTGAAGCCGGCGTTCAAGCCCGAAGGGAAGGTGACGGCGGGCAACTCGTCGCAGATCACCGACGGTGCCTCGGCGGTGTTGGTGATGAGCGAGGAAAAAGCCGCCGCCCTCGGGCTGACCGCCCGTGCACGCTTCCACGCCTTCGCCCTGGCCGGCGTCGATCCCGTCGCCATGTTGACCGGGCCCATTCCCGCCACGACCCGCGTGCTCGAGCGGGCCAAGCTCTCGCTCGAGGACATGGACGTCGTCGAGATCAACGAGGCGTTCGCCTCCGTGGTGCTGGCATGGGAGAAGGAGCACCACCCCGACATGGCCAAGGTGAACGTCAACGGCGGGGCGATCGCCCTCGGCCACCCCCTCGGTGCGTCGGGGACCAAGCTGGCGGCGACGCTCGTCAACGAGCTGGAGCGCAGCGGCGGGCGCTGGGGCTTGCTCACCATGTGCGAAGGTGGCGGGCTGGCCAACGCCACCGTCATCGAGCGGCTCGGCTGATCGGAGCTGCGGACAGCAGCCCTCCGCCGCTTTCCCCAGCCTGTGGACAAAGCTGGGGAGGATTGCACCGATGTAACTCGGCGTTCACCGGCCGGTGGGCTGGAACAGCGGTCGGGGAAGGGTCAGTGCCAGCGGGTCGCGACGATGAAGCCGGCGATGATGCCCCCGAGCCCGCCGAGCAGGTACCAGTTGGTGGGGCTGGCGGGCAGCAGCGAGATGTAGTTGAGGACGATCATGAGCACCCCCGCGGCCATGAACCCGACCACCATGGCCGGGACCCACCACGGGCTCGACCGGAGCTCGTCGGGGATCGGGGCCGTGTAGCGGCCGGAGGTCGTCGTGGCGCTGGCGGGGCGGGCGCCCCCCTTGGGAGCGCCCTTGGGGGTGACCCTCCCGGTCTCCTTCGTGCGGCGCGCCATGACCAGGGAGGATACCGGAGGGCGGGGGGTGGCGGGTCGGCGCCGGCAGGTCATGGAGGAGCCGGCCCGCTACCGTGCGACCGGTGGCCCGGATCCTCGTCGTCGACAACTACGACTCCTTCGTCTACAACCTTGTCCAGTACCTCGGGCAGCTCGGCGCCGAGGTCGTTGTCCACCGCCACGACGCTGTCGACCTCCCCGGCGTCGAGGCTCTCGCCCCGGACGGCATCCTCATCTCCCCCGGCCCGGGCCGGCCGGAGGATGCCGGTGTCAGCGCTGAGCTCGTGGCGGCGTGGGCCGGGCGGGCGCCGATCCTCGGGGTCTGCCTCGGGCACCAGGTTATAGGCCATGTCTGGGGTGGCCGGGTCGCCCGGGCGCCGGTCATGCACGGCAAGACCTCGACGATCAGCCACGACGGGCGGGGGGTGTTCGCCGGGCTGCCGCAGCCGCTCGTCGCGACCCGATATCACTCGCTGGTCGTCGAGGAGGAGGACCTGCCGCCCGTCCTGGAGGTGACCGCCCGCTCAGAGGACGGCACGGTGATGGGACTGCGGCACCGGGAGGCGGTGGTCGAGGGCGTCCAGTTCCACCCCGAGTCGATCCTCACCGAGGCCGGCCACCGGCTCCTCGCCAACTGGCTGGTGGCCTGCGGGGCGCCCGAGGCCCTCGCCGCCATCCCTCTCGCCGCCATCCCAGCCATCCCCACCTGAGGCTCTCCGCCAGGCGGCATCCCCGGAGGGGGCGCTCAGCTGTTGCCGCTGGTACCACTCGTGCCCGACGTTGCCGTGGTCGTGGTGGATGTCGGCGTCGTGGTCGTGGTGGACGGTGTCGTGGTCGTGCTGGACGGAGCCGTGTAGGAGCCGATGCCCACCGTGACGGGTGAGCCCGGCCGGACGGCGGCGTTGGCCGGCGGGTTGGTGCTGATGACCAGGCCGTCTTGGGCCGGGTTGCTCACGGCGACCAGTGTGAACTGCGGTACCAGCCCGGCGGCGCGGATGGCCGCCGCCGCCTGGGACTCCGTGTCGTTCATGACGTCCGGGACCGTCGCTTTGGCGGGACCACTCGAAACGTAGATCGTGACGGGCGTCCCGGGCTTCTCGTCGGCCCCCGCCGGCGGCGACGTGCGGGTGACCTCGCCGGCGGGGATGCTCGATGAGGGCTCGGTGATCTGGTTGGGGTTCACGCTGAAGCCCTTGGCCCCGAGCTCGAAGGCGGCGGCGACCGGGCTCTTGCCCGTCACGCTCGGCACGGGGACCAGCTTCGGTCCCGACGAGACCACGAGCTGGACGGGAATGCCCCTGGCCACGCTGATCCCTGCCGGCGGGCTGGTGCGGATCACGTATCCGGTGTGCACCGACGAGGAGGGCTCGAGCGTCTCGGAGACCTTGAGCCCGTCGGAGTGCAACTGGGTGACCGCCAGCCGCTGCGCTTCGTTGGCCACGTTGGGCATCTTGACGGTTCCGGGTCCGCCACTCACCGCGAGCACGACGGTGCGGGCCGTCGACAGGCGCGCTCCGGCGGGAGGCTTGGTCCCGACGACCTTCCCCGGCTTCACGGTGGTGCTCGTGACGATGCTGTCGCTGACGTGGTGGAAACCGGCCTTGCCGAGTCGGGCCTTGGCGACCGACTGCGAGTCGCCGGCGACGTTGGGGATGGCCACGACGCGGGCGGTGTCGAAGGCGCCCAGGTTCCGGCCGATGAAGTATGCGAGCGCCGGCAGGGCCAGGACGACCGCGGCTATGAGCAGCGCCCACAGCCCCCAGCGCGTGCGGTGGGGCGGGACCGGGGGCCGGCGGCCGACCTCACGTTCGACGGTCGTGTGGGGGCCGTCGCCGGTCGGGTTGCCCACCGGGCGCTGGACCCGCGTCGTGGAGGCGGCGCCCACCGCCGTCAAGGCGCCGGCAGCGAGTGCACCGGCCCCGAGCACGCCGGTGGCCTCGATGCCGGGCGTCATGACCGTGGGTTCGGCGCCGGCCACGACCGTGGCCTCGTCGGCGGCCACGACCGTGGCCTCGTCGGCGGCCCTACCGGCAGCCCCACCGGCAGCCCCACCGGCAGCCCCACCGGCGAGCAGGGCGGCGGCGCCCACCAGCGGCTGGCCGGCCCGGAAGCGCTCCAGGTCCTGGCGTAGCTCGTCGGCGGTCTGGTAGCGGTCGGCCGGGTCCTTGGCCATCGCCTTGCCGACGATGGCGGCGTACGCCCCCGGCACGGCGGGGTTGACCGAGCGCAGGCCGGCGGGCTCCTCGCGGACGTGCTTGTAGGCGATCGCGACCGGGCTGTCGGCCTGGAACGGCGGGCGACCGGCGGCCATCTCGTAGAGCACGACACCTAGCGAGTACACGTCGCTGCGGGCGTCGACAGCCTGGCCTTGGGCCTGTTCGGGGGAGAAATAGGTGGCGGTGCCCATCACGGCGCCCGCCTGGGTCAGGTCCTCGGCGGTGCCGACCGCCCGGGCGATGCCGAAGTCGGCCACCTTGACCTGCCCCGAACGGTCGATCAGCACGTTGCCGGGCTTCACGTCCCGGTGGATCACCTGGCGCTTGTGGGCGAACGAGAGGGCGCCAGCGGTGGCTATGGCGACGATGGCCGCCTGGTCGGGGTCGAGCGGGCCCCGCCTGATCCGGGCGGACAGCGTCTCGCCGTCGACGTACTCCATCACGATGAAGTAGGTGTGGTCGCCCTGGCCCCAGTCGTAGATGGACACGATGTTGGGGTGGGTGAGGTTGGCGGCGGCCCGGGCCTCCCGGCGGAAGCGCTGCACGAACGACTCGTCCACCGACAGTTCGGGGAACAACACCTTCAGCGCCACCGGCCGGTCGAGCAGCGTGTCCTGGGCGAGGTACACCTGGGCCATGCCGCCCCGGGCGACGTGGCGGATCGGCTGGTAGCGATCGCCGAAGAGCGGACCGCCCGTGGGAGCGTCGGTCATGGCTTCTTCCCGGTGCCGGAGGTGCCGCCGCTGCTCGGGGGCGGGGTGGCCCTCGCAGTCGTGGTCGGTACCGTGGTGACGGGCAGCACCGTGGTCGGCGGGGCGCCGGCGGTCGTCGTGGGCCTCGTGGTCGCCACGGTGGTCGCGGGGGCCACGGTTGTGGCGTGCGGAGCCGTGGTCGTCGTGGCGCCGGTGGTCGTCGTGGACGTGGTGGTCGTCGTGGACGTCGTGGTCGTGGACGTCGTGGTCGTCGACGTGGTGGGTGGCGGCGTCGAGCCGCCTGTGCTCGACCCGGTGTTGGCCGTCACGACCGCGCCCGGGTTCTTGACCGGGTGGGCCGCCAACCAGGCCTGGATCATGGCCTTGGCGATCGGCGCGGCGAGGGTGCCCCCCTGGAACTGGATGCCCGTTGGCTGGTCGGGCAGCACGACCGCCACGGCGATCGTGGGGTGGGCGGCCGGGGCGAAGGCCACGAACCAGTCGTCCGTGCGGGCCGGGACCGTGCCGGTCTGGGCCGTGCCGGTCTTGCCGGCCACCTCCACCCCGGGTATGGCAGCGATGGTGGCGGTGCCGCCCGGGCTGTTGACCACCGACTCCATGAGGACCGTGAGCTTCTTGGCGGTTGCCGGGCTCGTGGCGTGCCTCCACACGTGGTCCTGGTAGTGGCTCACGATCGTGCCCTGGGAGTTGGTCACGTACCGAAGGACGTGCGGCGCCATGATCGTCCCGCGATCGGCGATGGCTCCGGCGGCCATCGCCATCTCGAGCGGGGATGCGGAAACGTCCTCCTGGCCGAGGGCGGAGTAGGCGAGCGTCGGGAGGTTCTGGCGGAACGTCGCCGGGGCCGGGAAGTTCGACACGGCGGGGTCAGGCAGGTCGATGGGCGGTACGGCGTCGAACCCGAACGCCCGCGCCTCGTCATAGAGGTTCTTGGCCCCGAGCTCGAGCCCGATCTTGCCGAAGCCGGTGTCGCACGACACGGTGAACAGCTGCAGGATCCGACCGCCGCAGATCGCGCCGGCGTAGTTGTGCAGCTGCGCCGTGCTCTCTGGTAGCGGGAGGGCCGCCAGGTCGGGCACCCTCTGGTTCGCCAGGGCCGGCTTGTGGTCGTAGACCGCCGAGGCGGTGATCACCTTGAAGCTCGATCCCGGGAACCAGCGGTTGCGGAACGAGCCGGCGAGAAGGGGGTTGGCGGGGTTGTTCAACAAGCGCTTCCACCACAGCTCTTCCTTGGCGGTGGACAGCTGCGACAGCAGCTGGGGGTTGTAAGAGGGGTTGGAGTACATGGCGAGGATGGCGCCGGTGGAGGGATCGAGGGCGACGACCGAACCCGTCCGCCCGGCCAGCTCGCTGCGGGCGAGACGCTGCATCTTGGCGGAGACGGTGAGGGTGACGTTCTGGGCGGCGGTGCGTTCGGTGAGGAGCTGTCGCAGGCTCGTCAAGTTGGTGGGGAACCCCGACTTGTTGGTCGCGCCGGTGAGGATGTCGTTGTAGGTGCTCTCGACGCCGGTCGAACCGTAGACGAACGAGTAGTAGCCCGTGATGTCGCCGAACAGCGACCCGGTCGGGTACAGGCGCTCGTACTTGAAGGCGCTGCCCTTGGGCGCCGGCACGGACTCGGCGAGGGTCACCCCGTCGGCGGAGATGATCGCTCCCCGCGGCTGGTCGTACTCGTTCACCACACGGGCGCCGTTGAACGGGTTGTTGTCGAGGGCTTTGGCGTGGACCAACTGCAGGTAGTTGAGGTTGACGAACAGGGCGACGAACAGCACCATGATCCCGAGGCCGAGCAATCTGATCTGGCGGTTCACGCTGTCGCTCCGTCGAGGCTGGGGACGAGGTGCGTCGGGCGGTTGGCTGTGTCGCTGATCCGCAACAGCAGGGCGAGCAGGATGTAGTTGGAGATCAACGACGAGCCGCCGTAGGCGACGAACGGCAGTGTTATGCCGGTGAGGGGGATCAGCCGGGTGACGCCGCCGACGATCACGAACGTCTGGATTCCGATGATGAGCGACAGGCCGGTGGCCAGGAGCTTCTCGAAGTCGTCCTGCAGCCGGATCGCGATGCGAAGGCCGGTGCCGACGATGATCAGGTAGCCGGCGAGCAGGGCGGTGACGCCGGCAAGGCCGAGCTCCTCGGCGACGACGGCGAAGATCATGTCGCTCGTGGCGTAGAGGATGCTGGCTGCGTTGGACTGCCCCGGGCCGGTGCCGAACAGGCCCCCGTTGGCGATGGCGAACAGGCCTTGCACGATCTGGTACCCCGAGGTGGTGGCGTGGGCGAAGGGGTGCAGCCAGCCCTGCACCCGGGCGCGGGCGTGCCCGATGAGCTTCATGGCGAGGGCGCCGCCTGCGCCGAACAGTCCGAGTCCCACAGCGAGGTAGGAGGTGCGGTTGGTAGCGACCCACAGCATCCCGAGGAACATGGCGAAGAACAGGAATGAGGAGCCGACGTCGTTCTCGGCGACGAAGATCACCATGGACAGGCCCCACGCACCGACGACGGGGGCCAGGTAGCGGGGGTCGATCACGAGCATGCGACCGAGACGGCGGGTCCCCCGGGAGAGCTGCTCGCTGCGCTCGACCATGGCGGCGGCGAAGAAGATGGCGAGGGCAAGCTTCGCCATCTCGCCCGGCTGGAACTCGTGGGACCCGATGTGGATCCACAGCCGCGCCCCGTTGATGTTCTCGCCGATGTAAGGGACGAGGGGCAGCAGCAGCAGGCCGATGCCGACGGCGCCCCAGGTGTAGCGGTACCGCGCCAGGTCACGGGCACGCCGGACGAGGAGCAGGGTGACGACGAAGGCCGCCATGCCGATCGTCGACCACAGCGCCTGGGCGGACGCCTCGGCGTTGGAGAGCCGAGCGATGAACGTGTAGCCGATCCCGTTGAGCAGCCCGGCCACTGGCAGCAGGACAGGGTCGGCTTCAGGGGCGAGGAACCGCATGGCCACGTGTCCCACGAGGAGCAGCGCGAAGATCACACCGAGGAAAGGGCCGATGTTCGCTGGCAGCGAGCCGGCTTTGCCCTCACCCGTCAAGGCGTACAGGCCGCCGACGATCACGGCGGCGAGGATGATCAATCCCAGCTCGGTCCGACGGCGTGCAGGGCGACGCCCGGCGAGGGCCGCCGGTCCCTCGGCAGCGGCCGGCGGGGCGTTGCCGATGGCGGTCACAGCAGCAACCCTTCCCCGAGGCCGCCCCGGGCAGGCGCGCCCGACGGCACGGTCGAGAAGCTCGTTCCGATGCCGGCGTCGAGGGCCCGCCTGCGCAGGTTGGCGACATAGGCCCGGGCCGCGCCGAGGCTGCTCTCCTGCACGCCCTTCCGGAGGCTGGGCAGGTACAACGACTCCACCTGACCGGTCGTCACGCCGGTGACCTCGGTGATCGTCGGGTTCCACCAAAGGACCCCGCCGGGCCGGCCCTGGTAGATGGTGAGCCGGCCGCCGTGGACGCCGACGAAGTAGGAGGACCGGGCGTACCAGGCGGTGCCCCCGTAGGCGAGCCCCAGCAGCGCGACGATCAGGAGGAAGAACAGCACCACCCGAGGCGTGACGATGCGGTTGCGAGGGCCGAGATCGGGCCGTTGCGAGCGCTGGCGCGCTCGCCGGCCGACGTCGCCGGCAGGCGCCTCCACCTGGCCGGCGTCGGTGGGCACGGCGTCGGTGGCCACCCGTACTGCGGCGAGGTCGACGGCCTGGGTGTCGTCCGCCGTTGCGCCCGCCGGCGTGGCGACCCGGGAGGCGCCTCCGGCACCTCCGGCACCGACGGGGGCCGGCGCAGCGATGGGCTCCGCCCTCACGGCGGCGCCGGCGCCTGGGCTCACGTGGTTGCCGGCAAGCACGTCGACGACGACGGCGGTGATGTTGTCGTTGCCGCCGTTGTGCTTGGCGTTGGCTACCAGTTCCCGCGCCGCTTCGGTCGGGTCAGCGAAGCGGCGCAGCAGGGAGGCGATCTGCTCGTCGGTGAGCTCCCGCGACAGCCCGTCGCTGCAGAGCAGCAACCGGTCGGCCGGTTCGATCTCGGCGGTCAGCACGTCGACCTCGACGTCGGGGTAGACGCCGAGGGCCCGGGTCAGGACGTGGCGCTGCGGATGGCTCTCGGCCTCGTCGGGGCGGATCTGCCCTTCGGCGACGAGCTCGGCGACGAGGCTGTGGTCCACCGTGAGCTGTTCCAGCCGTCCCTCTCGCAGCCGGTACGTGCGGGAGTCGCCGACGTTTGCGACGGCGAGGCGCTCCCGGCCTTCGTCCTCCACGACGGCGACGGCCGTGAGCGTGGTCCCCATCCCGTGGAGCTGGGGGTCGGCCTGCGCCTCGTCCCACACGGCCCGGTTGGCCCCGTGCACGGCTTCAGCCATCCCCGACACGGTGAGCCTGCCGTCGCTCAGCTCGGCGGCGATGGCCTTGCGCAGGGCTTCCAAGGCTGTCTCGGAGGCCACCTCCCCCGCGGCGTGCCCACCCATGCCGTCGGCGACGGCGAAGAGCGGGGATGCGACGAGCAGGTGATCCTGGTTCACCGCCCGGACCAGACCCACGTCGGTCGCCGATCCGGCGGCCAGCGTCGTCACGTCGACAGCTCCAAGGTTGTCTGGCCCACCCGCAGGCGGTCCCCCGGATGGAGGGCGACGGGTGCGTCCACACGGAGGTCGTTGACGAAGGTCCCGTTGGTCGAGCCGAGGTCCTCCACCCAGAGGAGGCCGTCGCGCCGGAACACCCGGGCGTGGACTTGAGACACGAAGGAGTCGTCGAGCAACGCGACCCCGCACCCAGGTGACCGCCCGACGGAGGTCTCCCGGGCCAGGGGGAACCGGCGCTCGGTCGATCCGTCCGGCCCGTGCTCCACGAACAGCTCGGGGCCGGGCAGGGCCTGCTGGACGGTGGGCTCGGCCGCGGCGGCTGGCCGGGCGGCGGTTGGGTCGACGGTCGCGACCTTGGGCTCGCGCATCTCGATCCAGACGGCACGCAGCACGCGCAGGAAGAAGAGGTACAGGGCGGCGAGGAAGATGTACTTGAGGAACGTGAGAAGTGGTGAGGACAAGGGTCGGCCTTCGCCTGGCGCTCGGCGTCAGGCGGACTCGAACCGCAGGACGCTGTTGCCGACGGTGATCTCGTCGCCCGAGGTGAGCTCCCGGGGCGCTGTTACGGGGAAGCCGTTGAGCCGGGTGCCGTTGGTGCTGCCGAGATCGGCGATGACCCAGCCACCGGCGGCGGAGCGGATCTCGGCGTGGCGGCGGCTGACGTTGCCGTCGGCCAGCACGACCGTGCACTCGGGGAGGCGGCCGATGGTGGTGGGATTGCCGTCGAGCTCGACCCGCCGGCCGTCCCCGAGGACGACAGCGGCCCCGCCGCCCTCCTTGGTCATCTCCCCATGCACCTCCAGCATCCCTTCATGGAGGTGCTCGTCGACCTCGAGAGTGAGGGTGACCGGCCCTATGAACACGTAGTCCTCCCGGGCGGCGTGGTCGCGCGCCACGCTGACCAGCTCGTGGACGAGCTCCTCCTCGATCGGCGCGAAGCGGTCGGCGTCCTCAGGCGATAGCGTCACCACGAAGTGGTTGGGTGTGAGCGTGCCCCGCGGCGCGAGCGTCCGTCGCAGGTCCATCTCCCGTGTCAGCCGGCGACCGATCTCGACGGGCTGCAGGCCGCTGCGAAAGGCGCGGGCGAAGGCGCCCTCCACGAGGCGCTCCAACCGTCGCTCGAACCGCTGCAGTCCCATGGTCGATCGATCAGGGTACTGCCGCGCGCCGTTCGGGGGGTGCCGGCTGTCGGCTAAGGTTCGGCTTCCACTCGGGCGAGTGGCGGAATTTGGCAGACGCGCAGGATTCAGGTTCCTGTGTCCGAAAGGATGTGGGGGTTCAAGTCCCCCCTCGCCCACCGCGAAATTGCTGGTCAGACGGCGTGTGGCGGCCCTCCGGACAGCCGACTTCCACCGGGCTCCTACCTCCAACGCTGGTTGCGCCACCTGCATGCCCAGCTCGGCCCCGTCGACGAGGAGCGGTGATGACCGATCTCGATGCCCGAGCCGGGTGCTGTCACGACACCGCCGGCTCGATCGGCCCCGACGACCTGACACGCAAAGTTGGCGCCACCGCGGAGGGTGTGCGGACGGCGAAGGGTCCCGGGAATGTTTGGAAGGTTGTTGTCGTGGGGCGACAACAACCTTCCAACGTTTGCCGCCGCCGGCCAACTGAGACCTGCCCCCAACACTCTGAGTGGTCATCGAAGGCCGTCGCTTGCCGATCGCGGCCCTCGCTGCGCCGCTCGAGGCCGTCGGGACGCCGACTCCCAGAGCCAGGCTCGATCCGGTCGACCTGCGGCTCTTGGAGCTGTTGGCGGCGGACGCGCGCGTCAGCCAACGTGCCCTCGCCCGACAGCTGCGCATGTCGCCCCCGGCGATCGGCGAGCGCATCGCCCGGCTGGAGCGGGCCGGGGTGATCCGTGGGTACACGGTCGATGTCGACTGGGCCGCGCTCGGTTACGGCACGCGGGTGTACCTTGCCGTCACGGCCAGCACCGACCGAGCCACTATCCTCAACGCCTTGCACGCCGTCCCCGAGGTGGAGGGCGTCGCCGTGGTCACCGGCTCCATAGACTTGTTGGCGAGGGTGCGGGTGCGAGACCACGACCACCTGCGAAAGCTGCTGTTCGAGCGGGTGTGGACGATCGAGGGAGTGGAGCGGACCGAGACGTTCCTCTGTCTGGCGGAGATGCCGGCCAAGGGCTTCGCCGGCGGTCTGCTCGCCGACATCGAGAAGGAGTTGGAGGGCGGGTCGTGAGCCTGCAGCACATCGTGTTGTTCGGGTTCGGGGAGGAGCTGCCCACCGAGGATGACGCCGAGCTGCTCCGGCAGGTGGCGTCGTGGCCGTCGGCGATCGGCGGGATGACCGCTCTCCGCCTCGGCCGGCCGCTGTCCTCGGAGCGCACCAGCGGCTACCAGTACCTGTTGTACATGGAGTTCCCCGACGAGGCGGCGCTGCGGGCTTACCAGCAGCACCCCGTCCACCAGGCGTTCGCCGCCTGGGCGGCGGAGCGCTCCAACGTCGTGCTCGCCTTCGACTACTTCCTCGACGCTGGCACCGTCATCGTCTAGCCGCGTCCAGCCGCGACGGTGTGCCTCCAGCCGTGACGGTCGGGGGCACGGCCCATCTGGATGTCGAGGAGCGCCCGGCGCAGCCCGAGTGTGATCGCTCCGGCGCTGCCGCCGCCCACCTTCCAGCCGCCGGTGGCGTGGCGCACCTCGCCGACGGGGGTCACGACGGCCGCCGTGCCGCAGGCGAACGTCTCGGCGATCCGGCCCGAGCGGCAGCCCTCCTCCCATTGCTCGACGGTGACGGGCTGTTCGGCGGCGCCGTAGCCGAGGTCGCCGGCGAGGGTCAGCAGCGAGGCGCGGACGACCCCCGGCAGGAGCGTGCCGGTGAGCGGGGGGGTGACGAGGGTGACACGGTCGCCGGAGCGCTCGACGAAGAAGATGTTCATCCCGCCGAGCTCCTCGACGAGGGAGTGCCCGACCGGGTCCAGCCACACGACCTGGTCGCAGCCGTGCTCGTGCGCCTGCGCCTGGGCGAGCAGGCTGCCGCCGTAGTTGCCCGGGCACTTGGCGGCGCCGGTGCCACCGGGTGCCGCCCGGGAGAAGTCGGTCGACAGCCACACGGTCACGGGCGCGACCCCACGAGGGAAGTAGCTGCCGACGGGGGACGCCATCACCACG
Source organism: Actinomycetes bacterium (assembly GCA_021811865.1). The sequence continues at coordinate 7,595 of JAKAQB010000008.1, read as the reverse complement.
AAGCGGTAACCCTCGCTCGGGCGGACGGGGAGGGCCTCGTCGTCGGCAAATGCGAGGGGGCGCAGGTAGAGGCTGGACTCGCCGGCGTCGGGCACCCAGTCCCGGTCCACGTCGACGAGCTCGTCGACGGCGGCGAGGAACAGCTCCTCCGGGAAGTCGGGGATGGCCATGCGCCGGGCGCTGGCAGTGAACCGGGCGGCGTTGGCCTCCGGCCGGAACACCGCCACCGAGCCGTCCGGCTGGGCGTATGCCTTCAGGCCCTCGAAGATGGCCTGACCGTAGTGCAGCACGGCGCTGGCAGGGCTCAGCGGCAGCGGGCCGAAGGGAACCACGTCTGCCCCGTGCCAGCCGGCGGCGGGGTCGTAGGAGGCGGTGACCATGTGCGGGGTGAAGACACGCCCGAACCCGGGGTCGGCCATGAGGCGCGCTCGTTGCTCGGCGGGGACCGGGGGTTCGACCAGATGGCGGGGGATGGCCGTGGCGGTCACCTTTCCATGCTCCCGGCTATGCCGACCACGGCGCCGGTCACATTCGACGCCCGATCCGAGGCGAGGAAGGCGACGACCCCCGACACCTCGTCGGTGGTGCCGAACCGGCCGAGGGGGACTTCCCCCGCGGCGAGGCGCCCGGTGACCAGCTCGCCGAGCTGCTCGGCTGCTGCATCGACCTCCCCGGCGTTACGGGCGCAGAGCACGACGGCGCCGTCCTCGGAGAGCAGCTCCCCGAAGATCGCGTACCCGATCTCCTTGTTGCTGCCCCTGACCAGCGCGCGGCGCCCGTGCAGCCCCAGCTGCATCAGCGGGCAGCGTCGGTCGGGTCGGTGAGGGGGGCGTCTTTCGCCAGACGCTGGGTGCGCGCGTGATCGAGGAGCTCTCGCGAGGCGGGTTGAACACGTCGACCTCCAGGCACGGCACATCCCGGGTCCGGGCGCCGTGCGGCACCCATGGGTCCACGTCGAGCTTGCCGTCGAGCACGATCACGACCTGCTCGATGGCGTCCACGTCGACGAAGCGCCCGGCGGCGGTGGGCTCGCCGGCACCGTCGAGCGAGAAGTGCAGGCGGGTGGTCATCGGGCCCCCTCGATGGCGCCGGCGAGCAGGCCGCCGAGGCGGCGGACACCCTCGTCGATCTGTTCGGCGCTGGCGCGGCTGTAGGAAAGCCGCAGGTACCGGGACTCGGCCCGGTCGGGGAAGAACGGCGCGCCCGGCACATATGCCACGCCCCGCTCCCTCGCCCGGGGCACGAGGGCGACGGTGTCGACGCCGGCGGGGGCGCTCACCCAGCAGAAGAACCCGCCCTGCGGGTGGGTCCAGGTGCAGCCCGCGGGCAGGTGGCGGGCAAGGGCGGAGTCGAGAGCGGCGGCACGTCGGGCGTACAGGGCGCGGGCTGGGCGGAGCCGCGCCTCGAGGTGGTCACCGGCCAGGTAGCGCTCGACCAGCCACTGGCCGAGGCCGCCGGCGCACTGGTCGGAGTTCTGCTTGGCCTCGACCATGGCCAGGACGAGCTCGGCGGCGCCCGCCGCCCAGCCCAGGCGGACCCCGGGGAAGAAGATCTTCGAGAACGTGCCGACCTGGACGACCACGTCCGGGGCGAGCGCCCACAGGCTCGGGCGCTGCTCGGGCTCGAAGGCGAGCTCCCGGTAGGCGACGTCCTCGATCACCGGCACCCCGTAGCGGCGGCAGGCGTCGACGACCGCCTGGCGGCGGGCGGTCGTGGTCCAGCGCCCCGTCGGGTTCTGGAAGTCCGGGATGACGTAGAGGGCCTTGGGCGTCGGTCCGTGGCGGAGGGCGGCGAGCAGGGCGTCCGGGTCGATGCCCTCGTCGTCGGTGGCGACCGCCTCCACCTGGGCCTCGAAACCGCTGAAGGCGGTGATGGCGCCCAGGTAGGTGGGGCTCTCCACCAGCACCCGGTCGCCGGGGTCGACGAGGCTGCGGGCGATCAGCGATAGCGCCTCGGTGCCCCCGCTGGTCACCATGAGCTCGTCGTCGGCCGGCTCGGCGCCCTGGGTACCGAGCAGCCAGCGCCGCAACGCCTGGCGGGTGCTGGCCATCCCCTCCGTGGCCGTGTACTGGAGGGCGACGCCGGCGGCGGCCCCGACGGCGTCGGGCAGGAGGCCGGCGAGGACCTCGGTCGGGAACGTCTCGGGGTCGGGGAAGCCGCCGGAGAAGGTGATCGTAGAGCCGGGGTCGGCCAGGGCAAGGATGGCGCTCACCGCGTCGCCGGCACCGGTGCGCCGGCGGGCGAAACGGTAGACGGGGGGAGCCTGGGTCGTCATACCGCAAGCTAGCCTAGCCGGGCTACCTCCGTTCGCTGCCCGGGCGGCCCGGCACGGTTGGCAGACGGCAACGGCGGGTCCCTGCCCGGTGGGCGATTGACGGCGGCGATGCATGCGATCGTGGTTGGGGGGCTGGGCGTGGTTGGGGGGCTGGGCGTGGTTGGGGGGCTGGGGGTTGGGGGGCTGGGCAATGGTCGGCCGCTCAGCGTGGTCGGCGCCGGCCCCCGTCGTTGCCTCCCTCGCCCACTCCCGGCGAACTTTGGAAGGGCGTTGTCGCTGGACGACAACAACCTTCCGAAGTTCCGTTACCCCTCCCCAGTCGCCACCGCCCGCAGTGGTCGGCGCCGCCCCGTGTCGGCGCCCGCGCCCTACCCGTCCTGCTGGATCGTGTGGGTGAGCTCGTGGGCCAGCAACTCCTGGCCACCGGAGGTGGTGGGGTCGGGCGCTGGGCCGTGGAAGAAGATGTCCCGCCCGACCGTGAACGCCTTAGCCGAAACCCGCTCGTTGAGGCCCCATCTTCTGCAGCTCCCGCCGCAGGGCGGCGACGATGAGCGCCATGGTGATCGGCGTCGCCGCCTCAGCAGCGAGGAAGGCGGCGCCCAAGGCGGCGTTGCGGATGGTCCCGCCCGTCACCTCCACCTCTTGGGCGAGGAAGTCGATGTCGACATCGTCGCCGAGCGGTGCTGCCGGTGGGAGCGAACGCGCCCAGATCCGGCGCCGCTCGGGCGCCTCGGGAACCGGGAACTCGACGACGACGTGCAGTCGCCGGAGGAACGCCTCGTCGATGTTGCGCACCAGGTTGGTCGCCATGACGGCTACCCCTTCGTACCGCTCGAGTCGCTGCAGCAGGTACGCCACCTCGATGTTGGCGTAGCGGTCGTGCGCGTCGGACACGTCGCTGCGCTTGCCGAGCAGCGCGTCTTCATGCGGTCCGACGCGTCACGCATTCCACCACTCCCTTCCGCTGTGGAGCATAGAAGTCACCGGAGCGTGGCGGAAGAGCGGGTGCAGGAAATGGGCAATCCCGACAATCACGAACACGAGGTGACGAGCGGCTCCAAAGTCCAGTCAGGGTGGTCACTCTCGAGGCGTCCCAGCCAGTAGGGGCTGGCGAACACGGCGAGCAGCGTGCCGTCGCGCCGCTCGAGTAGCTCGACGCCGCCCGCCTCCTGCAGCTTCGGCACCGTCCCGGCGTCGGTCCGGCGCACGGTGCGAACCTGGGGTACGCCGAGGTCCACGGCGGCACCGAGCTCGTGCTCCATCCGGTGGGCGAACACCTCGAACTGCATCTGCCCGACGGCGGCGAGAACCGGGGTGGGGTCACCATCGAGGTGGTGCAGGACCTGCACGACACCTTCCAGCTCCAGCTGGTCGAGACCCCGGCGGAACTGCTTGGTCCGCGACAGGTCACGGGGGTGGGCGCTCGCGACGAGCTCGGGTGCGAACGTCGGGATCGGAGGAAAGGCGACGGGGGTCCCCTGGTAGAGGCTGTCTCCCACGCGGAGCCCGCTCGCGTTGACCAGGCCGACGATGTCACCGGGCCAGGCGTCGTCCACAGTGATGCGGTCCGCGCCGAACAGCGAGGTGGCGTACCTCGTCGCGAACGGCCTACCACTCGGGCCATGGGTTAGGACCATGCCGCGCTCGAAGTGCCCCGAGCAGACACGCACGAACGCCACGTGGTCACGATGCGACGGGTTCATGTTGGCCTGGACCTTGAAGACGAACCCGCCGAAGGGCGCTTCCAGCGGCCGATGCGCGCCCTCGGCGTCGAGCGCCGGCGCCGGGGCGGGCGCCAGGTCGACGACGGCGTCGAGAAGGTGGCGCACGCCGAAGTTCGTGAGGGCCGAGCCGACGAACAGGGGGCTGGACTCGCCGGCGAGGAACCGCTTCTCGTCGTAGCGGGCCCCGACCTCGTCGAGCAGGGCGCAGCCCTCCAGCGCAGCGTCCCACAGCTTCCCCAACGCCGCCGCCGCCTCCGCCGCCGACAGTCGCTCCTCGCTCGCCTCTCCGGCCCCCCGGGCGCTCCGCCCGTAGCGCACCAGCGTGGCGTCCCGGCGGTCGACGACTCCCCGGAAGTCTCCAGGCACGCCGACCGGCCACGTCAGGGGCGCAGGCGCCAGGCCGATCTGCTCCTCGATCTCGTCGAGCAGCTCCAGCGGATCGTGTCCCGGTCGGTCCAGCTTGTTCAAGAAGGTGAGCACCGGGAGGTTGCGGGCCCGGCAGACCTCGAAGAGCTTGCGGGTCTGGTCCTCGACGCCCTTGGCGGCGTCGAGGACCATGACGGCGGCGTCGGCGGCAGCCAGCACGCGGTAGGTGTCCTCGGAGAAGTCCCGGTGCCCCGGTGTGTCCAGCAGGTTCACGACGTGGTCCCGGTAGGTGAACTGCAGCACCGTCGAGGACACCGAGATGCCGCGTCGCTGCTCGATCTCCATCCAGTCCGACCGGGCCGCCCGCCGCCCGCCGCGTGCCTTCACGGCGCCAGCTTCGACGACGGCGCCGGCGTAGAGGAGGAACTTCTCGGTGAGCGTGGTCTTGCCGGCGTCCGGGTGGCTGATGATGGCGAACGTCCGCCGCCGCCCGGCCTCCCGCCGCAGGTCCTCGGTGGCAGGCACCGGACCACGGTACCGGCCGGCGGGTAGGTCCCCGGCATGACGACGCTGGCCGAGCTGCGCTTCGAAGCTTCCCCGCTCGACCCGTTGCCCGCTGTTCGGCCACGCCACCCAGACCGTCCCTGGGGAGGGCGGAGGACCATGAGGGGCGCCTGTTCGTCGGACTGGCGGGCGAGCTGCTCGACCGGGCGTTGGAGATCAGCGGCCTGGCACGCGAGGAGCCGTAGGTCACCAGTGCCGTGAAGCACTTCAAGTGGGCGCCCCGAGGCCCGAGGCGGATGCATGCCACGCCGAGCCGGGCGGAGGTGGTGGCCAGGCGCTGATGGGACCGACCTACTGGGTGACGACCCAGCGGACCGCCGGCTGCGGGCGAGGGTGGGAAGCTGGTCGGGAGCGGTGGTGGGAACCATCCACCCGTCGATGGTGCTGCGCATGCGCGAGCCCGCCGAGCGGGAAGCGGAGTCCGGTGCGCTGGTCGCCGACTTACGCGTGGCCGGCGACCAGCTGGGCTAGAGGTACCGTCGCCGCCAGCTCCGGGGAACCCGGTTGGGGGGTCGCGCCCGGGAGAGGGAGGCGACAACCTGCGCCTCGCGCAGGTGGTGATGGTTGGCGGGGACCTGATCGCGGCGGTAGGCGACAAGGCGCTCCGCTACAGGCAGCGGAAGGACGTGCATGATCGACCTCGGCGGGCGGGCGGTGCACGGTGGCACCGGACGGGAGGGGCAGGAATGCGCTAGCCAGCTAGCGCCGGCGCGCGCCGGTGAGGGAGCCGGCGATCGTGCGGGAGAAGTGCAAGGCGTCCCCCTTTCCTGCTCGGCGTCGAGGACGGGCCCGAGTCAAGTGGGCGTTCGGGTCGCCCGCCACTGAATTACCGAACCGGTCGTCAGGTCAGGCGGTGCGGCACCCGGCTGCGTCCGTCGCCTTCAGCACCAGGCCGTGACCGGGGTCGCCGCCGGGGACGAGGTTGGGGCAGGCGACGGCGACATGGGCGTGCAGGTTGGGTGCGCAGTGCCCGGAGATCTGAGGCTGAAGCCCGATCGGGCTCCCGGCTGCTGGTCACGCGATCTGTAAAGGGCTGCCCCTCGAGCTCCTCAGACTCTGACTCAGCCGTGGTGTTAGCGGCGCTAGCTAGCCCGATGATCCGGCTGACCGCCTTGCCACTTGGGGCAGCTCCTCACGGTGTCGGCGTCGACGAGATGGACGCGTACCACTCGTCACGGCACCCCGAAACTCCGCACGGCCCGTTACAAGTTGCGCTCTGCCGCGCCAGGGGCCTTGCGGTCGACACACCCGTGACCTGCACTTACGGTACGTGGCGTGGCGGGCGGCGCGCTCGGAGGGATTCGGACCCCAACTTTGTGATCCGTAATCACATCCCGGCAGGTCCATATAGGCGGCTCAGGTGGGGTGCGCAGTCTAGTCTTTCCAGTGCGTCAGAATCTGCTCCGTGCGACTCCGTCCAGTAGCAAGGCAGTAGCAGAAAATCCGACGTCCTGGAGCATCTGTCCCACAATCAGAAGCTCACAGTTCCGCAGGTTCTCAGCAGGCGTAGTCGCTGTCGTCGGGATGGCTGAACCACTGCGTCACCGTGACGGTGCCTTCGGTGAAGGACGTTTGCGCGCAGTTCGCCTCTGCGCCAGAGAGGTTTCGTGCTCCGGGAATCCAGTTCGGAATCTGGTAGAGCGATCCCGACGCAGAGCTGGTGCCCCCCGTGATGGTGTCCCACTGCGAGGCGGTCGAGTACGCCCCGACAGTGGTCGCCCCAGCGACCTGAAGCCCGGCGATCATGCCCTGGAGGTCGGCGACATTCATCGTCGTGGCCGACTGCCAGGTGTTTGCCGTCTCCACGTCGAGCCACCACGGATAGCTCGCGGGCGTTCCCGCGACGGTGACAGGAGGTGACTGGCTGTTGATGGCCGCTGCGGCCGATCCAAGCCAGCTCGCGTCCTGGGTCGCGTTGTTGTAGCCGTACTGCCAGGCGCAGGCGTCGGAGTTCTCACCGACCGTGTAGGTGCCGCTCGTGAGCGTCACCGTCGTCGTTGTGCACGATCCGTATGGGTCGGTGCTCAACGATGAGGTGGGCCAGTCGGCGATCACGGTGCCGTTGTAGACGTTCCCCGGATCGGCGGTGTTGACGTACAACGACGCCTTGGGCTGGCTCGTCCCGCCAGTTGAGGAGGCGACGGCCCAGTACAGCTCGCTCTTGGTATAGCTGGGGTACGACGATGACGGCCCGAAGCAGGGGTTGGGGTCGTTGGCGAGCCCGCCCGTCACGCCGACGATGCCGAATGCGGAGCCCGCCGGAAGGCTGCTGCCGCACTGCGGGTACGAGACGTCATTGCCAGTGGGGGTGGCAGTCCTACCACCCCCACTGCCGCCGTGGCCGGTGGGCTTCGCCGCAAAGGCCGGGGTGGCACTGCCGACGATGAGCGCAGCGACGATGACCCCTTGCGCTACGACGCGAAGAGCTCGTCTCCTCATTGTTCGCCTGCTCATGTCCCATGCCTCCTTGGCCGTGGTGACGGAATCTTAGATGATCGGTCTCTCTCGGCGCTTCGACACTCCAAGTGTTGGCTCCGTGTCCCTCACCCACCCACCCACAGCGGTGGTGGGAGCGCAGCACCGCGAGGAGTTTGACGAGGCCACAACCGCCACACCGGAGCCTTCTCCTGGGCGATCCCGACCAGCACCACCTTGTCGGCCCCGCC
>JAKAQB010000057.1 GCA_021811865.1 Actinomycetes bacterium | reverse complement strand
CGTGGCAGACCTCGCCCCCACAATCGGGGCAGCGCTCAGGCAGCGGGGCCACCAGGTCCCTATCCGGCGGCCCCGGCGGCACGGCGCGCTGACCGTGGCGGCCATGCGCTCCACCAGCCTTACGCCCCGGACGCTTCGGCTCGGCCTTCGGCCCACCCTCGGAGAACGGCGCGCTCGGGCGCTCCTGGCGACGACCGGCGTCCTCCAGTGCACTCTCCAGCTCGGCGATCCGGTCCTTCTGCCAGATCAACGCCCCGTCCTTGCGGGCCATCTCCGCCCGCAGGCACGCCACGACGTCCTCTAGCTCAGCGACCCTCGCTGCCAGGTTGTCGTCGCTTACAGGCGCCATCAAGCAGGACCCGATCCCTCGGCTCCGCCCGACCCATGGCTACCTCACAACGCCTCCCAAGTGGTGGATGCCCCACCCCAGCCAGCGCCCGACCCGGTAAACAAGTACGGCGTGAGCCCTGTCGTCATCGACGCCTCCGCCGGTGTAGAGCTGATTCGTCGACTCCGAGCGCGGACGTGCCCTGCGGCGGCTGCTGCCCGACGACGCCGTGCCCTGGGTCCCGGACCACTTCTTCACCGAGTGCGGGGCTGTGCTTCGCCGCCGGGATCTCAAGGGCGTTCTCACGGGCGAGCAATCCCAGCATGGCGTCGACGAACTCCTCGCTTGGCCTCTCCGGGTGGTCCAGGTGCGAGGTCTCTTCGCCGACGCCTGGGCGACGCGGGCGAACGTCACCTTCGCCGATGGTCTCTACGTCGCGCTTGCCGCCCATCTCCATGCCTCGCTGCTCACCTGCGACGGTCGCCTCGCCAACGCCCCGACGCTCGGCGTGCCGGTGTTGTACTCCGCCTGACGAAGGTTCTCCGCTTGCCGGTGGGGTCGTTCGGCGTGAGCCGGTACACGCGCCGCCAGGGGCGGCCAGAGCGCGGATCGCCGAATCCGCGTGCCTCGCAGGAAGGGGTGCAGTCGTGGTCAGAGGGCGCAGATCGTCCAGTTCTGCGGCCGGGACCATCGCTGAGCCAACCGGCAGGAGCCCGGGTCGCCGACGGACGCTGGCACGCCCCAAGGCCCGCAAGCCGATCCCCAACTGCGACGCCCCACGGCGCACTCAGACGGCGTACCCGGCTCCTGCTCCGCCGAGGTTGTGCCGCAACGTCATGATCCTCCGCTCGCCTTCGACAGGAGGATCGACCTCGTGCAGGGGGCACTGGCTGTCGGGCTCAGGCCAACCCACGCTGCGTAGCACGACGAGCTGTCCAGGGCCGGTCTGCCACTCAGTCACCTGTCCATCCGCGCTCCAGGCGCGAAACGTTGCGCCGCCGGTCAGGGTGAACAGAGCGATGACCCCGCCGTAGGCGCCGGGGTCGCGATGGGCGGTGATGTGGCCGGTCCCGACTGGGTAGCACCCCCAGGTGGCCTCGTTGAAGGCAGGCAGCGACGGCCGTGCACGCCTGCGTGCGGCTGCCGAGAGACCCGCGATGAGTTGGTCTCCAACGGCTCGGACAACCGGCAGCGCCTCGGCATAGGGAGTGTAGGAGCCGATGACGTGCTGGCGGACGACGCCCTCGTCGCCGGCGACAATCCATGTCCGGCCGTTGTCCTCCCCCAGAAGGTCGGCAGCGCTGGTCGCGAGGGCGTGCCGTGCCCGTGCCCAGCCGCATGCAGCGAGGTCGCTGACCGCCTGGTCGTAGTCGATGTTCAGCACTGGCACGCAGAGCTCGGCCACCGGTCCATCATCGCGTCCCTCCAGGTGGTTGTCCGCTGGCCCTGCGGTCACTGACGCACCTGCCTCGCGCTGGAGGCCAGGCGGTCGAGAAGGAAGGCTTCCGTGCCGGCGAGACCAACCGAGAAGAACACTGAAACGCCCTCTGACCCTGTCGCCGCCGCCTCTCTGGCGCGGACCGCCCCCAGGGAGGTCAACCGACCTTGGTGCGGCGTCCCTACCAGCACATTCGGTGGGTTGTATGCACCCATCTGCTCCAGGGAATCAGTGACAAGCAGCGAAGCCGCCTCCGGCAGATCGAGGCCGAACTCCGCCCGACCCTGCTGCTTGGGTCCAAGCGTGGTCACGTAGGTTCCCGGCTCGATCCAGGCGGCGTCGATCACCGGGGTACGGCTGCTCGTGGCGAGGATCACGATCTGGGCGCCCTCGATGGCGGTCCTGGCATCGGGAACGGGGTGAGAGACCCCAGTCACTAGTGGGGCCATCCGCTCGGAGAACATCTGCCGACGGTCGGGATCCCTGGAGTACACGCGGACCTCGCGCAGGTCTCGCACGGCAGCTAGTGCCCACAACTGGGTATAGGCCTGGGTTCCTGAACCGATGAGGGCGACTACAGCGGCGTCCGGTGCAGCGAGCGCGTCGGCCGCCACGGCTCCGATGGCTCCCGTACGTCTTGCGCCGAGCTCGTTTCCGACAGCGATCGCCCGCACCCGCCCAGTGGCTTCGTCGTGAACGACGACCACTTGGGCGCCGGGGTCGGACGGGAAGGTGTCGTAGGAGCGGTGCCCGAACCACGAGCCACGCAGGCGGCCGGTGGTGAACACCAACTCAGCCTCGCCGAAGTCGACGTGGGCCCTCGCCGGCGCCACCAGCTCGCCGCGATGGTGAGCGTCCACAGCCTCAGCAGCCCAGCGCACTGCGTCGGCGGCGCTCAGGCAGGCGAGGAGCTCATCGTCGCGCAGGATCACTTCCACCACCACATGCTGACGCAAGGCGGAGGACATCGAGCGGGTTTCGCAGTAGCCGGTCGGCTTGCGAGCGCCTTCCTACTTCAAGTAGGATGTTTGACGTGCCGGTGGAGAAGGTGTCGATGAGCCTTGATGCGGATGTGCTGGCCCAGGCACGCGAGCGAGTCGGGGGGCGCGGCGTGTCCGCCTACGTCAACGAGGCTGTGCGCAGACAGCTCCGCCGCGATGCCCTGGAAGAAGTACTGGCCGGGATGCGCGAGACGAACGGTCCGGTCGACGGTGAGGCAATGGAGGAGGTTCGCCATTTGTGGCCCGGTCCCGACGACGACGTCACGCGCCAGTTGGCCTGAGCGACCTGTTGGTCCTCGACGCCGAAGGCGTGTCCAGGGCCGCTGCCAACGATCCGAGAGTCCAGGTATGGCTGGAACGGGCGCGTGAACTCGACGCTGACGTGGTCATCTCGGCGGTCACCCTCGCCGAGGTGGTGCGCGGCGTCGCCCGAGACGCCGCGCTCAACCGGGTGGCGAAGGCGGCGGTCGTCTGGCCGGCTGATGAGGCGCTCGCCCGCAGAGCGGGTCGGCTGCTGGGCAAGGTGAGTTCCGACGCCACCATCGACGCCTTGGTGGCCGCTACAGCGGTCGCTGGCCGAGAGCGCCACGGCGCCGCCCACTGCGTGGTGCTGACGAGCGACCCCGGCGATCTCCTGCTGCTTCTGGCAGACGAGCCGGGAGTCCGCGTTGTCGCCGTATAGCCGTCAGCGTCACGCCGACCGAGGGACCCGCTATCGGGCGTGCGGGACCGACCGCGAGATCGCTCGAGATGACGGCCCGTGACGCTGACTCGGGCAAAATTCGGATGCGAGGGCCGGCGTGGCGATGCTGTGATCGTCACGTGGCCATCGAATTGAAGACTCCGGGCGCTGACGAGCTCGACGATGTCGTGCGCGCCCTCCGCAACTGGCAGCGCGACGACGCACCGATCCAACTGCATCCAGGAGATCTGGGTTGGCACTGGCGGTTCGGCGCCGAGGTATTGGCGGCTGCCGTGCGGACCTGGAGCCGAGGCGGCAAGATCCTCGCCGTCCGGTTCCTGGATAGCCCCGACGTGCTGCGCATGACTGTCGTGCCCGAGGTGTGGCGTGAGAACGAACTGGCCCGCGCCGTGGCTTCGGATCTGTCCGAGCCGGAGCGCGGATACTTCCTGCGGGAAAGGTGTCGGCGCTCGCGGTTTCGTCCAGATCGTACGCGCAGAACGCCATCCGAGCCGCGCTGCGGCGGGCCGGCCATGGGGAGTAGGCGGCAACGAGCTTCCTGAGAGCCGCGGACACGTCCCTCGGGTCGCCACGCAGGTGCCGAGCGGGTAACGCGGCGCGCCGGCTGGGGTCGGTGGCGGTCATGGTTCTCTGCGCCGACGTCGCTCGGCGGTCCGGTGGTGGTGCGAGGCGAAGTGGTCGGGCACGCTCAGTGGGATGCCGGCATGCCCCGGCGGGCCGTCGCGCCGCCCAGGTCTTGACCTCTGGCGCCCGTGGTGGACCGTGCCCGACCGATGTGGCGGGGATCTCGCGTGTCCCATACGTGTCCCACGCCGGTCCGTCGGCACCGAAGCAACGCCGCGACCAGGGTTTTCGCGGCGAGAACGGCGTGGGCGCGGAGGGAGTCGAACCCTCACGCCAGAGGCCGCAGGGTTTAAGCCCGCTGTGTCTACCGTTCCACCACGCGCCCGTCTGCCCCAGTGTGGCAGACGGCGGGGGCCGAGGACCGCCGCTACGGTCATGACGTGCTGGCGGTGCTCGCGGCCCTCGGAGCCGCTCTCCTCTACGCCGTGGCCTCCGTGCTGCAGCACCGTGCCGCCCTCGACCAGCCGGCGGAGCGTTCGATGCGTCTCGGCCTCCTTGCAGGTCTGCTGCGTCGGCCGATGTGGCTCATCGGCATCGCCGCCGACATGGGAGGCTTTGTCCTGCAGTTCATTGCCCTGGCTGCCGGCGCCATCGTCTTGGTCCAGCCGTTGCTGGTCCTCGGGTTGCTGTTCGCTCTGCCACTCAGCGCCTGGGTGTCCGGGCGGCGCACCAGGAAAGTGGACCATGCCGCTGCCCTCGCTGTGTGCGTCGGCCTCGCTCTGTTCCTGATCGTCGCCAACCCTGCTGCGGGACGGGTGTTCATCGGGGATCGAGCGTGGCTCCTGTTGCTCACCACCGCTTCTGGTACCGCGGCAGGTCTGGCGATCCTCGGCCACCGCGCCCGCAATCCCGTCAGACCGGTGCTGATGGCCGCCAGCACCGGAGTGCTCTACGGCCTGGCCGCCGGCTTGACCAAGACGACTGGCCACCTGCTGGAGCGCGGCATCCTCGGTACGTTCACCCACTGGCCGCTGTACGCCTTGGCCGCCATCGGCCTGGCCAGCCTGGTCGTGGGTCAAAGCTCCTTCCAGGCCGGCGGCCTCGATCTGTCGCTCCCGACGATGTCCGTGGTCGATTCGGTCGTCAGCGTGCTGATCGGAGCGTTCGCCTTCCACGAGACGCTCACCTCGTCTCCGCTGGCTGTTGCCGCAGAGGTCATTGGGCTGCTGCTCACCGCTGCCGGCGTGTACCTCCTTGCGAGGGCCCCGGCGATCCGAGCGGTACGCGAGCCGCCGCAGCACTGAGGGAGGCGTACCAAACACATGTTCGATACACTCGGGGGGATGGAGCTGGACGGCTTCCGGTTGTGGCCCCGTCCCGTAGACCCACGCATCTTTCTGCGGGACGGAGCCGGCCGTTCCATCCTGACTAGGAAACCGACGACTCCCTTGTAGAGCGCGTCGGAGGCAGGGGTGGCGTCCCTGCAGCCTACGGGCACAACCGCCGCAATGGCCGACCGCGACCCTGAAGCGGGTGGTGATCACCTTCGGGTCGGGGACCTCCACCTGCCATTGCTCCTCGTCGCGCTCGAAGCAGACCTCGCCGCCTCAGTCGGGGCAGCACTCCGGCAGCGGGGCCACCAAGTCCCGGTCCGGCGGGCCAGCGGCACCGTCTGGTTCCCGTGACGGCCGTGCGCTCCCCCAGCCTTGCGGCCCGGCCGGCCCGGCTGGGGGTTCAGGTCCCCCTCGGAGAACGGGGTGCTCGGACGCTTCTGGCGGCGACGGGAGCCATAGAGCGCCTTGCCCAGCTCGGCGATCCGGTCCATCTGCCCAGATCAACGCCCCGTCCTTGCGGGCGATCTCCGCCCGCTGGGTTCTACACGACATCCCAGAGGCGCGCCACGATGCCCTCCCACCCGGCGACCCTCACCTCCAGGTTGTGCGCTGACCCACGTGCCATGACACAGCCGACCGCTCGGCTCCGCCCACCACATCGCCACCTCAGAGCGCCGCCGAGGTGGTGGATGCTCCACCCCAACCGGTCCCCGACCCAGTGAACAAGTACTGCTCACGTCCTGATTTCCGGACAGTAGTGGAGAGCCCCGCCGACATCGGCACCGGCAGGCGAGGGTTCTGCCGCCAGGTACGCACGAGCGAGGTCACGGGCAGTTCTCATGGCATCGAGGTCCCCCGCCTGCGCGCACACTATCGCGCCTCGCAGCAGGACATCCCATGCGCTCGCCACCCGCGCGGGGTCATCGAGCCCCGCCCTCGAGGCGAGGAGTCTGACACGCTCGTGTATCTGGCCTAAATGATGTCGCGCTGCCCCGAGGATAACCTTGTCGTCGGGCCAGGCTTCGATTAGGGAAGTGATGAAAGTGCAACCGTCGAAGTCTATCCGATGTATCCATTCGTCGAGGATGTCGAAGAGCACCTGCAGCTGTGAGACGGCGTCATCCGACCTACGAGCGGCTTCAGCGAATAGCTGCTCTGTCCATCGTTCGCCTCGGCGGTCGAGCACGGACTGTATGAGATCTGCCTTGGTGGCGAAGTTGCGGTAGAAGGTCATCTTCGCGACGCCAGCACGCTCGATCACGCGGTCCACGCCGACGTTACGAGTGCCGTGCTCGGTGAACAGGGCATAGGCGGCCTCAAGTACGCGTTCACGCCCGCTGGGTCGTGCGCGTGATCCGGCAACCGGCAAGCGATCATCCTGATCCTCGGTAGGGTCGCCGTAACCGGTTGCGAGCGGTTCGGCTTTGTCCATGCGCTCACAGTATCCCATGTCATCCGCTCTACGCTCGCTGCGCCCCTTGACCCCCTGGCCCTCTCGCTGCTGACCGATCCCCGTCAGCGGGTATGGCTCACCGCCGCCGCGCTCGTCGCGTCCGGGGTCTCACGCCCTCACAACCCCCGAGGATCGACTCCGAACAAACGTCGACTGCACCGCATCCCGAGAACAGCAGAAGACCCCGAAAGAACGAGGCTATCGAGCAGGAGGACGCTGAGCCGGATCTCCCGCCGGCCTGAGGCGGACTGCTGCTACTCGGGGCCGCCCCAGTTCACGGCTTCAATCCGGCGCTGCCAGTCGAGGGTGGCTCCCACTCGGTTGAAGGTGCACAGGTGTAGGCGGCTGATGTCGAGCGCCGCCGAAGCCAGGTCCTCGCCGATACCGACGAGCAGCTCCTCGGGCCGGTAAGAGCTGCCTCGTAGTAGGCTCCCGACCAGCCCGTGCTGCTTGGTGAGGTACTTGACAGAGGCTCCCACCCCGATGCGAACGGAGAGCTCGGTCAGCTCGAGCATGCTGAGCGGTCCGGCGATGCCGAGGTGCAGCGGGAGCGTCACCCCCGCCTGCCTGGTCAACCGGAGCCAGCCGCCCAGGGCCGCGCCGTCGAAGCACAGCTGGCTGCACATGTAGCTCGCGAAACGCTGCTTGTCGAGCAAGGCGGCGAGGAGCACGTCGTCGGGGATCGACGGATGCCCTTCGGGATAGCAGGCGACGCCGATATCGGTGAGTCCGTGGTCGATCCCAGCGAGCTCCGCGAGCAGCTCGGCCGCCGACCGGTAGGGACCGAGAGGCTCGGAGGCATCGCCGCCGACCACGTACAGGTCGGTGATCCCGACATCGCGTATCCGTCCGACGAACTCGCGCAACTCCGTTGCATCGTGCACCTGTCGGGCCGGGAGGTGGGGCACGACCCGGTAGCCCGCGGCCGTCGCTCCGAGCGACTGCTCCAGGGTTCGCCCGAGCCCCAGCTTCACCGACGAGGTGACCGTCACGGTGGTCGACTTGGGCAAGGCGGCGAGCTTCTTGTCGAGCCCCTTCAGGGGGATCACCTCGTAGGCTGCCTCTCTGACGAGACTGCGGACCACCCCACGGATGTCGGGATCGGGTGAGGCGCCGGCGGCGGTCACGTCCTCGGCCCGATACCAGTAGGACCCACAACTTTCGGCATCGGTTTGACTACTGGCATAGTTCCTCCCGGCTACTTGGCATGTTGTGCACTCAGCAGCCCTACGTTCGACACGACGAACGGGACCACGACGTTGAGAGCAACCCTGATCCAGGTCGCGCCGTTCGCATGGCCTGCGATCAGGACACTTCCCTGGTTGATCGCGGTCAGTACGACACCGACGACAATGGCAATCGGGATAGTGCGGCGGAGATGCTCAGGGCGTCGGCAGACAGCCACAGCCGGGCGAAGCCGGCCCCCCCTTGTCTTCGGCTCGCCGCCTCCACAGCAGCTAGTGTCGGACTCCACACCTCCCGGCACCATCGCGTCATCGTCACTGATCACAGCACGCTACGCCTGCCCGATTCGCACACGTATCGGCCAGGCCATCTCGCGAGTAACGGTAGGGGTGCCCCAAACCTCGGCAACCCCGATGAGAAGCCTCTCGAGCGCCTCCTGACCGCGACTCTTCTCGTAGGCGCGGGCCCCCTGCCAGGTACGCAAGTGGCCAAGCAGGTCCGACAGTGTCCACGAAGCCCGTAGGCATTGAGGCGGAATGTTGATTTCACAAAAGGGGAATGGAATACCTGAGTAGCCTGACGCGACCAGGTCCCGTTCCGGCCCCCAATACCCCGCCAGTTCTGTCCGAACGCGCGACAACTCGCCCTCGATAGGACCGCCGACTAGGCAGTCACCATAGCACCACGCCGCAATCACGCCACCCGGTTTGAGAAGACGTCTGACCTCTGGATAGAATGCATCGGTGTCCAGAACATGTAGTGCCTGCGAAGCGACGACCAGGTCGACTGAAGACGACGCTAGACCACTCTCCTCTGCCATCGCCACCATATAGTTGACTCGCGGGTCTCGAGCGGCAGAGGCGACGACTGTCCGTCGCTTATCGCTCGCTATCACTCGAGAGAAGAATCTGACGAGGTTGGACGCGACCGCCCCTTGACCCGTAGCAGCATCCCACGCCGTTTCGCACGAGGGGGCGAGGGCTGCGAGACGGACAAACAGCTCAGCGGGGAAGCGCGGTGGAACTGGTCGCCGGGCGGCCCCAATCGCCCCAGTTGCAGCGGCGCCGAGCATCGGGTGATCAGCCGTCGGCGTTGTGTGTGCCTGGGGCCGCCAGCATATCTCTGAACCGGTCGAGTTCACCCGCGTGCATATGCCATGAACTCTCGGGTGCAGGATAACTGGAGTTGCTCACAGCATCGAAATAGGCCTGGTAGGCGTCTTTCATCACGCCCCAAACGTCCGCAAACCGCCCACGTTGCGGGGGTGTGGGAAACACTGAGCATCCGATGATATCCCTTGAGACATGGAATATCCCGTCTGCGTAGGGCCCCGATCCCAGACTGAGCACAGGGACCGGCAGCGTCTCCCAGAGGTAGCGGGTCAGCTCCTCGGATGAGTGCTCCATCAATATAGCAACGGTTCCCGCTCTCACGCATGCGTGGGCAAGTTCCACGATGGCCATGGCGTCCGCTGCGTCCCGTCCTCGCGGGGCGTAGCCACTCGACGATACCGCTCGCTCGCCCTGAACTCCAAGGTGGCTCACCACCGGTATGCCGGCACCGGTGATGGCTTCGATGGCGGGGACGGTGGAGAGGCTAGGTTCTATGTGGACACCATCGGCGCCAAGATGCGCAACCCGGGCAGCGTTTTCAACGGCCCTCTCTACTGAGATGGAAGCTGTCGTGTTAGGCAGGTTGCACAAGACGAACGCATACTTCGCTCCTCGGAGCACTGCTTGGAGCATGTACAGCTGCTCCTCGAAATCGACGTCTGCCATGGTCGGGTGGCCGAACATCCCCATGGGTCCGGGGCTACCGCAGCACAGGACATCGAGGCCAATCTCGTCCGCCATTATAGCGGTTGGTGTGTCATGGGCCTCCATCCCAATGATCTTGGTGCCAGCCACCTTCTTTGCCGCCAGGCGCTTGAGCGTGACCTTCTTACGTACTAGCTCGGCCATGTGATCGATCCCCCTGGATGAGATAGACGGGTCTGTCTCATGGTATCGGCTAGTCTTCCCAGCGTCAAGTGCCCCGCAGGCTCGGGCTCCGCCTCGCCGTCGGCGATGTCGTACAGCTCGAGCACCCGGTTCTTCCCCGCCTCGAAGTCCGGGTCGGTGGACTGCTTCCAGGTCTTCGCGGCTTGGAACGAGACCCCCCTCCTTGCGGAGCAGGACCCGAAGGCCCTCGACGGGGAGCCGGTTTCGAGCTGCATCGTCCTCGCCGCCCAGGTCGACGGGGCCGCCGTGACGACGGCATCGGGCCTGCTCGGACCCGACGGCGCGCTCGGGGTGCTTTCACGGCGAGCCGGTCGCGCTGGTGGTCGCCGAGTCCGAGGACGTCCTTGCCGAAGCGTGCGAGCTGGTAGAGATCGACTACGAGGAGGTTCCCGGCGTCTTCGACCCCGAAGCCGCGCTCGATCCCGGCGCGCCCGAGGTGCACGAGGGGGGCAACCTCCTTGGAGAGTGGCGCATCGACCGGGGCGACTGCGACGGGGCTTTCGCGGGCGCGGCGGTCGTGGTGGAGGGCGCCTACGCGACGCAGCTCGTGGACCACGCGTACCTCGAGCCCGAGGCCGGGGTCGGCTGGCTCGACGACCACGGGGTCCTCACCCTTCGGGTTGCGACACAGGTCGTGGAGCACTACCGGGACGTGGCGCGCATCCTCGGGTTGCCCGAGTCCCGGCGCCGTCTCCATCTCGACCGCAGCCCTCCACCTGCGCCGCGACGTCCGCGAGGTGTATCTCGACCGGCTTGCCCGGACCCACCCGCAACTCGCCGAGGAGACGGCTGTCAAGTACGCGGCGCATACCTGCTCAAGGCCGAGCAACGCGAGCTGTCGAGCGGGTGCACCGGCTGGTGGATGGGGCCCGGGGCGGGCGATGGCGGTCCCCCCGTCGGCCACGATCGACAGCTGCCGATCTGCTTGCGATGCCGTCGCGATCACCGGCGGCAGGGGCCCTCCGGGCGCGTGGGAGCCAAGCTCCTACCATGCGCCGGAGGATGCCCATCTTCGACGAGGCCCGGAAGGCATGAGTGATGTGACCGGTCGCAGGTCCGAGCAGCGCCCTTGACCGCACTCGCCATCGTGCTCCTGCTCGCCGGCGTGGCGGGTGCCGTCAGCCGCCCATGGGGACTGCCGGCGTGGGTGGTGCCTGTCAGCGCCACTGCCGTCGGCCTCGCATCCGGCGCCGCCCGGCTCGCCCCGAGCGCCGACGCGCTTCGATCGCTCGGCGACCCGATCGGGTTCCTCCTTGCCGCCGTACCGCTCTCGGTCCTGCTCGACCGGCTCGGCTTCTTTGCCGCGGCGGCGACCGTGTTGACCTCACGCTCCCGTTCGGTCGGGGGGCTGTGGGTGCTGGCGGCGGCAGTGACGACCGTGCTGAACCTCGACGCCGCCGTCGTGCTCCTCACCCCGCTTTACATCCGCATCGCCCGCCACCGCCACCTCGACGGCTTGGCCCTCGCCTCCCAGCCCCTGATCCTGTCGTGGCTGGCCTCCTCGGCACTACCGGTCTCGAACCTGACAAACCTCATCGCCGCGTCCGAGACGGGGGCGACAAGTGCAGGGTTCGTCGAGCACCTCGGGTTCCCCTCGCTCGTGGCGGTTGCAGTCGGGTGGCTGTGTTACCGCCGCGTGATCCGACCGGGCAGGTTGGCCCCAGCGGCCGAACGGCTCGACCCGCACGGCAGGCGGGCGCTGGCCATCGGAGGCGCGGTCGTGGGGCTGGTGCTCGTTGGTTTCGTCGCCGGGCGCGACGTCGCCATCACCGAGTGGGAGGTTGCGCTTGCTGCCGACGTGGTCCTGCTCGCGGTCCTGAGGGGTGGCTACCTTCCGTGGCGTTCGGTTCCGGTTGGTACGGCGCTCGTCGCCGCGGCACTGGGGGTACTAGCCACGGCCGCGGTGACCCATGTGAGCGTGCGCGGCTGGCTCGGCGGCGACAGCCTCGCTGGCCTGGCCCGGACGGCTGGTGTTGCCGCTCTGGCAGCCAACCTGATCAACAACCTCCCTGCGTTGCTGGTCATTGCGCCGGCGCTCGGGCACAGGCCCGGGCCAGATGTTTGGGCGGTGCTGGTCGGAGTCAACATGGGCCCGGTCCTCGTCGTGACCGCCACGCTGGCGAGCCTGCTCTGGGTCGACACCGTGCGGCGGATGGAGGTCGAGGTCCGATCCCTCGACGTGACACGGGTAGGTCTTCGGGTCGGACTGCCAGGAGCGGCCGCCGGTCTGGCCACCCTCCTCCTGCTGCACGCTGCAGGTGTCGCCGGTTGAGCAGTCAGCCCACCGTCGCAGGCCCGCAGATGGGGCAGAGCTGCGCCGGCGAGCCATTCACCTGGTCACCTGCCGTTCTCGGCGACCGGCTACTCGGCCACCGGCTCGAGGATGACGACGGGGATGACTCGATCGCCGGCCGATCGTTCGTAGTCGGCGAAGCCCGGCATGAGCTCTTTCTGGCGGGCCCATGTCGTGTCCCGCTCCTCGCCTTGGGCCTCCCGGGCGTCGACTCGGACGACCTCGGTCCCGATCTCGATGGTGGTGCGGGGATGCGCCAGGAGGTTGCGGTACCAGTCCGGGTGCGTCGGGGCGCCGCCATGGGAGCCGAACACCGCCCAGCCGTGCTGCACCGGCAGGGCGACGAGCGGGTTGAGGTGCTCGGCACCCGAGCTCCTTCCCCGGTGGTGCAGCAACACGACGGTCGCCCCGTCGAAGGCGGCCACCTTCCCCTCGTTGGCGCGGAACTCTTCGATGACCTGCCGGTTGAAGTCGGTCGGTTCGCTCATGATGAGTGTCTACTCGCTTACCCGCGGACGGCGAGCCCGGCTCGGCGCCACCCGAGGGGGCTCGCCGGGCATCTTCGGGTAGACCGGCGGCCAGGGGGCGTCGGGCAGGCCGGCGTCCCGGTCGTGGCTGGCCAGCTCGAGGAGCGGCGCGAGGGACTGCGGATGGGCGTACGACGACGCCCACGGATCTCCCGACGCGTCAACCCGCGCTGGGACCGTGGCCAGCGTGAACGCGTCGGGGTGGATGTCTGGGAGCTCCTCCCACGCGAAGGGGGTCGACACCTGCCCGCCGACCCGTCCCCGCACGGACCACGCCCCGAAGACCGTCTTGTGGGGCGCATTCTGGTTGAAGTCCACGAAGACCCGGGTCCCTCGCTCCTCCTTCCACCACGCTGCGGTGCAGAGGTCCGGCCGTCGGCGCTCGAGCTCCCGGGCGACGGCCACGGCGGCGGCGCGGACCTCGATCGACGACCACAGCGGCTCCAGCCGGACGTAGACGTGGATGCCCCGGTTGCCGGTCGTCTTGGGTAGGCCCAGGACGCCGACGGCCTCGAGCAGCGACCGGACTTCTGAGGCCGCCTCCTGAAGCATGGGCCAGGTGACGCCGGGCGAGGGATCGAGATCGATGCGCAGCTCTTGGGCGTGGTCGGGGTCGGAGGCCAGCGTCGGCCAGACGTGGAAGCCGAGGCACCCCAGGTTGACGGCCCACAGCAGGTGGGCGACGTCGGCGGCGACGAGCGCCTCGGAAGGGGTGCCGTTGGGCGTGGAGACGATCGTCGTCTGCAGCCACGGCGGCCGCGCCGCCGGCACGCGCTTTTGGAAGAACGACGGGCCGCCGGCACCCTCCGGGTAGCGCTGCATCATCACCGGATGGTCCCTGCAGGACGCCATCAGCGGTTGGGCGACCGCCAGGTAGTACTCGACGAGGTCGAGCTTCGTCTCGCCGCGCTCCGGGAAGAAGACCTTGCCAGGGTGGGTGACGCGGACCTCCCGGCCGGCCGCCTCCACGACGACGGCGTCGGGGTCGAAAGCCATGGAGTCGGGTGCGCGCGCCGCCGGGCTGGCCGAGGGCTAGCCGGCGACCAGCACGACCTTGCCGAACTTCGAGCCAGCAGCGAACCGCTCGTACGCCGCGGCAGCGTCGTCGAGCGGCACGACGGCACATACCGGGACGCGCAGGCGGCCAGCGGCGAAGAGGGGCAGTACGTGCGCTTCCATCGCCCGGGCGGCCGCCGCCTTGGCCTCCAATGGGCGGGCACGCAGCGTCGAGCCGTGGATGCGGCCCCGAGCCCGCATGAGCAGGCCCAGGTTCACCTCCGCCCGGCTGCCGCCGCCGGTCCCGATCACGCTGATGCGGCCGCCGGTGGCGAGGGCGGCGAGGTCGGTGGGCAGGTTGGGGGCACCGACGAGCTCGAGGACGACGTTGTAGGGGCCGTGGTCGCCGGCGTCGGCCGGATCGATCACTTCGACGTCGCCACCGAGTGCCACCACGTCGGGCCGGCGCTCGACAGAGCGGACGCTGGCGGTCACCCGTGCCCCCGCCGTGACGCCCAGCTGGACAGCGGCGGTGCCGACGCCGCCGGCGGCGCCGTTGACGAGAAGGTGCTCGCCGGGGGAGAGGCCCGCCTGGGTGAACAGGGCGTCGTGGGCGGTGGTGAAAACCTCGGGCAGGCCGCCCGCCTCCTCCCAGGGGACCCGGTCGGGCACGGGCATCGCTTCGCGCTCGTGCAGAACGACGAGCTCCGCCTGGCCGCCGCCACCGACGACGGCCATGACGCGGTCGCCGACGGCGAATCGCGTCGCCGCCGGTCCGACGGCGTCGACCTCGCCGGCGAGCTCCATGCCGAGGATGTCGGGGGGCCAGCCGGGTGGAGCGGGATAGTGGCCCTCCACCTGCATCAAGTCGGCGGCGTTGAGCCCGGCGGCGCGCACCCGCACCCGGATCTGGCCGTGGCCGGGTTGGGGGTCGGGGTGCTCCCGCACCTCGACGCGACGGTCGACGATCGTGGCAGCCCGCATGGGGCGGGAGCTTAGGAGCTCGAGGTCACCCGGCCGGCACCCAGCAGACCGGGCCAGTAGATGGAGTCCACCTGCACGTTCTGACCCGTCTCCGGGGCGTCGATCATCTGGCCACCTCCGATGTAGAGGCCGACGTGGTACACGTTGGTCGGCGTGCCGAAGAAGACGAGGTCGCCGGGCACGAGGTCCGCCAGAGGCTCGCGGCTGGTGAGGTCGTACTGGTCCTGGGCTAGGTGCGGGAAGGAGATCCCCGCCTGGAGCCATGCCATCATCACGAGCCCCGAACAGTCGAAACTGGACGGTCCCGCACCACCCCACTGGTAGGGCTTGCCGAGCTGCGCCCGGGCATAGGCGATGGCGGCGGAGGCCCCGGGCGCCTGCGGCGGCGGAGTGCCGGCCGGGGCAGTCGTCACGGCCGTGGGCGGGGATGGGAGGGTGGTCGTCGTTGCAGGGTCGGTGGTCGGCGTGGCAGTGGGCGGCCCGGGCACGGTCGTGGGCGACGGTGCGGGCGCCGCAGCCGAGACCGGCGCCGTCGTTGAGACCGGTCCGGCTGCCGAAGGGGCGCCTGCCGGCGCCGCCGCTGCGGTCGGGGAACCCGGCAACGCCTGGCCCTCGGCGGCCAGAACGGCGCGCACCTTGGTGGCACGGGCCCGCTCGGCTGCCGCCACGTCGGCGGCCACGAGCACGGCGAGGCGCCCCTTCACCCTGGCCAGGAGAGCCCCGTCAGCCGCCTGGGCGGAGCGGGCCCGTCCGGCTGAAACCGTCAGGGAGGTCATCGCCGCCTGGTCGGCACGCCGGGCCACCACGAGCCGGGCGGTGTCGGCCCGCAGGGCCCGCCCGAGCGTGGCGTACGCCTGCATCTGGTGGCGCTGCTCGGCGGAGATGATCGCCACGTAAGAAGCCGTGAGGCTCGGGTCCTGGCCTGCCTGGCCCAGACGCGCCGGCGCAGGAGCGGGAACAGACCCGTCGACGTAGGAGGCTACGGCCACTTCGCGCAGGTCCCGGCGGACGGCGGCGAACGAAGCGGCCGTGGCCGCTGCCTGCCGCCGGTCCCGGACGAGCTCGGCGACGACGGCGTGCTCCCGCAGGACGGCGGCGTCGAAGCGTTCGGCCAGCCGTCCGAGTCGCTGGCCCTGGACCTGGATGGCGGCGCTCAGCCGGACTGCCTCCGCCTGGAGCGTCACTCTGTACGGGGGAGCCGTCGCCCCGGCGGGCAGCGGCATGCCGGCGGTCATCAGCCCGGCCGCCACTGCCCCGGCCGCCAGCGCCACCGCACCCCGCCGCCTGCCCCAGCCGCCCGCAGCCTGCCGGCCGCCTCGCCCGCCCGTAGCACGCTGCGCCAGCCGCCGGCACGCCGCGTTCGCCACGCCGGCCCTGCTCGGTCCCGGGGGGCCGAGGGCAGTGGGTTTCGGTGTGGCCGGGGACCTCACAGGGCCACCTCCTCCCAGGGAACGACGGGAGCATCGGCATTCCCCCGCCGAAACTTTAGCCACACGAGCAACATCAGCAACAGGGGTATTCGCCGGCAGGTGCTGGCGCCGGGGTACCGTCCGGGCATGACCGACTACCGCATCGAGCACGACTCCATGGGCGAGGTCCGGGTGCCGGCGGGCGCCAAGTGGCAGGCCCAGACGCAGCGGGCCGTCGACAACTTCCCCATCTCCGGGACCACCGTCGAGCGCTCGCTCATCGCCGCGCTGGCGGCCATCAAGGGCGCCGCCGCTGCGGAGAACGCCCGGCTCGGGGTGATCGGCAAGGACGTCGCCGAGGCGATCCGCTCGGCCGCCGCCGAGGTGGCAGAGGGGAGGTGGGACGGCGAGTTCCCGGTCGACGTGTTCCAGACCGGGTCCGGCACCTCCACCAACATGAACACGAACGAGGTCCTCGCCACCCTCGCCGCCGAGCGGCTCGGGCGTCCGGTCCACCCCAACGACGACGTGAACGCCTCGCAGTCGTCCAACGACGTGTTCCCGTCGGCCATCCACCTGGCCGCCACCCAGGAGATCACCCGGGCGCTGATCCCTGCCCTGGAGGAGCTGGCGAAGTCGCTGCGCCGGAGGTCACGGGCGTTCAAGTCGGTCGTGAAATCCGGCCGCACCCACCTCATGGACGCCACCCCCGTCACCCTCGGTCAGGAGTTCGGCGGGTACGCGGCGGCGATCGAGCACGGCGTCGAGCGCCTGCATGGTGCGCTCCCCCGGGTCGGCGAGCTGCCCCTCGGTGGCACCGCCGTCGGTACCGGCATCAATGCCCCGAGGGGGTTCGCCAAGCGGGTGGTGCAGCGCCTGGCGACGGAGACGGACCTGCCGCTGATCGAGGCACGCGACCACTTCGAGGCGCAGGGTGCCCGCGATGCCCTGGTAGAGGCGTCCGGCGTGCTGCGCACGATCGCGGTGTCGCTCTACAAGTGCGCCACCGACCTGCGCTGGATGGGCAGCGGGCCGCGCGCCGGCCTCTCCGAGATCCGCATCCCGGACCTGCAGCCGGGCTCGTCGATCATGCCTGGCAAGGTCAACCCTGTCATAGCCGAGGCCGTGTCCCAGGTGGTGGCCCAGGTGGTGGGCAACGACGCCGCCGTGGCTTGGGGAGGCGCGGCGGGGAACTTCGAGCTCAACGTGATGCTGCCGGTCATCGCCCGCAACCTCCTCGAGTCGGTCCGCCTGCTCGCCAACGCCAGCCGGGTGTTCGCCCGGCGCTGCATCGACGGCATCGAGGCCGACGTCGAGCGCTGCCGGACCTACGCCCTGTCGTCGCCCTCCATCGGCACGGCCCTCAACCCCTACATCGGCTACGAGGAGGCGGCCAAGGTCATCAAGGCTTCCCTGGCCGAGGGCAAGGACCTCCGAACCGTCGTGCTCGAGTGGGGGTTGCTCAGCGAGGCGGAGGTCGACCGGGCCCTCGACGTGGAGGCCATGACCAGGGGCGGCGTCGTCAAGTAGCGAGGGGGCCGCTTCGAGCGACGACCTTGGCGGCGTCGACCAGGCTGCGCACGTGGGGGTGGGAGCCATCGGCGCACCAGCCGATCGGGTCGAGGTGCAACGGGCACACGCCCACCCCCCGGGCGCCGACCACGTCCACGCTCGGGACGTCGCCGACATGTACGGCGGCGGCAGCGGCCACGCCGAGCGCTTCGAGGGCGAGCCGGAAGATGGCCGGGTC
Source organism: Actinomycetes bacterium (assembly GCA_021811865.1). The sequence goes on along the minus strand of JAKAQB010000057.1, from coordinate 5,747 downwards.
GGGCTTGGCGATCCCCACGACGGCCGAGTCGAGGATCACCCCGCCGGCGGGCAGGAGCCCGCTGGCGGCGAGCGCCTCCCCGACCGTCCCGTCGGAGTTGGACACGACCCCGATCCTCAGTCCTCTCGCTGCCAGCCGGCGCAGACCTTCCGCCGCCCCGGTGAGAGGGTGCCTCCACACCGTCCGAGCCGGGCCGGCGAGCTCGCGCGCCAGCGCCTCCTGGGCCGCCTCCACCCGGCCGGCGGGGACACCGCCGGACGCCAGCAGCGTGCGCCGGTAAGCCGCCCAGTCGAAGCCGCCGGCGAGGTCGCCGGCGGCGACGCCCTCGTAGTGGCCCCGCTCCAGGGCCGGGGACGAGGGGGTGCCACCGAAGGCGGACGCGACCGTCCCGACGATCCCGTGGTCGGGCATGAGCAGCACGCCGCCCACGTCGAGGAGCACCGCTTCGAACACGGCGCCGCAGGCTACCGGCGCCGGCAGAAGCGAGGCGGCCGCCGACGTCGTGGTCGCGCCAGGCGGCCGGGAGCGGGTCCTCCTCGACGGCGGGGCGTCGCTGCTCGCCGACCACGTCGTGCTCACCTCCGGCCGGGACAGGCCGGCGGCGAGCCCGTCGAGGTGGGGCTCTCCCGGCGGGAGGGGGCAGCGTAGCGGCGCACGACGAGAAGCCGACGTTGATGGCGTTGCTCGTGGCCAGGACCGTACCTCCGATACCTTCGATCCGGTGGGTACCGGCTTCGACGTCCTTCTCACACTGCACCTCTTCTGTGTTGTCGGTGGGTTTGGGTATCTCGCCTACAGCGGGCTCACCCTCGTGGTGGGGCGGCGCGGCGGGGCGGCCCTCGGGACGCTCGAGGTCACCCTCCAGGTCGGGGTGCTGGCGGAGCTGCTGGTGTACGGGGCGTTCGTGTTCGGGGTGGCGGCGGTGGGGTCCAGCCACCACTTCGGCTTCGGCGAGACCTGGGTGTGGGTCTCGATGGCGCTGTACTTCGTGGCGATCGGGGTGCTGCACGGCGTGATCCGCCGGGCGCAGCGGCAGTACGCCGCCCTGGCCCGCCAGGTCGCCGACACCCGCGGTCCCGTCGCCGGCATCGCCCCCGAGCTGCGGCGCATCGAGCAGCTCGAGCGCCGCATCGCCGGCGGGTGGGGTGTGTTCAACATCGTCGTCGTGGCCGTGCTCGTGCTCATGGTCTTCCGGCCCGGCGCGTGATGCACCCGATCGAACGGCTCCGCCACGTGGCCCGCGTCGAGGGCGCCGACCCCGCGATGCTCGCCCGGGAGGTCGCCTCGTCGCTCGCCGAGGTCGCCGGCGCCGGCCTGGTCCCCGCCTGCCGGCGCCTGGTCGAGCACCACCCGGCCAACGGTCCGCTGTGGTGGCTGTCGGCGCGGATGCTGGCGTCGGCCGAGCCGTGCCAAGAAGCGCGCGAGGCGGCCGCCGCCCTCGCCAACGACCCGACGGCCCGCCGGTTGGCGGACCTCCTGCCGGAAGAGGCCACCGTGCTGGTCGTCGGCTGGGCCGGCACCGCCGCCGACGCCCTGCGCCGCCGCGGGGACCTGGAGGTGCTCGTCGCCGACAGCGGCGGCGACGGGGGGGCGCTGGCCCGCCGCCTGGCCGGAGACGGCGATGCCACCCTCGTCCCCGACCGCGGCCTTGGAGCGGCCGCCGCCCTCAGCAGCCTCGTCCTCGTCGAGGCACTGGTCGCCGGCCCGAGCGGCGTCCTCGCCGCTCCGGGCTCGCACGCCGCCGCCGCCGTCGCCGCCCGGTCGGCCATCCCCGTCTGGGGGGTCCTCCCCGTCGGACGGGTGCTCCCCGAGGCGCTGTGGCAGGCGGCCCTGGCCCGCTTCGACGGCGGGGGGCTCGAGCCGTGGGACCGCGACGCCGAGCTCGTCCCCGCCGAGCTGCTCTGCACCGCCGTCGGCCCTGCCGGCGCCGCCGAACCGGCCGAGGCCCTGTCCACCGCCACCTGCCCGGTCGCCCCCGAGCTGCTGCGCGCCGCCGGGCCGGCCTGAGGGACCCGGCCGTGTCCCGACGCTCCCGCCGGTCGCCCCGCCGCTCCTGCCACGCCGTTCCCGGCTCGAGCGAGCGGTTCCTCGCCAAGGCGCCCGGGCTTCCCGCCGACGAGGTCTTCCTCGACCTCGAGGACGCCGTCGCCCCCGGCGAGAAGGCGGCGGCGAGGCCCCGGGTGGCCGCGGCGGTGCGCGACTCGGAGTGGGGCGACGCCATCGTGTGCATCCGGGTCAACGCCTGGGACAGCCCCTGGACGGTGTGGGACGTGCTGGAAGCGGTCGGCGCGGCCGGTGGCCGCCTCGACACCGTGATGCTCCCCAAGGTCCAGCGGGCGGCCGAGGTCGTCGCGCTCGACCTGCTGCTCACCCAGGTCGAGCGCTCCGCCGGCCTCGACGTCGGCCACCTCGGGATCGAGGCCCAGATCGAGACGGCGCAGGGCCTCGTCGAGGCCGAGGCGATCGCGGCGGCATCGCCGCGCCTCGAGGCGCTCGTGCTCGGGCCCGTGGACATGTCCGCGTCCATGGGCATGCCGACCCTCGCCGGCGGGCTGCAGATCCCCGATTACCCGGGTGACTACTTCCACTACGTCCTGGTCAAGATCCTCATGGCCGGCCGGGCGGCCGGCGTGCAGGTGATCGACGGGCCGTACGTGAAGGTCCGCGACCCCGACGGGCTCAGGGACTACGCCACCCGGGTGCACCTGCTCGGCTACGACGGCAAGTGGAGCCTCCACCCCGACCAGATCCCGATCCTGAACGAGGTGTTCTCGCCGAGCCAGGAGCAGTTCGACCGGGCGTGGGACGTCCTCGACCGCTACCGCTCCGCTACCGAGGGCGAGCGCCGGGGAGCGGTGATGCTCGGCGACGAGATGATCGACGAGGCGTCCCGGAAGGTCGCCGCCGTGCTCATCGCCCGGGGGGAGCGAGCCGGGCTCACGCGTCGCCCGCCCCGCCAGGACGGCGGGCGACAACGGTGACGAGCGGGGGCAGGACGACCGGCTCGTCACCCGGGTCCACGTCGGTCAGCGCCTCCAGGTACCCGGCGACCGGCCCGGGACCGGCCCAGGCGGGGGCCTCCGCCCAGGCGTCAACGAGCGACAGGCCGGCGTCGCGCGCCAGCGCCGGCAGCAGCGCACCGACGTCGGGGTGGCGGGCACCGGGCATCGACAGCGGCTCGCCGCCTATCCGCCCGGCGGAGGTCACGGGCTCCTGGGCGACCACCCAGCCGCCCGGGCGGACGGCGTCGCGCATGCGGGCGAGCACGTCGAGCGGCCGGCGGACGTGCAGCAGCAGGAACCGGCAGTAGGCGAGATCGACCGCCTCGGGCAGGGTGAGGTCCTCACCGGCCTGGGTGAGGGCGACGACCTGAGCCGATCCCGACCTGGCGGCCGCCCGCGCCACCTCGTCCCTGCGGGCCGGGTCCGAGTCGACGGCGAAGACCCGCCCGTCCCTGCCGACGAGGCGCGCCAGCGCCACGCTGACGTCGCCGCCGCCGGCGCCCACGTCGACGCAGCGCCACCCGCTGCGCAGTCCAAGGCGGTCGAGGGCGGTGGCGAGGGGGCGGCGGTACACGTCGTTGCGCAGGTCGATATCGATCACTGCCGCCGATGATCGCAGGCCGGCCGACCGCTACGGTACCCCGATGCGCAGCCGCCGCCCGCTCCCGAGTGGACGGTGGGCGTCGGGGAGGGCGGGGACCCCGTAGCCCGACCCGGCCGATGGCAGCGCCGGGTCCGGCGGCGAGCAGCCGCACTTTCGGCGAGCCGAGCCCGTGGGAGGGCTCGTGTTGGCACTGCAATGCAACGTTCAACGGAAATCAGAGAAATATAGGTAGAAGACCTCGGCGCGGCAGGGCCGCGGGGGTAGGCGTGGGTCCAACGTGCGCTAGCAGGGCCGCGTCACGCCCGCCGGAGCTGCCGGCAGGGACCAGAGGGAGGAGAGCAGCGTGGACCTCGCCAGCTTGGCGTGCAACGACGTGGCACGCCGGAGCGACGTGACCGAGGCCCGCGAGCGGTCCCGCCAGCGCCGCCTGCGCCGCCTCGCCGTCGCCTTGTTCGTTGTCCTCGTGCCGCTGGCGGCGCGCGCTGTTCTCGCCGCCGTGGACGTCGCCGCCGGCCGGGCCGCAGCAGCTCGGGGGGTGCTGGCCGTCCACCTGCCCTTCCACGTCCCGTCGGGGTGGGGCGTGTACCTGCCGTCGGTGATCCTCGTCGGCCTCCTCGGGGCGGTGCTCGTCGTGCCGGTCGTCGTGGCAGCCAGGTCACCCCACGTGCTCTACCGGCCCGAGGAGCTCGACGTGACCCTTTCCGACGTCGTCGGGGCGGGCACAGTGCTCGAAGAGGTCGTGAAGACCCTCAACCTGTTCCTCAACTACAGGACCTTCCACGACCGCATGGGGGGCAGCCCCCGCCGCGGCATCCTCTTCGAGGGACCGCCGGGGACAGGCAAGACCTACATCGCCAAGGCTCTCGCCGCCGAGGCGGGGGTGCCGTTCCTCTTCGTGTCCTCCTCGGCGTTCCAGTCGATGTACTACGGCCAGACCAACCGCAAGATCCGCGCCTACTTCCGGGCGCTCCGGGCCCAGGCCCGCCGCGAGGGGGGCGCCATCGGTTTCATCGAGGAGATCGACGCCATCGGGGCGACCCGCACCGGGATGGGCGGGGGCAACCGCGAAGGTGTCGCCGGGGTGGTCAACGAGCTGCTCGTGCAGCTGCAGTCCTTCGACCAGCCCCCGGCGTCGGGCCGCCTGAGCGGGGCGCTCGTCGACGCCGCCAACCGCTGGCTCCCCGCCAGCCACCGGCTCCGCAAGCGGCGCGTCGAGCCGGCCAACGTGCTCGTGATCGGCGCCACCAACCGGGCCGGCGACCTCGACCCCGCCCTGCTGCGTCCCGGCCGCTTCGACCGCACGATCACGGTCGACCTGCCGAGCCGCGCCGGCCGGCGGGAGATCATCGACTTCTACCTCGACCGCAAGGCCCACGAAGCGGACCTGGATGACCCGGGGCGGCGGGAGGCGCTGGCGGCGGTCACGTTCGGGTACTCGCCCGTGATGCTCGAGCGGCTGCTCGACGAGGCCCTCGTGTGGGCCCTGCGCCGCGGCGGGAACGCCCTCGGATGGGAGGACCTGCAGCGGGCAAAGATGACAACCGAGCTCGGCTTGCCGCAGCCGGCCGCCCTCTCCGAGCGCGAGCGAGCCATGGTGGCGACCCACGAGGCCGGTCACGCCACCGTCGCCTGGCTCCTCACGCCCCAACGGACCCTCGAGGTCCTCTCCATCGTGAAGCGCCGCAGCTCCCTCGGGCTGCTCTCCCACTCCGACAGCGAGGAACGCTGGACGACCACCCAGTCGGAGGCGGAGAACCTGATCCGGATCGCGTTCGGCGGGATGGTCGCCGAGGAGCTGTTCTTCGGCGAGACGAGCAGCGGCGTCGCCGGCGACCTGAAGGCGGCCACGGAGATGGCGGCCCGGATGGTCGGTTCGTGGGGGATGGGCCGGGGGCTCACGTCGCTGGATGCGTCCGGCCCGGCCGCCATCCCGGCCGCCATCCAGGCCGCCAGGGGCAGCCTCGTGCAGCGGGTGCTCGGCGACGACGGCGCCGCCGAGCAGGTCGAGAGTATCCTCGGCCGGGCGCGCCAGGACGTGCGGGACCTGCTGGCCGCCCGGCCGGCGCTGGTCGCCGCCCTGCGCGACGCCCTCCTCGAGCGCGACGAGCTGATCGGCGCCGAGATCGGGGCGGAGATCGGAA
>JAKAQB010000148.1:1032-5200 GCA_021811865.1 Actinomycetes bacterium | reverse complement strand
GATCTAACGCAGCTCTCTAGCGCACTTGGTTCGTAACCCGAACCAACCAACCCAATAAGTAAGACGCCAGGGAGAACCCATTGTCCCCTCTTGCCCGTTCACGGGTTGTGTAGCTTAGACCTCTCCAAATGACGGCCCCAATCTGGCCATACACCCAAGAATGCTCAACGGCTTGCCGATTCCTGGTCAATCTTGGTACCGGAATGCCGCTTATTTCCGAAGACCCCGTATAATAGGCTGCTATGTGGAACAGTATACTGTCCGAGCGAGCAAGGATGCGCCGTGACTGCGGTTGGTGAGCCCGCACCGGAGGACCTGACGGCCAAGGCCCGTCTGCGGGACGCGGCGCTGCGGCTGTTCGCCGAGCGCGGTATCGAGGCCACGTCGGTCCGGGACATCGCGCGCGCGGCGGGGGTGTCGGGCGGCCTGGTGCGCCACCATTTCGGTTCGAAGGAGGCGTTGCGGGATGCGTGCGACGCCTATGCGCTGGCGCAACTGGTGCGGCTCAAGGAGCAGGCGGTGAGCGGCGGGCAGGCTCTTGGCCCTGAGTTCCTGTCCGCGACCCAGCCGGTGCTGTTGGGCTACTTCGTACGCTCGATGCTGGACGGCTCGCCGTCCTCAGAGGAGATGTTCTCGCAGATGATCGGTCTGGCTGAGGGCTGGTTGGCTGCCAATCATCCTGACGGGATCGCGGATCGCCATGCGTACGGCTCGGTGCTGGTGGCGATGGAGCTGGGAGCGTGGATGATGCGCGACCAGCTCTCGGCCGCGTTGGGCGCAGACGTGCTCGAACCGGAGGGCCAGTTGCGCATGGCCCGAGCGAAGGTCGAGTTCTACTCGACGCCGCTGCTCAGCCCGGAGGTCGCGGCCACGGCACGGACCGCGATCGACCAGCTCCAACAGAGGGCCCCCATGGACCGTGCGGGCAGGAGAGCCAACCGGTGAGCCCTAGCAACAACACCGCAGCAAGCAAGTCCGTCCCGGACCGGACCGCTGGAGCGCCGCTCGACCAGGCGGCGATCGACCACGTGGTCGAGGTGCGAGATCTGGTCAAGACCTTCGGGAAGCTCCGGGCGCTGGATGGGGTCACGTTCTCCGCCGAGCGGGGGACGGTGCTCGGTCTGCTCGGCCCCAACGGTGCGGGCAAGAGCACCCTGGTTCGCATCCTGACCACGCTTTTGCGGCCCGACAGCGGCGTGGCGCGTGTCGCGGGACTGGACGTGGTGGCCGACGGGCAGCGGTTGCGCTCGCTGATCGGCCTCACCGGGCAGTCGGCGGCGGTCGATGAGCTCTTGACCGGCCGCGAGAACCTGGAGCTGGTCGGCCTCTGGTACCACCTCCCCAAGCGTGAGTACCGCCGCCGTGCTCAGGAGACCTTGGACTTGCTGGCGCTGGCTGACGCGGCCGATCGGCTGGTCAAGACCTACTCGGGCGGGATGCGCCGCCGCTTGGACATCGGCGCCAGCCTGATCGCCAATCCGCCGATTCTCTTTCTCGATGAGCCGACGACCGGGCTTGATCCCCGGTCCCGTAACGAGCTGTGGCGGCTCGTCCGCGAGCGGGTGGGCGCCGGCGCGGCGGTGTTGTTGACCACGCAGTACATGGAGGAGGCGGAGCAGCTGGCCGACCGGATCGTCGTGATCGACAAGGGCACGGTGATCGCCGATGGGACAGCCGATCAGCTCAAGGCCCGGACTGGCGGCGCCACCCTGGAAGCGCGGGTCACGAAGCCGAGCGACCTGGAACGGGCAGTCGCCGTGCTGGGTGACCTCAGCCCGACGCCGCCCCGATCCGATGCCGAGCAACGACAAGTCAGCATCCCCGCCGGAGAAGGCACCGACCTACTGCTCGACACCGGCCGCCGCTTTCAAGAAGCCGGGATCCCCCTGGACGATCTCGGTATCCGCCGCCCGACGCTCGATGAGGTGTTCCTCTCGCTCACCGGCCGATCACACAGTGACGCCGAACCGTCGAGCGCCGAGGTGGCCCCGTGACCGACACGGCTCTTCGCCCACTTGGAGCGCCAGCGCGCATGACGCCTGCACTCGCTTTCCGTGACTTTGTCGGTGTCGCGAAACGCAATCTGCTTCGCAGTGTTCGCACCCCGGGACTGCTGCTGTACGCGTTGCAACCGATCATGCTGCTGCTGCTGTTCCGCTACATCCTCGCCGGCGCGATCAAGGTGCCCGGCGGCACCTACGTCGACTTCGTCGTGCCCGCCATCTTCCTGGTCTCAGTCCTGGTCGGCGCGATGACCTCGGCGATCGGCATGGCCGAGGACCTGAAGAGCGGACTGATCGACCGCTTCCGCAGCCTCCCGATGGCTCGCTCCGCCGTCCTTACCGGCCGATCGCTCACCGACGCCATCCGCAGCGTCGTCGTGTTGGCGATCATGGTCGTCCTCGGCATCGCCGTCGGGTTCCGCTTCGACAGTGACACCGGGCGCATCGCGCTCGGCATGGTGCTGATCCTCGCGTTCGGTTACGCGTTCTGCTGGATGAACGCCGCCATCGGGATCGCGGTCAAGGACCCCGAGAGCGCCACCAACGCCGGTACCGGACCGACCTTCCTGCTGCTTTTCGCCAGCAACGCGATCGTGCCCATCAGCACCCTGCCCGGCTGGCTCCAAGGCTTCGCCCGCAACCAACCCCTCAGCGTCACCGTCTCCGCCGTCCGCGCCTTGTTCGAAGGCGGCAACGCCGCCCATGACGTGTGGCTGTCGTTGGCTTGGTCCGCTGGGATCGCCATCGCGTTCTTCGTCATCTCCTACAGCCTCTACAAACGCGCCGCGGCCACATGAAACCCACCACGGCCCTACCGCAGCGAACTGATTCCAGTTATCGGACTCCGCGGAACCCGGAGCAGGGCAGAGCCTCTATCAGAACCAGGGTGGTCCAGGTCGGAGTCGGGGCGCCGCTCAAGGGATCGGTCCCGCGCTGAGGCGGACATCGGAGGACTCGGTTCAGTGACGTCGAGCCCGAGAGCGCCGGTCGGGTCGGCCACAGCCCCGCGGTGGATCCCATGGGCGCACCGGGCGGACAGTCATGAGGCATGGTCTTCGTGCCTTCGGCGGATCCGGGCGATGTCGGAGACCGGCCCGAGATGGCCGAGCTTGTCGGGGTTCACGATGCCGCGCACCGTCTGGATCACGCCGCCGCGGATCTCGAGGGAGAAGACGCTCACGATCTTGTCCTCCCCGTCGTAGACGATGAAGCCCGCTTCGCCGTTCACGCGCACCGCTTCGACGCGCACACCGCGCCGAGGTGCCTGGTCGAACATGGCGACGAGCAGCGAGGCGACCCGGTCTCTTCCGTAGACAGGCGCCCGCACGGCGGTCGCCTTGCCGCCCCCGTCGCCCACGAAGGTGGCATCTGCGGCCAGCAGGTCGACCAGCCGGCCGACATCGCCGCCGCGGGCGGCAGCGAGGAACGACTGCGCCAGTGCCGCGCTCTGTTGCTCCGATGCCTCATAGCGGGCACGGTGGGCGTCGATGTGGCGGCGGGCCCGGGCGAGGATCTGCCGGCAGTTGGCCTCGTGCTTGTCGACGATCTGGGCGATGTCCTCGTAGGAGTAGTCGAACACGTCGCGCAGCAACAACACGGCCCGCTCGACCGGCGAGAGGCGCTCGAGGAGCACCAGGAACGCCATGGTGAGCGAGTCGGACAGCTCAGCCATCTGCTCGGGGCGCTCGTGCAGGTCGCAGACGATCGGCTCGGGCAGCCAGGTGCCGACATAGGTCTCTCTGCGAACCCGGGCCGAGCGCAGGTGGTTGATCGCCAGGCGGGTGGTGGCCGCAGCCAGGTACGCGCTCGGCGACTCGACCACCGTGCCGTGCTGCTGGGCGCGCTCGAGGCGCAAGAACGCCTCTTGGACCAGGTCCTCGGCTTCGGTCACGCTGCCGGTCATGCGGTAGGCGATCGAGCGCAGAAGGCCACGGAGGTCCGTGTCGTCGTGCGATGACGGGCTCTGCATCGCTCAGCACCTTTCCCTTGGGCCGCTGGGCGCCACTGGTGGCAGCGACGCCGCTCGCACTCGAGGGAACGAGGGCCTTCTCATGGCGCCTCGTTGTCCTTCGATGCCCGCTCCTCGCTCACCCAAGCAAGAAAGCCGTCGCGCCAGGTGGCGTGGCCAGGAGCCCAGCCGAGCTGTGCCCTGGCCTTCGCGAGAT
>JAKAQB010000148.1:0-1022 GCA_021811865.1 Actinomycetes bacterium | reverse complement strand
CACACCGGCACGTGCATCGGCGGCTTCGCCCCCGCCAGCTCGGCCAGAAAGGGGATCCACACGGCTGCGGGCGGCGAGTCGTCGTCGACGATGTTGTAGAGGCCCGTCCCTGCGTGGCAGATGGCCACGACGGCAGCTCTGGCGGCGTCGACGACGTGGGTGAAAGACCACCGTCCAGCCCCGTCGCCCACCACGGGGAGCTTGCGGCGGCGTACGGCGTCGAGGAACGCCGGGGCGCCTGGACCATAGAGGTGGCCGTAGCGCAGCACCACGCCCTCGACCCCGGCCGCGACGCGCACCATCTCCTCCAGCTGGGCGATGGCAGCCAGGCTCTGGCGCATCGAGCGGGGAGGCTCGCCATCGAGCGGGCAGGTCTCGTCTTTGACCGGCGACCCGCCCTTGTCGTTCGTCCAGCCGGTGAAGCTCTCGGCCACCAGCCGCCGGACGCCAGCAGCGGCTGCGGCTTGGAGGAGGTTTCGGGTCCCCTCGGTGCGCAGCCGGTTGGTGGCGGCGAACGCCCGGTCGAAGCGGCGAAGGTTCGACAGGCCGGCGAGCGCCGTCATCTGGTGGACGACCACCTCCGGGCGGGCCGCGCTGAGCGCGTCGCGCACCGAAGTCGCGTCGAGCCCGTCCATCACCACCGCTTCTGCACCCATGGCCCTGATCTCGCCCAGCCTGGCAGAGAGGCGAGCCGAGGCGACCACTTCGTGGCCTTCGGCTACCAGCATCGGGACCAGCTGCCGGCCGATCACCCCGGACCCACCTGCCACGAACACCCGCATCGACTTCCCCTTCCTGCTGCGCCACGGCTCCCACCCTCTAGACACCGAACGGCCCCGTGCTGTGACACCCTGGCCATCGAACCACGCTTGCTCGCCACAGTTCGGCTGCTCTCCAAGGAGGTATGCTCCAAAGTTGTGTATGGACCACTTCAAAAGCGTCTTCGGAACCAGTTTGGATTCGGTTGCTAGCCGGTTGACCAATCGGGTGTGATTCCTACACAAATGCCACCAACCACTGTA
>JAKAQB010000147.1 GCA_021811865.1 Actinomycetes bacterium | reverse complement strand
CGTCCCCACCGGCGCAGGTGTGCTCGACCGCCTCTGGCTGGCATTGCGGACCAGCTGGTCACGCCTGGGCGCCGGACCGCTCCTCCGGCTGGCGATTACCGACGCGGCCTCCTAGCGGCTCTGCCTCGGAGCACCCGCATGCTGACCGCCGTACTGTCTTCATCGCTGCGTTGGCAGCGTTGAGAGGAGACCCACGATGGCCCTCGCCATAACGCACATCGAGGCAGTGGCCTTCAACCTTCCATTTGCGCAAGTCTTCGAGCACTGGCGCATCGCCGGGCGAACCCCTGACTCGGCCGCCGCCGGCTACGTCTTGGTGCGCGTGCATACCAACGAGGGCATCGTGGGATTGGGCGAAGCCGGCCGGTTCTACGAGGGCGAGAGCCAGTTCAGTGTAGCGCATGCCGTCGACCGACTGTTTGGTCCCTACGTGCGTGGGCTCGATCCGCTCAATCGGCTCGCTGTTCACAGGAAGATGGAACGCGTAGCAGCTGGTCACAGCTACGCCAAGGCTGCCATCGACGTCGCGCTGTTCGACATCGCAGGGAAGGTCTACGGCGTGCCTTCCTGCATCGTCCTGGGCGGCAGACTTCGCGATTCTGTTCGCGTTACGGCGAGGGTCGGCGCAGCAGAGTCTGCTATGGACGTCTGCGATCGTGCCATCGCGGCGGCTGAGCAGGGCTATACATGCGTTAAGCTCAAGATTGGCGAAGACGTTGATCGGGATCTTCGCGTTCTCCAGAACGTGCGTGAAACGGTAGGCCACCATATGTCGATCCGTCTCGATGCGAACCAGGGTTACTCACGCGCGCATATTCCGGCGCTGCTCCGAATGGATGAATTCGTTCCACTGGTGATTGAGCAACCTCTGCCGGCAGAGGACGTGGCCGGCATGAGAGAGCTGGCCCATCTGCTCGTAACCCCAGTGATGGCTGACGAGGCGGCGACCAGCCCCCAGAGAATCAGAGATCTAGTCGGACTTGGACCTGGGCTCTCTTGACGTTGTGACAAGTTTCAGGCGGCGGGGGCGAGACGGGCGTTGGCGATGTAGTCGCCGAGCAGCCGGTCGATCGTGCCGAGCGCGCGGCGGAGCTCGATGGACGCCGGAGGACGGTCCGCGTCGAGGAGCGGGCCGAGCAGGCGGCGATGCAGCTTGGTGTAGAAGACGGCGACCCGGATGCCCTCCGAGGTGAGCCGGTAGCGGTTGGTGCCCTCGATCCTGACGATGAGCCCGTGCAGGCGCAGGCGGCGCAGGTCGTAGCTCATCTGCCCGCTCGTGTAGTCGGCGCCGAGGAGTCCGGCCACCCGCCCGCGAAGGCTCTTGTTGGTGCAGCCGGTGACGGCGTGGACGAGGGCACAGAGGGCGCCGGCCAGGGCCATGGCGCGAGTGTCCCCGAAGCGGAACGCTCCGGTTCGTTGGCCCTCCCGTACGTAGGGCTGGTGGATGCGCTCGAAGAGCGCAGAGCCGATGGCACAGCCCTGGCCGGCACGTTCGATCATAAGCACCCGCCGGTTCACCCCGCGTGCCGCGGCGACGAGCTCGGGCAGATGGCAGAGACGCGCGCGGATGTCGAGGTCGGCAGGCTTGTTGACCACGGTCTCCACCCGCAGCGCCCGCTCCTCTTTGAGGTACTGCTTGACCCGGCTGTGCTTGTACATGAAGTCGATCGTCACCTGTGTGCCGGGCTCGAAGATGCGGGTGCGGAAGGGGCCGGGCGTGCGGCGGGTGATGCGCCGAGCGAAGACCAGCGCGACCTGCTCGGGCCGGCCGATCCCCACGTTGTCGGCGACGAGCGCTTCGAAGAAGCCTCTTGCCCGCCGGGGATCGTCGAAGACGAGCGTGCGGGAGACCTCGACCTGGCGCATCGCGAGCTCCCACCAGTAGCCGGCCGCCCGATCGGCCTCCGTGTATGGGGTCGGGATCACGGCCGTCCAGCGCGCGAAGAAGGCCTGCACGTCCTGTGGCCCGAAGCGATCGCAGAGCGCCTGCAGGGCGGCCGGATCGGCGCAGGAAGCGAAGCCGTTGCCCAGCGCGGTGAAGGCGAGGCCCTGCCGGGCGGCCTGGCGCTTGGCCCACTCGTGGGCGTTGACCCACACCTTCGCCGGGTACGGAAAGTACGTGCAGATCTTGATGAAGGAGGGGCCGAACTCCGGATCGGCGAGGTAGAAGTAGTACGTGCCGACCCGGCGCTCTTCTTTCACGAACTCGAACCACACGGCGCCCGGCCTCGTCGCCCGGTTCTTGGCCGTGACCACCCACTGGAACTCCTGCGCCGCGACGATCGCCACGACGCCCGTGCGTCCCTCGGCGAAGGCCCGCTCCAGGTACGGCCGGACGTGGTCGAGCTTGCGGTCGTCGAGCCGGGTGCGATCCGGCTTCTTGAGCTGAAGGATCGGCACGTCGTGTTCCGCCGCGAAGGCCTTCACCTCGCGCCGGAAGCGGTTGCCGATCTGGGCCAGGAGCGCGGGCGAGGGGATCGGATAGCCCAGGTGTTGGGTCAGGAAGGTGACGATCTGGCCGCTCACCTGGAGGGTCGGCACGTACGCGTTCAGGTACAGCCGGTCGACGCACTCGACTTCGAGCGCGACGTGTCCGTCGAGGACCTCGTTGATGTTCACCGCGCCGCCCATGGCTCACCCCGTCTGCAGACCGTGCCGATGAGCTGCGAGCCTAGCCTGGCCGGGCGGTCCGCGCCCTGGAGGGCCGGCTGTGCCGGCCCGGACCCAACGGACGCGAGGATCAGACCGAGCCGGGGGCGGCCGGGAGGGGGGCCTGCCCCCCTCCCGCTAAGTACCGGTGCAGGAACGCGCCCACGAAGACTTCGCCCGCGCCTGTCGTGTCGCGCACGGCGACATCAAACGCTCCGATGTGGGCGCTTCCCTCGGTCGTCGCAACGTTCACCCCCGCCGAACCCAGCGTGACGCAGGCTACGGCCGCGCCGGCGGCGACAAACCGCGCGGCGAGTGCGTCAGGTGGCCCGCCGATCCGCTCCGCGAGGCCGCGGTTGAGGAAGAGGACGTCGAACGCATCGGCAAACCGGGCCAACGCCGACCAGTCGCCTGCGTCGCAGCCGTCGAGGTCGGCGGCCGTGACCAGACCCTTCGCGCGGGCACGCCTGGCCCGGTCGAGCGCTTCGCGCGCGCGGTATCCATCGACGTAGAGCACAGCGCGCCCCCCTCCCGGGCGCGCGAGCGCTACGTCGAGCGCAGACCAGTCGAAGGCGAGTGGCTGGCTGACGATCGCGCGGCGTCCGTCATCTGCGACGAGCGCCACGCTGGTGGTCCCGCCGCCTGCAGTCTGTACCACATCCGCCGTGTCGACCCCGAACCTCCGGAGCGACGCGAGGAGCCAGGCGCCCGGCCACCAGCGCTTCGGCCACGCTGTCACCAGGTTGCTTCCGCCACCTCGGCGAGCCGCCGCACCCGCTGGGTGATCACCGCCATGACGGCGGTGATCTCGGGACTGAGCTGCTCGGGCTTGGCGAAGGGCAGGTCCTCGTGGTTCTCCACGATGAGGCCGTGGAAGCCGCCCTCGCGGTAGCGGCTCCCCTCGTCGAGCGCGAACTCGACAAGCGATTCGACCGGTTCACCAGCGTAGCGTGGCGAACCTGGAAGCGGCCGAGAGTGGATCACCCTGATGAGGACCTTGGGCTGCCCGAAGATCCTGACGAGCGCATTTGGCTTGGGGGGCGAGACCGCCATCACGTGCTCCACTGGTATGGGTCGGGGTACGAGCGCAGGGCTTCCGTCATGCGCCAACCTCGTCGATCAGCGCTTCGTAGATGTCGCTCGCTTGCCGCACCGCTTCGGCCGAGACCCACTCGTCGGTGACGTGCGCGAGTTCCGGCTGCCCGGGCCCGAGCAAGACGACGTCATAGTGCCCGTGCCGGACGAAGATCGAGGCATCCGAGAAGAACGCGGTCCCGATGAGGCGTGGAGGTTTGCCGGTCTGGCGCTCAACGACGCGCCGGATCGTCGACACCGCAGGCGCGTGCGGATCGATGGCGACGCCCGGCCGATCGTTCTCGACGGTCAGCTCGACCTGGGCTGCGGTCGGGAGCGCGGCCGCGACGAGGTCGCGCAGACCGGCGAGGAGCGCCGCGTGGTCCACGCCAGGCAGCGTGCGGCAGTCGATCCAGCACTCCGCCGTGGCCGGGACCATGTTAGGCGCGGTGCCACTGTTGGCGATCGTCGGCACCGCGGTCTGTGCACCGAGCAGCTCTTCGGGCGGGCGTGCGCGGAGCGTGTCGAGCAGGGTGTTCGTGAGCGACAGGGCAAGCTCGAGCGCGTTGAGCCCGACCGATGGATATGCGGCGTGGCTGGCCCGACCACGGACCACCAGTCGTAGCCAGAGGCAGCCCTTGGCGGCCACACCAATATCGAGCCCCGTCGGCTCGCCGATCACAAGCGCTCCGTCGGCCGGGAGTTTTCCAGCCGAGCTCAGGGCCTCCGCACCGAGCCCGCCGCGCTCTTCGTCCGCGGTGAAGGCAAGGTAGAGATCTCCGGCTCCGTGGCGCTCCGCCCAGCGGAGCGCCGCCACCGTCATCGCGGCGACGCCAGCTTTCATGTCGGACGCGCCGCGGCCCCAGAGCCGGTCGCCGTCGAGCGTGGCCGCGAATGGATCGATCGTCCAGGCCGCGGTCCCAACAGGGACGACGTCGAGATGGCCACACAAAACGACGGGCCGGCGCGCGCTGCTTCCCCAGCGATGCGCCACGAGGCTGCGCCGCGTTTCCGGGCCGACGAGGTCCACCGCGAAGGCGCTATCGAGGATCCCCGCAAGCAGCTCGATCACCGGCGTCTCGTTACCGGGCGGGTTGCTGGTATCGAGCGAGATGAGCCGTTGCGCGAGGGTGACGGGGTCCGGGACCGGTCCGTTCATCGTTCGATGACGCGCAGGCGGCGCACCACGTTCTCGCTCGTCCAGATGGCGAGGATGATGATCATCCCCTCCACGAAGCCGGTCAGGAACGGCGACACGTGGAGCAAGATGAGCCCGTTCTCGATGACGGCGATGGCGTAGGTGCCAAAGATCGTCCCGACCATCGTGGCCCGTCCGCCGAAGAGGCTCGTGCCACCCAGCACGACCGCCGCGATCACACTCAACTCGAAGCCGACGGCTACGTTGGCAGATCCGGAACCGAGCCGGGCGGTGGTGATGAAGGAAGCGACCGCCGCGGCAATGCCGCTCAGCGCGTAGATGGCGACCTTTAGCCTTCGGACGTCGACGCCG
>JAKAQB010000056.1 GCA_021811865.1 Actinomycetes bacterium | reverse complement strand
ATCTGACGACCGCACCGTTCCCCCTGAGGACGATGGCGGCGTGTTCCGCCATCGTCCCGGCGACGCGCTCTGCCGTCTCCCTGTCGCGGACGAGACGGACGTCGTCGTGTAGAGGGGGTGGGGAGCCGAGGTAGGCACCGAAACCGTGACGCGGGACCGGTGTGAGCCCGGCCGCCGAGAGCGTCATGACGGACGGGGGCTGCGTCCGGCAGATGCCCCCGATCTCCGGACGGCGACGGTAGACCGCCTGGTGGATCCTCACCTCTCCGAGCACGCCGTCAGGAAGCTCGCCATCGACCCCGCAGACCGTGCCGTGTTCGCCAGGTGCGATGAGAGCCATCGGCCGGGCGGCGCAGACGAGGAAGTGCGAGTCGTCGAGTCGCACCGAGCAGTGGCCGTAGGCGTGGACGAGACCTGCCCTCCCGAGGGCCCGAGCCGCCACCCGCACGACGCGCTCGTCCGAGGCTGTCGGCAGCGCGCTCAAGACCTCATCCGAGCCCCAGCATCTCCCGGGCGTTGCCCGAGAGGATGCGCTCCTTGCTCGCAGGGTCGAGTGCGGCGTCGTCGATCGCCCTCAGGATGTCGCGGGTCCACTGCTCCCCGCTGGCGGAGCCCATCGGGAAGTCTGTGCCGAACAGGACGTGCCTGTCGCCGAAGTAGCCGACGCCGCACTCGAGGGTCCCCGGTGCGTAGCTGATCGCGGTGTCGTTGTAGAAGCGCCGGAAGTACTCACCGACGGGACGGGACAGCTCGACGCTGCGCTCCTTGGTGAGCTTGAGGCTCGAGTACTCGTTGATCTCGGCATCGAACGCCTCGAGGCGGGCGCCGAAGTACGGGATCATGCCGCCGAGGTGGTGGGTCACGACCTTCAGGTCGGGGTGTCGCTCCATGACCCCGCCGTAGACGAGCCGGGCCATGGCGAGCGAGGTGTCGAAGGGCCAGCCGAGGCTCCGGTCCAGGAGCGACTCCTTGATCCACGGGTAAAGGTGCTCGGTGTGCTGAGGGTGGACCCAGACCGGCTGGTCCTGGCGTTCGCACTCGTCATAGAGGGGCCACATCTCCTTGTCGTCGACCGGCTTGCCCTCGATGTTCGAGAAGATCAGCACGCCGCGGAGCCCGAGCTCACCCCACGCCCGCCGGAGCTCCTCGAGTACCCCGTCGTCGACCCGGGGGGCAACCGCCACTCCCCGGAAGCGCCCCGGGTGGGCCTCTGCCATCTGGGCGATCCCGTCGTGGGCCGCCCGCAGCATGCGGTACATGATCTCCCGCGGCATGCCGAGCCACATCGGTGGCCGCACCATGACCAGCACCTGGGTGTCGATTCCCACCTCGTCCATGAAGGCGAGGCGCTTCTCGGCGTCGTACAGGTACGGCTTGCGGAAGAGCGCCGCGCTCTCGTCGCTCGGGTACTCCTCTGCCAGGGCGTCCATCAGGTTGCAGGGGCAGACGTGCGAATAGAAGTCGATGACCACTCTTCCTCCTCAGGCTCGTGAGAGTGACTCCACCTCGAGAAGGTCGGCGATCCGCTTCGCGAGGACGTTCTTCTGCACCTTTCCAAAGGGTGACAGCGGCAGCTCGTCGACGACCTCGACGCGCTCGGGGTGCTTGAAACGAGCCAGGCCCCGCTCGGCGAGCAGGCCCGTCAGGTCCGCCAGCGCCGGCGGAGCTCCCCGCGGCACGACGAAGGCGCACATGCGCTCCCCGAGCACCGGATCGGGCATCGGGACGCACGCCACCATCTTCACCGCCGGGTGGGAGAGGAGCAGGTCCTCGACCTCCTCGGCGCTGATCTTCTCGCCGCCGCGGTTGACGAGATCCTTCCTGCGGCCCTCCACGATGTAGTTGCCGCTCGGGTGAAGCCGGAGCAGGTCGCCGCTCATGTAGAAACCGTCGGCCGTGAACGACCGAGCATTCACCTCGGGCACCTTGTAGTACCCGCGCAGGGTGTACGGCCCGCGGCAGATCAGCTCCCCGACCTCTCCCGGCTCGACCGGCCCCCCGTCCTCGCCGACGAGTTGGACCTCGTCCTCGGGGCAGATCGGCCGGCCGGCCGTCTCGTAACGGACGTCGGCCGGGTCGTCCAGCCGGGAGATCATGAGCAGGCCCTCGGCCATGCCGAAGACCTCCTGCACCTTGGCGTTCGCGAAGGCCTCCTCGGTGCGGATCTTGGTTTCGCGCTGGTACTTCTGCCCGCCGGAGTTGATGACCCGCACCGACGACAGGTCGTGATCGGCCAGGTGCTCGTCGTTCAGCCAGCCGATGATCATGGCCGGGACCACCTCGAGGTGGGTGACCCGGCACCGCTCGATGATCGGCATCACCTCGGCCGCCCTCGGTGTCGTTGACAAGGCCACGCTCGCGCCGAACTCGAAGAACGCCTGGACGCCCGGCGAGGCGAGCGGAAAGTTGTGCCCGATGGGAGCAGCGACGAGGAGCACGTCGTCGGGCCGGATGTCGTTCACCGAGCCGATCAGGTGGCTGTTGAAGGCGTAGTCGTTGTGGGTGCGCGGAATGACCTTCGGGATCCCGGTCGTCCCTCCCGAGAGCTGGAAGACACACGGGTCGTCCGGGTCGATCTCGAGCGCCTCGAGTGCCTCCGGGCCGAAGGCCGGGTCCTGCTCGGCGAGGTCGCCGATCGAGACGAAGCCCTCGTCCGCCGGCGCCGGGCCGGCCACGAGCACGTGTCGCAGGCAGGTCGAGTTGGACCTGATCCCACGGGCGAACTCGAGGAAGTCGAAGCGGCCGAACGATGCCGGCACGGCGTACGCCTCCGCCTCGACGAACTCGACGTAGTGGCCGATCTCGTGCTCCCGGTGGGCCGGCAGTGCCATCAGGGGGATGGCGCCGATGTACTGCAGAGCCAGGTACAGCTCCAGGAACTCGGGCACGTTGGGAAGGTGGACGACGACGCGCGAACGCGGGCCGAGGCCGAGCGCGAGGAGGTTCCGGGCGAGACGCCCCGCCCGGGCGTCGAGCTCGCCGTAGGTCCACTCGACGGGATGGCGGATGGCCACCCGTTCGGCGTGCTCCCGCATCCACCCGCCGATGACGTTCCCGAGGGTCTCGTCTCGCCAGTAGCCGAGCTGGCGGTAGCGTGCGGCGAACTCCTGCGGGAACGGCGTGACGCCCTCCATCGCCATCCTCAGCCCGCCTTTGCCCAGCGAGCCACGTTGCGCGCGGCCGTCACATGGTCGTCGTACATGCGGTCATGGCGGGGCAGGGGGTAGACGATCGGATAGACACCCTCGTCGAGTAGCCAGCGCACCCGTTGGCGGCACTGATCCTCGGTGCCGAAGACGATGAAGCGCTCGAGCATCTCGTCGGTGACGAGCTCGGCGGCGCCCGCGAAGTCGCGGGTCTCCCAGACGGCCTTCACCTCACGGGCACGATCGCCAAGCCCGGCGAGATCCGCGATGTGCAGGTAGTGCTCGCTCGCGCAGTAGAACGCGACGCCGCGGCGGGCGGCTCGACGTGCCTGCTCGTCGGTGGAGTCGGTGCAGACCATGAGCAGCGTGGCGATGGTCACCTCCGCCGGATTGCGCCCGATCTTGTCGCACTCGAGTTTGATGAGGTTGCGGAACTCCTCGAGCGACTCGGGGATGAGCCAGTTGGTGATCAGCCCGTCGGCCACCTTGGCGCTCATCGCCGCCATCTGCGGCCCGAGCGCCGCCAGCCAGAGCGGGATCGAGGCGCCCTCGGGCAGCGGCCCCTCCCGCAGGTGGAAGTCGTCCACGTGGAACCACTTGCCCGCGTAGGTGGTCCGCTTCTCGGTGAGCAGGCTCCGCACGATCTCGACCGTCTCGCGCGCCCTGCCGACCGGGCGGTCGAACTCGATGCCATGGCCCCGGTTCATGAAGCCGATCCCGCCCGTGCCGAGTCCGAGCGGACCGAACCGCCCACCGGAGAGGTCGTGCATCGAGCGGGCGGCCATCGCGAGCAGCGTGGGCGTCCGCGAGTAGAAGTTCACGATGCTCGTGCCGAGGTGGATCGACTCGGTCTTCTCGGCCAGCAGTGCGAGGAGCGAGAAGGCCTCCTTCCCCGACTCCTCGGTGAGGAAGAAGCCGTCGTACCCGAGCGCCTCTGCCTGCCTCGCAAACGAGGCGATGTCGGGGTAGCTCAGGTCTCCGGTGTGGAGCATGACCCCGATCGGTTCTCCAGTCATGTACGTGCTCTCCTTTCCTCAGAGCCGGTGAGCCCTCGTGCTTGCGCGGCGGGGACCGACGAACTAGGACACGGGCGGCTGCAGCGCACCCCGCCGGCGTCGGACCGACGCCACGAACAAGGAGCGACGACGTGCCTCTCATCGAAGTGACCCTCGTCGAGGGCAGGCCATACGAGCGCCTCCGGAGTCTCATCTCCGAGCTGACGGCGGCGGCTGAGCACTCGCTCGACGCACCGAGGTCGAGCATCCGCGTCGTGATCCGGGAGGTGCCGACGACGCACTGGGCGGCCGGGGACGTGACCATCGCGGAACGGGGCTCCTGATCTTCTCATCGGTAGAGGGCGAAGACCTTGTCGGAATTGAAGACGTCCGTGGCGACGTATGACGACCAGCTGAGCCTCCGGCCGAGGCGCTCCATGGCTCCGAGGAGGACGAACCAGTTGAGCATCTCCTGTTGACCGGAGTCCTCGAGATCCCTCACCGTCGTCGCGCGCCAGAAGTCGAAGTCGTCAGCCTGCAGCGCCTCGTAGAACCTGCGGTCTGCCTCGCCGTCGGGCCGGAGCCGCCACGTCTTGTCGCAGAGGAAGGCGTGCGACCAGCTGCTCGACGCGACGAGCACCACCCGGTAGGAGCTGGCAACAAGCACGTCGGCCACGGCGGCGCCGACCTGCATCGCCCTCGAGGGCGACGGCGAGGGCGGGTCGAGGCGCTGGCGGTCTCCGAAACGTGAGACGAAGCCCTTGTAGCTGACCACCCGCCGCCCGTAGCAGTTGATGGGGAAGGGGACTACGGGATACGGAAACCCCGTGCGGGCGTAGTCGAGGTAGAGGATCGTGTTGAGGAAGGCATGCGGCAGGCTCTCGTGGTGCAGGGGCCGGTAGGCGTAGGCGACGTCGACGTCCCGCTCGAGCAGTCCCTCGGTGAGCAACCGGCCGACCTCGGGTGCGCCCCGCACCACCACGCGCGTGTCGGCGTCCTCGCCCCAGGCGTTGGGACGGCCGAGGAGGGCCGAGGACTCCTTGGCATGGCGCCACGGGTAGATCTCCCGGTCGCCGTAGATCTGCACCGTGAAGGCGGGGATGAGGTCCTCTTGGAAGTTCTCGTACTGGTCGTCGCCCCAGACCACAAGGGCGTCGGGAGCGAACTCGTCGATCTCGCGGCGCAGGCGGGCGAATCCCTCGACGAGCCGGACGCGGTGCGCCGCCGCCGCAGCCACTCCGCCGTCGACGCCCCACTCGACCCTCATCTCCTCGGGCCAGCCTGCGGGGTCCTTCTCCGCCGCTGGAATGTCGGGGTCCTCCAGGGTGTAGCGAAGGATCGACGCCATGTCCTCGTCAAGGCCTCCGAGAAGCGGGTAGTGCGACAGACCCACTCCGAGCACCTCAGCCATCGCTCCTCTCCTCTCTGGCGGCTCTCATGGACCGGTACTGACCGACCGCGAAGAGCCCTGCGAGCTCGTCCTGGCTCAGCCCGGCCAGCCGCTCGAGGCTGAGCGCGTCCAGGTAGCCGACCTCCCCGGTCTCGGGGACCTCGATACGCAGGCGAGGTGAGTTCCCCTCCCGGTCGACCCGGACCAGAACGCGGGCGAACTCGTTCTCGAGCAGGATCGAGTCGCCCGCCTTCTCTCCCGGCTCGCTCACAGGACGAAGCTCAGGTCGTTCTGCGCCTGGTCGACGTCGGCGAGGTCGACCCGCTTGCGCCCGATGCGGACGCGGCCGTCCCGAGCGACGAGCCGGTGCTCGCAGCGTGCGGCCACGAGGAGCTGCTCGCCGAAGCGGCAGTGGACGACGAGTAGCGCGGAGCGCACGGTCGCAGTCTCTTGTGAGAGGTCCTCTACGAGAACAGAGCTGTAGCAGTGGACTGTCGACGAGGGCGGCTCCTGGGCATGCGCGATGCCGCTGCGCAGCCTGGCGACCCGCTGGCGGAGGCGGGCGGGGCCCTCGAACGCGATGTTGAGCGACTCGCCGCCCTCGGTGCTCGAGCCGTCGAGCGGGATCCAGTAGAGGGCATCCTCCTCGAACAGCTCGATCCACTCCTCGTAGCGGCGGGAGTCGAGGAGGAGGGACTCCG
Source organism: Actinomycetes bacterium (assembly GCA_021811865.1). The sequence goes on along the minus strand of JAKAQB010000056.1, from coordinate 17,639 downwards.
TGGCGAGCAGACGGCTCGCACGCTCGGTCCAAGCGGCGAGGAGCTCGGCGTCAGGTGCGGTGAGGGCAGCGGTCATCGCCCGTCTCCCGGGCCGGCGTCCATGAGCCGCCCCCACTGGCGGTACTGGGCACGCTGGGCGTTCTCGGCGGCGAAGTCCCCCTCGCTGCCGTCGCCCTCCTCGATGGCGGTGTCGTAGCCGCGGGCCAGCACGGTCCAGCCGACGGCACCGGCGGCCAGTCCGACCTGGCAGCGGCGGAACATCTCGACGTCGTCCGGGCCGCCCATCCCGGCCGGGCCGAAGAACACCTCCTGGGCTCGACGACGGAGGTAGTTGACGCGGGGGTCGGCACCGATGAGCTCGGTGGGGTAGAGCGTCACCTCCGTCTCGTCGACCGAAACCGGGCGGGTGACGCGGATCTGTGACTGGATGAGGCCGAGGTTCGGGAAGATGGCGACGTTGAGGCCGGTCGCGATCACCCGGTTGAGCTCCTTGCGGGCGACCTCGGCGCCGAGCTCGGACTCGAACTCCTCCAGGATCGCGGCCGCCCCCGGGGCGTTCCGCACCCGCTCGTAGAAGGTGTCGCCGAACTCCTCGGCCGAGCGACCGGCTCCGAAGTCGAGGGCGGCGTGCCCGTTGCGCAGCGCCTTGGAGCGGATCGGGGACTCCCCCCGCTTGAAGTAGGGGTTGGCCTTCTTCCCCGTCTGGTCCGCCATCATGTCGAAGAAGGACCGGTGGGTGAAGCCCGGGTGGTAGCCGTCGACCGTGTTCTCCATCTGGAGCTTCCAGTTCGCCCGGAAGCGGTAGCGGTGCGGGACCCCTCGCCGCACCCTCACCCCGAGCCCGGACCCCGAGTCGACGAACCGGTCGATGTAGGTGGCGGCTGGCCCGAGGTACTCCTCGAGGGGCTCGACGGCGGGAGACAGCGAGCCGAAGACGAAGCCGCGGTATCTGTCGCATCTCGGTGCAGCCACGAGGGCGAGCGTCTTCACGTCGAACCCGCAGGCGGCGTAGCCGTCCGGGAGGGTGACCCCGGCGAGCTCGCCCGTGTTCTTGTAGGTCCAGCCGTGGTAGTGGCAGCGGAAGAAGGTGGAATTCCCGGCCTGGTCCTGGCAGACCGTGGCGCCGCGGTGGCGGCACCGGTTGAGCAGGAGGCGCACCTCGCCGTCGTCGCCCCTCGCGAAGATGACGGGCTGGCGTCCCATGAAGGTCGTGCGGTAATCGCCCTTCTCGGGCACCTCGCTCTCGTGGCCGACGTAGACCCACCCGGACTCGAAGACCCGCTCCATCTCGAGCCGGAACACCTCCGGGTCGGTGTAGGTGTCGGAGTGGATGCCGGTCGGGCTGACGTAGCGCTCGACCTCGAACCTGCCGGCGGTCATCAGGCCACCTCCAACGGCGCGTTGAGGAAGAGGCTGCTCAGGTCTCCCATCGCCCTCAGCTCGTCGGCGCTCGAGCTGAGCCGGAGCTTCCCGTCGGTGAGCACGTATCCCCACGTGGCCACCTCGAGGCCGAGGCTCACCCGCTGCTCGATCAAGAGCAGCGCCGTCCCCGCTCCGGCGAGCGACTCCACGACCTGGTGCAGGACGCTCGAGGCGATGAGCGGCGCGAGATTCGCCGTCGGCTCGTCGAGGATGAGCAGCGTCGGCGTGGAGACGAGCGCCCTGCAGATCCCGAGCGTCTTGCGCTCACCTCCCGACAGCGTCCGGGCGTGGCGTCGCCTCAGCTCCCGCAGCGTCGGGAAGAGCTCGAAGATCTCCTCGATCCGGTCGCGGACCTCCTTCGGCTTCATCCGGTACCCGCCCATCTCGAGGTTCTCGGTCACCGTGAGAGTCGGGAAGACGTCGCCGCTCTGGGGCACGTAGCCGACGCCGCGTGCAGCGCGGGTCTCCTCGCGCATGCTCGATATGTCCTCGCCGGCGAAGGTGATGCGGCCGGACATGAGCGGAAGCTTGCCGGTCACCGTCTTCACAAGGGTGCTCTTGCCGGCGCCGTTCGGGCCCATGACCAGCACGATCTCGCCGATACCGACCTGGACCGAGACGTCCCGCACGACGGGCACCTTGTTGTATCCGCTCGTCATGTGATCGCCGCGGAGGTAGGGCTCGCAGCGCTGCGATGCCGTCCCGTCCGCGGTCTCAGCCGATGTAGGCACGTCGCACCTCCTCGTCTCGCACGACCTCGTCGTAGGTGCCCCCGGCGATCACCCGCCCCTGTGCCATGACCACGACACGGTCGCAGAGCTCGCGCACCACCTCCAGCGCGTGCTCCACGATGACGAGGGCGATGCCGTCGTCGGCGATCCGGCGGAGATCGGCGACGAGGCGCGCCACGAGATGCGGTGCGACGCCCACCATCGGCTCGTCGAGCAGCAGGACGTCCGGGCGCCGCATGAGACACCTCATGATCTCCACCAGGCGCCGCTGGCCACCCGACAGCTCGCGCCCGTACGCGCTGGCCGTGTCCGCCATCTCGAAGCGGTCGAGGATCTCCCAGGCGTGCGCCCGGGCGGCCGCCTCCTCCGCCTTGTTGGAGCGCCAGGCGAGCACGGTGTGGCCGAGGGAAGCACCTTTCGCCCCGCGCGCTGAGACCATGAGGTTCTCGAAGACGGTCATGGCCTCAAACTCGCTCGTCGTCTGGAACGTCCGGGTGATGCCTCCCCGTGCCCTGGCGTAGGAAGGGGAACGGGTGACGTCGCGCCCGTGCAGGCGGATGGAGCCCCCGGACACCTTGAGCTGGCCGCCGAGCGCACCGAGGAGTGAAGATTTGCCCGCTCCGTTCGGTCCGATGAGCCCGAGCGTCTCCGCCCGGTAGGCCTGCAGCGACACGTGGGTGACGGCCATCACCCCGCCGTAGCGGACCGAGACGTCCTCCGCCTCGAGGACGGGCGCCCCGTTGCTGTCTCGTGCTGCGAGCTCGCCCCGCCCGGCCTCGGTCTGAACGCTCATGACAGCTCCGTCCTCTCGCTGGCACTGCCCGCCGTCGCCTTGTCGGCTGGAGGGGCCGGCTGCGCGACGGTCGCCGCACGCCGGCGCATCGGCACGCCGTCTCCCCGGCCCACCATGAGCAGCCGTCCGAAGAACCCCGGGGCGGCGCCGTCGAAGGCGATCGCACCCGATCCGCCCCGGACGGCGACGAACCGCCGCTCGGGGATGAGGCCGCGCGGGCGCACGAGCAGCCCGAGCATCCAGAGGGCACCGATCACCATCCACTCGATGGCGTCGATGAGCCCCGGGTACCCGAAGGCGGGCAGGAAGCGGGGCAGCTCGAGGAAGAGGATCGGCACGAGGAAGATGCCGAGGATGACGCCCCGGTTGTTGCCGACACCGCCCACCAGGACGGCGGTGAAGATGACGAAGGTCTCCGCGTACCCCCATGCCCCGGGCGACCATGCCCCGATGAACTCGACGAGGAGTCCTCCGCTCAGGCCGGCGATGGCGCCGCCGAGGATGAAGACCTCGAGGCGCAGCAGCGTCGGGTTGAGGCCGATGGAGATGGCCGCGTCCTCCTGGTCGCGAATCGCCCTCAGAGAGCGCCCCCAGGAGGACCGGCAGAGCTTCTGGACGATGACGTAGACGACGGCACAGATCGCGAGAACGAAGGCGGCGTAGATCCACTGGTAGCTGGCGAGCGACACGTTGAGCGCGCCCTCGAGCGGCTTCGGGATCCCGGTAAGCCCGTTCGAGCCGTTGAAGAGGTGGACGTCCGCCGAGACCACCTGGAGGGCGATCAGGGAGACGATCAGCATGACGGCCGCCTGGTAGTCCCTGCGGATGCGCCGCAGCGCGAAGACGCCGATCACCGCCGAGAGCGCCGCCCCGGCGAGTGCGGCCAGTATGAGCGGCACCGGCCAGGGAAGGTTCGCGCCGAACAGGTAGGTCTGGTAGGCGTTGATCCCGGTGTCCGGCCCCAGCACCACCGTGGAGGCGATGTATGCCCCGATCGCCTGGAAGATGATGAACGAGAAGTTGATGACGCCCGCATAGCCGTACTGCAGGTTGAGCGACCACGCCGACAGCAGGTCGATCCCGAAGTAGACGACGAGCGTCGAGATGTAATAGGTGAAAGCTCCCAAGGTTGTCCCTTCCGGTCCGCCGACGGCCGCGCCGTCAGACGGTCAGCTCGACCTTCCGCGAAGCCGCCGTGAGCACTCCCGACGGCCGACTCAACAGGACCACGACGAGGACACCGAAGGCCGCCACCGTCGAGTAGGCCGACCCTCCCGCCGCCGCCACGAGCTCGGTGACGACACCGAGCACGAGGGACGCCACGAGCGCACCCCCCGGCGAGCCCACCCCTCCGAGGATGGCGGCCGCCAGGACCGACGGCAGGAAGAGGGTTCCCGTGTAGGAGTCGACGCTCAGGGCATTGATGACGAACACGACGCCGGCCACGCCGCAGAGGAACCCGCTCACGAGCCAGGTCGTGTTGATGATGCGGTCGGTCGGGATCCCGCACGAGCGGGCGAGGCTCGGGTCGACCGCCATCGCCCGGAGCGCCTTGCCGAGACGCGTCATCTTGAGCATCACCTCGAGAGCGATGAAGATCCCGATGCCGATGATGACGATGGCCAGCTGGGCGGCGGTGATGCTGATGGCACCGACGTTGAAGGTCGTCCCCTGGGGGAAGGTCAGCTGATAGATCTGATCGCGGGAGATGGCGTCGACGGCGTACTCGATGATGAGGGCGAGGGCGAGGGTCACCATCACCATCTCGAACAGGCGGGTGCCCCGGCGCGCGTAGACCTTGAAGATCGTCTTGCCGATGATCAGCGTGCTGGCAGCCCCGGCGAGGCCTCCGAGCACAAGGCCGATCCAGACGTTGATGCCGGCGGACTCGGCCAGGTAGGCGACGAACCCCCCGACCGTCATGAGGCTGCCGAAGCTCAGGTTGAGCACGTTGGTGAGGCCGAACTGGAGGGTGAAACCCATGGCGCCGATGGCGATGATGGACGCCGTCACAACCCCGAACCCGAGTGACTGGACGAAAAGATGCATGTCGCTCCTGTGTCTGCGGACTGCCGGCACGAGGCGGTCGGCCGGGGAGGCTGAGCCTCCCCGGCCGGACACCTAGCCGAGCTTCTCGATCGCTCGCTCTGTGATGATTCCGAGCACCGTCGGGGTCCCGTTGGCCGAAAGACTCTCAGCCGCCTCGTTCCCGAAGGAGTTGTGGTACTTGTCGAACAGCACCGGCCCCGAAGCACCCATGTACTGGATCTGCTTGCCCGCAGCCAGTGCGGCCTTGCCCTGGGCGAAGGTGTAGACCTTCTCCTTGCCGGGACCCGGCGCCGTGACCTTCATGATGTAGTTGTTGTAGACGGATGGGCTCGTGCTCTTCGCCGCCTGCATGGCAAGCGCCTGCACGATGACGCCGTCGTAGAAGGCCTGGGCGTAGGGGTTGCCGAACCACTGCGAGGCAGGGGACGGAACCTTGGAGGACTCGGCCTTCACACCCTGGACGAAGGCCTGGAGAGCCGGACTCGGCTTCGGCGTGCCACCGACGATGGCGGTGTAGTACTTCTGGAAGTTGCTCGCGCCGATGGCGCCCCGCACCGGGTTCAGCCAGCTATTGGTCACGGTCCCCTGCGTCCCGTAGATCGGCACGAGCTGACCGAGCTGCTTCATCTCACCGAAGAACGTGGCAGCTGTGGCTCCGTCCGACTCGGTCATGATGACCTGTGGGTGGGCGGCGAGCACCTGCTCGACCTCTGGCCGGTAGGACGGCTGGTCAGGGGTGAGCGACACGTTGGCCACGAGCTTGGCGTGGATCTTGGAGATTCCCTGGAGAACGCCGGGCAGGTCACCCTGGGAGCCGCTGTCGGTGCCGAACACCGCCGCGATCCGGGTGAAGCCGTGCTTCTGCGCCCACAGGGCCATCGCCTCGCCGTTCGCCGGGTCCGGCGGGACGAGCCGCCAGAAGTACTGGTAGGCGCTGCGGTCGTACCTCGCCTCGCCGGCCGAGCTCATCACGACCATCTTGTTCGAGTTGAACAGCGGGATGAGCGTCGGCCCCGACGTGGTGCCGGCTCCGGTGATCCCGACGAGGTTGCTCGTCGTGGCGAGCAGCTTCTGCGCAGCCGGCAGGGCGTCCGCCGGGTCGCCCCGGGTGTCCACCGTCTCGATGTTGAGCTGGTGACCGAGGATGCCACCCGCCTTGTTGATCTCGTACATCGCCGGGTAGACCCCGGAGTCGGTAACGCCGCCTTCGAAGGCGTTGGTGCCGGTGTAGGCAATGACGGCACCTTCGACGATGGGCCCCTTGGCCGAGCTACTGCCTGTTCCGGTGCTGCTGACGTTCGACGTGCCGCAGGCAGCCAGCCCGATTCCTGCGGCGAGCGCGAGGCCCACCGCGGCTGATCTCTTCGCTCTCATTTGACTCCCCTTCGTTGAGAATCTGCTGTCCTCTCCTCCGTGCGGCGGCCCGTCGTCCCGTGAGCCGGTGCCCCCCCTGGGAGACGGGACGACGTCGGATCGATCTCCATGACCACCGCCTTCGGCTCGGTGAAGAACTCCCGGCTGTATCTGCCTCCTTCCCGACCCACGCCCGAGTCGCCGACCCCGCCGAAGGGGGCACGGAGATCCCGGACGAAGAAGCAATTGACCCACACCGTGCCGGCACGGAGCCGTCGTGCGACTCTGTGCCCCCTACTTAGGTTGGTAGTAAAGCACATCGCATTTAAGCCGAACGGCGAGTCGTTTGCCAGTCGTACCGCTTCGTCCTCGTCCTCGAAGGAGAGGACCGGGACGATAGGGCCGAAGATCTCCTCCCGGCAGGCCCTGGCGTCGGGAGCAAGGCCGGTGACGACCGTCGGGGCCACAAACCAACCGTCCCTCCTGCCCCCGGTGAGCACCTTGCCCCCGGTGAGGGGTACCTCGTCGAGGTACGCGACGACCTTGGCGTGCTGCTGCTGGGACGAGAGCGGACCGACGCTGGTCCCGGGGTCGCCCGGATCGCCGAGGACGAGCGCCTCCGCGGCGGCGACCAGCCGTTCGACGAATTCGTCGCGCACCGAGGCCTCGACAAAGAGGCGACTGCCTGCGAGACAGACCTGACCGGCGTTGGAGAAGGCCGCCCTTACGGACCAGGAGACGGCATGATCGAGGTCGGCGTCGGCGAAGACGATGCTCGCCCCCTTGCCGCCGAGCTCGAGGCTGACCGGCGCGAGGTGCGAGGCGGCGGCAGCAGCCACGGCCCGACCGGTCGCCGACTCTCCGGTGAAGGTCACGCGGTCCACCTGCGGGTGAGTCGTGAGGGCCTCGCCGGCTCCGTTCGGACCGAAGCCGTGAAGGACGTTCAGCACGCCGGGCGGGAGGCCCGCCTCGAGGCCGAGGCGGGCGAGCAGGGAGGCCGAGGCGGGCGACTCCTCCGCCGGCTTCAGCACGACGGTGTTGCCCCAGGCGAGCGCCGGAGCCACCTTCCAGCTCTCGAGCATCAGTGGGAAGTTCCACGGTGAGATGGCGACCACGACTCCGGCGGGGTCGAACTGCTCGTAGGCGTGATGGCCGGAGTCCATGGGGAAGATCTCGCCGGTCGAGAGGGCAGCGTGGTCGGCGAAGAACCCGAAGTTGTGGGCTGCCCGGGGGACGTCTCGCTCGAGCATGTCGCTGATCGGCTTGCCCATGTCGCTCGTGTCGGCGAGCGCGAGCTCAGCGGCGTGCTCCACGATGAGGTCGGCCAAGCGGTGCAGGACGGCGCGCCGCTCGGCGTTGCCCATGCGGGGCCATGGCCCCTCGTCGAAGGCCCGCCGCGCCGCCTCCACCGCCCGCTCGGCGTCCTTCTGCTCGCCGAGGGCCACCTCGGCCCACGGCTGCCGGGTCCAGGGGTTGACCGACTCGAAGCGGCCGCCGCCGAGGGAATCGACCTCCTCGCCGCCGATCACATGGCGCACGAGCGTCACTTCGCACCCCCCCCGATCGTCTGGATCAGGATTGAGCCGAGGCTGGTGAAGTCCACCCGGAGGCTCGAGCCGGGCGAGAGCTCGACGGCGTCGGTCATCCCGCCGGTGAGCACGACCCACCCCGCCTCGATGGCGACGCCCTCGCGCGCCAGGGTGTTCGCCGCCTCGGCGAGCGCCTCGGCGGGGTGGCCCTGGACGGCGGCGCCCGTCGCCGAGTCCACGACCCGGCCGTTCAGCTCGACAAGACAGGCCTCGAGGCTGAGGTCGAGCGAGTCCGGGACACGCCTCATCGGACCAAGGACGTACCGGGCCGCCGAGGCATTGTCTGCCACCACGTCGGGGAGGGTGAAGCGGAAGTCCTTGAAACGGCTGTCGATCACCTCGACCCCGCAACGCACGGCGGCCACCGCCGCGAGCGCCTCGAGAGCCGTGGCTCCCGGACCCGAGAGCCGCCTGCCCATCTCGAAGACGATCTCGGGCTCTGCCCGTGGATGGACCAGCTGGTGCGCCTCGAGCGGCTCGCCGAGGCGGAGCGCCATGGCGTCGGTGAGGAAGGCGGTGATGGGGCGGTCGATGCCCATCCGCTGCTGCTTGGCGCGCGAGGTGAGCCCGAGTTTGAGACCGGTCAGGCGCTCGCCCCTTGCGAGGCGGCGCGAGAGCGTGAGGCGTTGCAGCGCCATGGCCGCCTCGGCGTCAAGCTCCTTCCACTGGTCGCTCAAGGGCTCGAGCGCCGTCGCGTTGGCCTCGGCATCGAGAAGCATCTCGGCGGCACCTGCGAGATTCACCGCTCACCCCCTGTGGCTGGAGAGCCGGCTCGAGCCGGGCTGTCCCGGGTCGACAACTCGATGGCGATGTCGATGAGCATGTCCTCCTGCCCACCGACGTAGCGACGACGGCCGGCCTCGGCCAGCACCTCGTGGGTAGGAACGTCGTAGCGCCGACCGGCGCGCTCGGCATGAAGGAGGAAGCTCGAGTAGACGCCGGCATGGCCCATGATGATGGCGTTGCGATCCGCCACCGGCTCACGCTCCATGAACGGGCGGACCACCTCGTCGGCGGCTGCCAGCACCTTCGACAGCTCGATCCCGGTCGGCACGCCGAGCCGGTCGAAGACCGCAGTCAGCAACTCCGTGGCGCTGTTTCCCGAGCCGGCCCCGAGCGAGCAGGTGGCACCGTCGATCTGACGGGCCCCGGCCCGATAGGCCAGCACGGAGTTGGCCACACCCAGCCCGAGGTTGTTGTGGCCGTGGAAGCCCACCTCCCCCTCCGAGCCGATCTCGGCCACGAGGGCCGACACCCGGTCCGTGACCTCCTCCAGCACGAGGGCACCGGCCGAGTCCACGACGTAGACGCACTGGGCGCCGGCGTCCACCATGATCCGCGCCTGGCGGGCGAGGCCGTCCGGATCGAGCATGTGCGAGAGCATGAGGAAGCCGACCGTCTCGAGCCCCATGCTCCGGGCAAGCCCGAAGTGCTGGATCGCGATGTCAGCCTCCGTGCAGTGCGTGGCGATCCGGGCGATCGAGGCACCGGCCGAAGCGGCCCGCCGGAGGTCCTCGACGGTGCCCAGGCCCGGCAGCATGAGGACGGCGATGCGGGCACGCTCGGCCGTTCCGGCGGCGACGGCCACGAGGTCGAGCTCGGCTACCGCCGAGAAGCCGTAGTTGAACGACGAGCCGCCGAGCCCGTCACCGTGGGTCACCTCGAGCACCGGGACGCCGGCGCCGTCGAGGGCGGCGACGGTGGCCCGCACCTGGTCGACCGAGAAGCGGTGCGCCATGGCGTGGCTGCCGTCACGAAGCGTCGAGTCGGTGATCCGGACCGGCGCCGCACCGGTCGCGGCGTGCTCGGTCATCGCACCGCCCCGAGCCGCGCCAGAGCCAGCTCTTCGCCGACCCAGGCCGCAGCCGCCGTCATGATGTCGAGGTTGCCGGCGTAGGACGGGAGGTAGTCGGCCCTCCCCTCCACCTCGAGGAAGACACCCACCCGCTGGTGGCCATCCCACTCGGGCCGGGGATCGTCGAACTGGGGGTCCGCCTTCAGGCGGTAGCCCGGCACGAAGCGTCGCACCCTGTCCACCATCTCGACGATGGACTCGGTGACAGCGGCCCGGTCGGCGCCCTCCTCGAGGGCGCAGAACACCGTGTCCCGCATGACGAGCGGAGGCTCGGCCGGGTTGAGGATGATGATCGCCTTGCCCCGGGCGGCACCTCCGACGCGCTCGAGCCCGTGGGCGGTCGTCTTGGTGAACTCGTCGATGTTCGCCCGCGTGCCCGGCCCGGCCGAGCGGGAGGCGATCGAGGCGACGATCTCGGCGTAGCTGACCGGTGTCACGACGCTGATGGCGGCGACGATCGGTATCGTCGCCTGCCCGCCGCAGGTGATGAGGTTGAGGTTCGGGGCATCGAGCTCGTCGGGGAGGTTGACGGCGGGCACCACATAGGGACCGATGGCGGCCGGGGTGAGGTCGATCGCCTGGATCCCGCTCTCCTTGTAGAGCGGCGCGTTGGCGAGGTGGGCCCGCGCCGAGGTGGCCTCGAAGACGAGCCCGGGGAGCTCCTCACGATCGAGGAGCCACGCGACGCCACCTGAGGAGGCTTCCAGCCCTTCGCGCCGTGCTCTCGCCAGACCGTCGGAGGACGGGTCGATGCCGACGACGTAACGCAGATCGACGTGGTCGGACCGACGCAGCTTCGCCATGAGGTCAGACCCGATGTTTCCGGTGCCGACGATGGCGGCCACCACCTTCTCGCCCGTCACGACCCGCGTCCTTCGAATCTGGCGCTCACCTGGCCGAGCCCCGCGAACGATGCCGAGACGACGTCTCCTGGCACCACCGGCGTCGCCGCCGTGCACGAGCCCGGCATCACGACCGCGCCCGCCTCGATCCCCTCGGAGAAGGTCGCCAGGCGGTTGGCGAGCCAGACGAGCGCGTTGAGCGGGTTACCGAGGACGGCACCGGACGCCCCGGTGGCGGCGAGCGCCCCGTTGCGCCAGACGTTGCACCCGAGAAGTCGGAGGTCGAGGCCGTCGAGGTGCCGCGGACTGCCGCCGAGCACCACTCCGCCGGAGGAGGCGTTGTCGGCCACCGTGTCGACCAGGCTGATCCGCCAGTCGATGATCCGGCTGTCGATGATCTCGAGCGCCGGCAGGACGAAGTCGACGGCCGCGATCGCCTCCGCCATCGTCACGCCGGGACCGGCCAGCTCCCGACGGAGGACGAAGGCGACCTCAGGCTCGATCCGGGGGGCGATGAACCGGTCGGCGGCGATGCCGCCGCCGTCGGGATGGAACATGACGTCGAGCAGGCAGCCGAAGTCGGGCTCGCTCACCGAGAACGCCCGCTGCATCACAGCGGAGGTGAGCCCCACCTTGCGACCCTTCAACTTGGCACCCTTGGCCGTGAGGCCGGCGACGAGGGCGCGCTGGATGCCGTAGGCGTCCTCGAGCGTCGCCTCCGGATGAGCCTCCACGACCGGGTGGATGGGCCGGAGCCGCTCATGGGCGGTCACGAGGGCGCCCGCCATCTCCGCCACCTCGGAGTCGGTCATCATCTCGGGGCCCCCTTGCCGTCGCGGCCGCCGACCTGGCCGAGCATGCTGGCAGGCGCGTGGTGGGCGGCGAGGGCGCCCGCCTCCCCCTCTTCCCGGCGGCGGATCGCCTGGACGAGGCGGGCGTGCAGGTCGAAGTTCTCCCTGCGGTGCTCGGCGAAGCTCGCCGCCGCCAGCGCCTGGGTCAGCTCCTCCTCGAGGAAGCGGACGAGCGAGCCGTACAGCCCACTCAGCACCTCGTTTCCCGTCGCCTCGGCGATCACCCGGTGCAGCTGCCAGTTGAGCCGTAGGTAGGCGGCCGGCTCGCCGAGGTGGCGCTGCATCGCCTCCAGCACCTCGCCGAGGCGGTTCAGGTCGTCGATGCTCCGCCGGCGGGCGGCGAGCTGGCCGATGGCGGGCTCGAGGGCCTCACGGCTCTCGAGGACGTTCCTCACCGTGAGCGTCCCGCTGCGAAAGCCGACGAGGAGGTTGCTCAGCAGCAGCCGTCCGGACGGCTCGGCGGTGAAGACGCCGCCGCTCGGCCCGGTGCGGAGGGTCACGAGCCCGCGAGCCTGCAGCAACCGCAACGCCTCGCTCATCGTGGCGCTCGAGACCCCGAAGCGGGCACGCAGCTCCGCCTTCGTGCCGAGCCTCGTGGCTGCGGGCGACCCTTCGGCGAGCGCCGCCAGGCGGTTCGCCACCTCCTCGGCACGGGTGGTGAAGGTGCCGTCGAACGTCGTGCTCCCGTCGAAGGTTGTCACTACTAACCACGGTAATGACTAGTTTCAATACGGTCAATAGGTTCTTCGAGATTCTTTCGCACCCTGGCCCGCGGCAGGCGGGCGGATCGCCTCTCCCGCGTCCCGAGGTCGCGCTGCTTTCGAACCGGACCCAGGCGCGGTAGGTTGCCCTTCCCGTGGAGGGCGCCAACCGACGGAGCCGTACGGTCGCATCGGTCGACAGCGCCTTGCGCCTCCTCGGCAGCTTCGGCGATCATCCGACCCTGTCGGTGAAAGAGGGTGCGGAGCTGCTCGGCGTCTCGCCGTCCACGGTCCACCGCCTGCTCGTCACCCTCCTGGCCCGGGGATTCGTCTCGCAGGATCCGGCGACCCGCCGCTACCGGCCCGGGCCGGCGCTGCTCGACATCGCACTCGGCGCGCTGAAGGGCATCGACGTCCGGCGTGCGGCGCGCCCCCACCTCGAACGGCTCACGGCCGAGGTCCGCGAGACGGTCAACCTCATCGTGCTCGACGGCCCGCTCATCCGCTTCATCGACTCGATCGAGGGTCCCGAGGCGGTCCGGGTGAGCGCGAGGACCGGGACTGTTCTCCCGGCTCACTGCACGGCAGGGGGGAAGGTGCTGCTGGCGGCACTCGACCGCCGCCATCTCCAGGACGTGCTCGGGGGCGGGAGCCTGCCCGGGCTGACGGACCGGTCCACCACCGACCGGACGACGCTCGACGAGGAGCTCGCCGAGATAGCGCGCAACGGGTACGCCACGAGCTTCGAGCAGAGCACGGTCGGCCTCTCGGCCGTGGCGGTGCCGATCACCGACGCCCGAGGACACGTCGTGGCTGCCATCGGAGTATCGGCGCCGGCCGCCCGGCTCGACAGCCGGCGCGTGGCGGAGATCGCCACCGCCGCCACTGCGGCCGCCGAGGCCATCGCGGCCGACCTGCATGGTTCGTCCGGGTGACTGTGGAGCCGATGTCGGCGGCTCGCCGGAGACAGTCCGTTTGCCCGCACCTGATCGACGTCGACGCGTACGGTGAGGATCTCGAGGTCGGGACCGGGCCCATACGCATCACCGGTCGGGGCCCCCTCGGAGACGGACCCGAGGGCCCGGGGATGGCGGGGCCCCTTGCCTAGCGCCAGCGGCGGAACAGGTCGTGCTCGATGCCGAATTGGTCGAGCACCTTGCCGACGACGTGATCCACGAGATCGTTGATCGTCTCGGGCCGATGGTAGAAGGCCGGCACCGGCGGCAGGATCGTGGCACCGGCCAGGGTGAGCGTCTCCATGTTGCGGAGGTGGATGAGGTTGAGCGGCGTCTCGCGGGGCACGAGGACGAGGCGCCGCCGCTCTTTCAGGCAGACGTCGGCAGCACGCGAGACGAGGTCGCCCGTCACGCCGGCGGCGACCGCCCCGAGGGTCCGCATCGAGCACGGCATGACGACCATCCCCATCGTGACGAACGAGCCGGAGGAGACGGCGGCAGCGAGGTCGTGGACGTCGTAGCAGGTATCCGCCAGCTTGGCGACGGAGTCTGGGGTGCGGTCCATCTCGAGGCGGAGGCTCTCGGCGCTCCCGGCCGAGAGGACGAGGTGCGTCTCGACGTCCCGCCGGTCTTGGAGCACCTCGAGCAGCCGCACGCCGAGCTGAGGGCCGCTCGAGCCGGTGATGCCGACCACGAGGCGGCGCGGCGCCGGGTCGCTCACCTGAGGATCCACGACCACCGCTGTCGGGTGACGGCCTTCTCCTCGGGAGTCGGCCCGATGGCCTCGGGGAACTGGTCGATCCACTCGTACGGCTTGGTCGCGTCGATGACGACCCGGGAGTTGAACCCCTTCTTGCCCGGCTCGATCGCCGGGTCGAGCGGCCCGCTCCAGGCCCGGCGGATGATGTCGAAGGAGCGCTCGGGGTCACAGCGCGTGGAGATCGCCCAGATGACCTCGTCGAGGTCGGAGACGTCGATGTCGTCGTCCACGACGACGGTGATGCGGCCGAGGTAGGCACCCGTCCGGCACTGGGCCGCGATGTGACCGGCCTGGCGGGCGTGGCCCGGGTAGCGCTGCTTGATCGAGACCGCCGTGAAGAGCTGGCAGCCGCCGACGCCGTGGCACCAGGCGGCGGTGACGTCCGGTACGCCGGCGAGGCGCATTTCCCGCCGGAGGTTGGCGCTCTTCAGGTACTGGCGGAACTTGTGGGCCTCGTACGGCGGCTTCTCGGGCGGGACCCCGGTGATGATCGGGTCGTTGCGGTGGTAGATGGCCGACAGGCGGAAGACCGGCTCCTCCCGGCTCGCCGAGGCGTAGTAGCCGGTCCACTCGCCGAACGGCCCCTCCATCCGCTCCTCGTCGTGCATGAGGAAGCCCTCGAGGGCGATCTCGGCGCGGGCCGGGATGGGCAGGCCCGTGTGACGGCCGGCGATGCACTCGACCGGCCGGCCGCGCATGCCGCCTACCCACTCGAGCTCGGACTGGCCGTAGGGCATCTCGAGGGCGCTCGCGAGGAACAGCAGCGGGTCGAGCCCGACGAGCACGACGGCCGGCAAGGGCTCGCCGCGCTCGAAGGCCTTCTGCCGGTGGAGGCGACCGTGCTTGCCCGGCGACATGAAGATCGCCGCGTTGGTCGAGTCGTGCACCATCACCCGGTACGTCCCCATGTTGAGCCAGCCCTCCTCGGGGTCGCGGGTGAGGACGGCGTCCCCTGTCCCGATGTAGCGACCACCATCCTGGGGGTGCCAGAGGGGGGTGGGGAACTTGAGCAGGTCGATGTCGTCGCCCTCGAGGACGTTCTCGAGGATGGGCCCGCCGTCCACCATCATCGGGGCGACCGGCTCTGTCTCGTCGCGACGGCGCTCCCACTCGTCCATGAGCTCCCAGGTCCCGATGTCCGAGGGGAGCCCGAGGCTGACGGCGAGACGGCTCCTCTCGGCCTGGGCGTTCACGAGGATGCGGAAGCCCTTCTGCGCACCGGGAATGGCGTTGAAGAGCACCGCCGGGGCGTGGTCGCTGTGGGTGAGCATCTCGGTGATCCGGCCGATGTTCTCCTGCCAGTCCACGCCCTCGAGGACGCGCAGCTCGCCGATCGAGTCGACCAGCTGCAACCAGTCCCGGAGGTCCTCATGGGTCGTGCCTCCCCGCGCCAGCTCGGCGAGCTTGGCGACCTGCTCCGGGTCGGACGGCCGGTCGCCATAGGGCGTGAAGGTGGTGGGGTAGGTGGCGGGGTCAGCGTTCGTCATCGTCGGACACCGGCTCTCCTCGTGGTGGGTGGTCGCGCTCGGCGGCGAGCGCACGCAGCTGCTCGAGATGGCCGGCCTTGTGGCCGACCACGTAGCGGTCGAGGAACGCGCTGAGCGGCTCCTCGCCGTACTTGATGTTGCGGGTTGCCGCCGCGATGTCGCCGTCGGAGAGCCGACAGAGCGCGCCGGCAAGGGCCGAGAACGCCTCGCCCACCCTCGACGGGATGCGGGACGGGTCGTCCGACCAGGCGGCGGCAACCGCCGCCAGGCGGCTCTCGTCGTCGTGGGTACGCCCGACGACGGCATCCGGGTCCGCACGCCAGCGCCCGATCTCGGCGGCGAAGAAGTGCGGAAACTCTGCCAGGTGAGCCGCCACCTCGACCGCCACCCACTCGCCGCCGCTTCGGGGCGCTCGGGCGAGGTCGGCGCGCCCGAGCTCCTCGAGCAGCAGCCGGTCGAGCGCCTCGTTCGCCGCCACCACCTCCACCGCAGTCATCCCTGCGGTAGTGAATGCCGCTTGGCCACTCATGGCCGCTCGGGGGGCGGCTCGGCGACGCAGACGTTCACGAGCTCGCCGATCCCTTCGATTCTCGTCCGGACGACCGAGCCGTCCTTCAGGAACCGGGGCGGGTCCATCCCGGCCCCGACACCACCCGGCGTCCCGGTGGCGATCACGTCACCCGGTTCGAGCGTCATGAGCTGGCTGATGTAGGCGACGAGCGTCGGCGGGTCGAACAGCAGGTCGCTCGTCCGGGCCCGCTGGACGACCTCACCGTCGACCTCGCATGTCACCTCGAGGTCGCGTGCGTCGTCGATCTCGTCGGGTGTGACCAGAGCCGGGCCGAACGGGCAGGTGCCTTCGAACGTCTTGCCCTGCAGCCACTGGAGCGTCCGGTTCTGGAAGTCGCGCGCCGTTACGTCGTTGATCACGCTGTAGCCGGCGATCGCCTCGCGCGCCTCGTCCCTCGTGAGATGGCGCCCGCAGCGGCCGACGATGACGGCGAGCTCTGCCTCCCAGTCGACGCGCTCGGAGACCGCCGGCAGGCAGATGTCATCCCGCGGTCCGACGAGAGCGGCCGGGAACTTGGCGAACAGCGTCGGATGCGCCGGCAACTCCCGCTTCATCTCGAGGATGTGGGTCCGGTAGTTGAGGCCGACGCAGAAGATGCGGGGCGGCGACGGCACCACGGGCGCCAGGGCGGCCCCGCCGAACGCCACGGGCTCGCCGGTCGGGGGCGAGGAGGGTGCGCCGCCGGCCTTCAGCATGGCGCCGACGTCCTCGAAGCCGAGCGGGACGAGCTCCTCGCCCTCGAGCAGCGCCGCGTACGGCGACGCCCCCGACCGGACTGAGACGAACCTCATCCTGCGCGTGCTCCTCCCTCGATGGACCGGCTTTGCCGGCAACTTATTCCGCCATGCGGAACGTGAAGCTGCCCGGCGTGCGTATGCTGCAACACCTAACCACAGAGCCCCCGCGGTCGCAAGGCTCGGACGAGCCCGGGCGACGCTCGCGGCGCGCGATCAGTGCACTTTGTTCGTGCAGGGTGGCGACGCCCGACCCGCACGCGACGAGAACTCGACTCTGGGACCGGGACTCCGCCGACGGAACTCCCTCCTCCGGCTGCCGGTCAGGCCGCCGGGGATCGCCAGGCGCTCACCGCCTGGCAGGTGCCGTTGCCGTCCCGAGCGCGGAGGTCAGCTGGACAGGCGGGAGGTCACCGGCTGCGGATCGGGGGCGACCTCCTGGCGAAACAGGTGAAGTGCCTCGAGGGCCGGCCGGTCCGAGAGCTCGAAGAGGTCCGACTGCGAGGCGGCGTGGTGGTCGACGTAGGCCCACGAGGGGGAGCAGAAGAAGTCGCCCGCCTGCCAGGTGAGCTCGGTGCCACCGATGACGCTTCGCCCTTCTCCCGACCAGGCGACGTAGACCGACGAGCCGACCTTTCTCCTCGTCAGGGTGGAGGAGCCTGCTGCAAGCCGCACCATGTGGCACCCAAGCGTCGCAAGGACCGCCCGTCCGCTGCGGGGGCTCACGAAGTCGAGCTCGGCCACACCGTCTCCGGTGGCGGCGAGCCGGCGGGACAGCTCGGCATCCGTCCGCTCCCAGCGGTAGACGAACAGGGGACTCCAGTCCTCCTCTTCCGACGGCGGGCGCGCCTCGTCGGCGAAGCCCTCGCCCGAGCCGCCGAAGGCGGTGGCCGACAGGTTGCGGCCCTCCACCTGCTGCAGCGGGGAGCCGAAGCGCTCGAAGAA
>JAKAQB010000055.1 GCA_021811865.1 Actinomycetes bacterium | reverse complement strand
GAGGGGGAGGTAGCGGCGCTTCTCTCCCGCCAGCTCGGTGGTGTACGACTCCGTGGCGCGAAGGACGTGGTCCGCGGTCAGTGTGCCCTGGCGGCACCGCACCCGCCCCGGGACGACCTGCAGCGCTTCGGTCCGCTCGAAGATGACCACGCCGGCGCGTTCGCATGCCTCGGCCACTCCCCTCGCCAGCCGCGCCCGGGTCGATCCTGGCGGAGTGGGGAGAGTAGAGGGCGAGCCGGCAGCCGGGGACGCACACGAGTTGCTCGAGCTCGCTCGCCTCGAGCACCCGCACGTCGTCCTCGCCGAGGCCGATCCTTCGGGCCGCATCGATCTCGCTGCGGGCGCGCGAGACCTGAGGCGCCGTCATGGCGAGGGCGACGGTGCCCGCCTTCTCGAAGCCGCAGTCGATCCTCTCTTCTCGCGCCACGCGGCCGATCTCGTCCACCGTCGAGAAGGTCTCCCGCTCCGCCCGCCGGACCGCCTCGGGCCCGTGCCGCTCGGCATAGACGCTCGGGCTGCCAGCGATCCTGGCCGACACCCAGCCGCCGTTCCTGCCCGACGGCCCGAAGCCGGCAATCTCCCGTTCGACGACGGCGACTCGGGCGTCGGGCCGGTCTCGCTTCACGTAGTACGCGGTCCACAGCCCAGTGAAGCCCGCTCCGACGACGGCCACATCGAACTGGGCGTCACCCGAGAGGGACGGACGAGGCGAGAGCGGCCCGGGCGCGTGGTCGAGCCAGAGACTGCGCCCCCGATAGCGCTGTTCGAGGGAGGCGGTTGCCATGGAGAAGATGACTACCGGATCGGGGCGGGCGCGGCAATCTGGACCTCGGTGGGCTACGTGTGACCGGCGCCGCTCGCCGGAGCTGGCGGCAGTCGTAGGCACACCGGCCTCCGCCAGGCCCACGGCGATGGAGAGCGGCGGCGCGGGTGCACCGCGATCCCCGGTGGGGTAGGCAGGAGCCGATGAGCGAGGGTGTGCGGGAGACGACCGGCCCGAACCGGCTCGGTCCACTCCGCTTCGTGCTCGTCTTCGGCGTCGTGAGCGGCCTCGCCGACTTCGTGTACGAAGGGGCGCGCAGCATCGTCGGTCCCTATCTGGCCACCTACGGAGCCTCCGCAGCGCTCGTCGGTGTCATCACAGGACTCGGCGAGGCAGTGGCGCTCGTCTTCCGCCTCGCGAGCGGTCGCTGGTCGGACCGCAGCGGCCGGCAGTGGGCCATCAGCATCACCGGCTACGCCATCACAGTGGTATCGGTGCCCTTGCTCGGCGCGGGTGGCCCGCTCGGCGTCGCCTGCCTGCTCGTCGTGGCAGAGCGATTCGGCAAGGCGGTGCGGACCCCGGCCCGTGACACGATGCTCGCCGAGGCGAGCGTCGACCTCGGCAGGGGCCGCGCCTTCGCCGCGCACGAGGCACTCGACCAGTCGGGCGCCATGGTCGGACCGCTCGTCGTGGCCGCGGTGCTCGCGACCCACCACGGTTACCACGACGCCTTCGTGGTGCTGGCCGTCCCCGGAGTGGCCGCCTTGGCGGTGCTCGGGTACCTGCGCCGCCGGGTCCCGGTGCCCGCCGCCTACGACCGGGGCGTCCGGGCACCCCAGACGAGGGCGGTGTCGTTGCGGGGCTTCAGCCGTCGCTACTGGCAGTACGCCGCCTTCAGCGCCGCCACGCTCGCCGGCTTCTCCACCTTCGCCGTACTCGCCTACCACCTTCAGCGCCACCACGTCGTCTCGGAACCGGTCATCCCCGTGCTGTACGCGCTCGCCATGGGGGTCGCCGCCCTTACTGCCCTCGTCTCGGGACGGGTGTACGACCGGTTCGGCCTGCGTGGCCTCGTGGTGCTTCCCCTCCTCGGAGCTGCGGTGCCGTTCTTGTCGTTCTCGACGGCGGTACCGCTCGTCTCGGCCGGTGCCGTGCTGTGGGGAGCGGTGATGGGCGTGCACGAGTCGACCATGCGGGCGGCGGTGGCCGACCTCGTCCCCGCCGGCCGGCGCGGCGTGGGCTTCGGGACCTTCACCGCCGTCTACGGGGTGGCCTGGCTGGCTGGCTCCGCCCTCATCGGCGTCTTCTACGACATCTCGATCGACGACGCCATCTACTTCGTGGTGGCGGTCCAGTGCGTCGCCGTCCTGGCGTTCATCCCGCTGTGGAGAGCTCAGACCCCTCGGGGGTTCGGCGGCGCAGAGGAGAGCTCGTGAGCGGCGACGGCGTCAGGGCATTCGGGGGCGACCGCCGCTCCGGCCGTGGCTGTCCGGAGGCGCCTCTCCGGCCCGGTCCCTGTCGGCAAGCATGCTCAACGGCCGACCTGGAAGACTGCAGTGGGAGCCCGAAGGGACCCGGTCCTTCGTCGCTCTCACGGCCCGCCAGCAAGTCGCTCAAGCGCCCCACGCGGCGAGTGCTTCGCGTACCAGGTGTCGGCCGATGGCTCGCCCCCCTTGACTTCGCGGCACCACCGGCGCATGCCGGGCATCCGATCAGTGCGCAGACAGCTCTCCGGCTGCAGCCAGCCGGGCAACTCGCTCGCGCAGGGCCTTCTTGTCGATCTTTCCCACCTGAGTCTTCGGGATCTCGTCGCAGAGCTCGAGCCGCTCGGGCAGCATGTAGGCGGCCACCCCTGCCTCGGTCATCCGAGCGCGCAGGGACGTGAGGTCCAGACTCGCCCCTGGCCTGAGGACGGCATAGAGGCACACCCGCTCACCGAGCACCGGGTCGGGCATGGCGACAGCGGCCGCCTCTCGCACGTCGGCGACCTGGTACGCAAGGTTCTCGACCACCTCCGCTGACACCTTCTCGCCGCCGCGGTTGATGATGTCCTTGTCGCGGCCCTCGACGACGAGATTGCCCTCCGGGGTCGTGCGGCAGACGTCTCCGCTGCGGTACCAACCCTCCGGGGTGAACGCCCTCGCGTTCTGCTCCTCCGCTCGGTAGTAGCCGCGGGGCGTGTACGGCCCGCGGGTCAGGAGCAGTCCGGACTCGTCGGGCCCGACCCCCCTACCCTCTATGTCGACCAGGCGCACCTCGTCGCCCGGGCTCATGGGGCGGCCCTGGGTCGAGCAGATCACGTCCGGCGGGTCATCGAGGCGGGTCATGTTGATGAGCCCCTCGGCCATGCCGAAAACCTGCTGGAGGGTGCATCCGAGCAGCGGGGTGACACGCCGTGCGAGCTCATCGGCGATTCGCGCCCCTCCGACCTGGAGAACCTCGAGCGAGCTCAGATCATCGCCGGCCCCCTGCTCCCGGCGCTCCATCCAGCGCTGCGCCACAGCAGGTACAACGGCAGTGTGGGTCACGTGCTCGCGGGCGATGGTTGCAAATGCGCCAGCTGGCTCCGGTGAGGCCAGCATGACGACCGTGCCGCCGCTCAGCAGGGTACCGAGGACGCCCGGGCAGGCCAGTGCGAAGTTGTGGCTGGCTGGCAACGCGGCCAGGTACACCGTGTCGCCGCTCATGCCGCTCGTCACCGCGCTGCACCTGGCGTTGTAGGCGTAGTCCTGGTGCGTGCGGCTGATGAGCTTCGGCAGACCGGTCGTGCCGCCGGAGAGGAGGAAGAGCGCGATGTCCCCGCCACTCGGCGACGCCAACTCCGGCGGTCGCCCCTCGGGGCCGGCGCACACGACGTCGAGGTCGATGGAGCCGTCACGAGCACCCCCGGCGACAAGGACGTGCTCGAGATCCGGCAGGGCATCGGCCAGCTTGCCCGCCAAGGCCTGATGGTCGAAGCCGCGCCAGACAGACGGCACCGCGATCCCCCGGGCCTCCGACAGCTGGGCGAGGTGCGCCAACTCGAGCTCCCGGTGAGCCGGCAGCGCCATGATCGGCACGACACCAGTCCGCAAGCAGGCCAGGCTGAGGACGACGAAGTGCCACGTGTTGGGCAGCTGGACGAGGAGGCGGTCTCCAGGCTCGAGGCCGAGGTCCAGCAGCCGCCCCGCAGCCGCGTCAGATCGCGCGGCGAGCTCCGCGTATGTCAGGCGGATGTCCCCGTCCACGAGTGCCGGATGTTCGGCGCGATTGGCGGCCACATCCCAGAGCTCGTCCCCGAGCGAGCGGCCAGCCCACCAGCCCGCCCGCCGGTAGCGCTCCGACTCCTCCTGCGACCACGGCACGAAGCCGTCGGTGATAGGCCGAACCATGCTTCCCCTTCTTCCTCCGCACCTCTCACGGCGTCGCGTCTGATGGCCCTGCCTGCAGGCGGTCCCGGGCGTCGAGCCACTTTGTGCATCTGCCGGAGCGCCCTCCCGACCGCTCCGAGCCCGTGCTCGACCACGCGTCGTCGAGCACGGCGACGTTGCCCATGGTGGCATGGAACAGCACGTTGGATCCGGCGTGACCGCGTGATGCCGAGGCCGGAGGTGAGGTCGTTGTCCCGACCGGATCGGGATCCGCCGCCTCGCGCCACAGAGCCGGCCAGCTACCGCAGCACCTCCCGACCTGTCGGGTGGACGACGGCAGTCCCTCGGGCTGCCACACTGCGATACGCCAGGCGGCCTCCAGCCGACCTACGGCGCGGGTGCCGAGCGGGCGGACCGGCCCACCGGCCAAGCGGGACATCGGCACGGGGTTGAGCCAAGCGGCACGCACCCTCCAAGGGCGCGCACTGCCTACCGCGAGCTCAGAGGCTGCTGGCACCGTTCTCACGGCCAGAGAGACGCTCACCGGTCTCGTGATAGCGGTACAGGTCAGAGACCCCTCCTTCGAAGGCAAGGGGGCGAGGCGCCTCGCCGGGGAGGCCGAAGTCCCGGCTCCAGCGGCTTGCCACGCGCTCGAAGGTCGCCGACGACAGCGCGGTCCGCGTCGAGAACTGGGCGAGGTAGCGATGCTCCCTACAGGCGTTGATGAGGCCCTTGGAGCCCCACGCTCGGATCTCCGGCGGGTTGAGAGTGGGGTCGAGCCACGTGCTCCACGTGTCGTGGAGGACGTCGATGTCATTGGCAGGGCTGCAGCGGGTGCTCAAGGCCCAGAGAACCTGGGAGAAGTCCGTGGGGTCGACATCCTCGTCCACGGCGATGATCCACTTCGTGAAGTAGGCGGTCGCCGGCGCCTGAGCGGCGAGGGCCAACACCTGCGCCGCGTGCCCCGCGTACCGCTGCTCGAGGGAGACGACGAGCACGCCGAAGGCCGAGGCGGCTTCGGGAGGAGCCCACACGCCACGGATCCCGGGAATGCCCAGGCGATCCAGGTCATCCCAGAGACGGGCCGATCTGGCGACACAGTTGAACAGGCCCATCTCGCAACTCGGGTGGTCGGCCATGAGCGCGTTGGTCAGAATCGGCTCGCGCCGCAGATGGACTGCTGTCACCTCGACGAGAGGCGCGCTTCCCTCGGGACGCCCGTAGTAGCCGGTGAACTCGCCGAAAGGACCCTCGGGGCGCGTCGCCCCCACGTGGATCACTCCCTCGATGGCGATCTCAGCCGCTGCTGGTATCGGTAGATCGTTCACGGTCCCGTTCACCAGCTCGAAGGGCCTTCCGAGCACACCGCCCACCGCGTCGAGCTCGGAGAGGTTCTTCGGGAAGGCCTGTGAACCGAGGATCATCCACAGCGGATGGACGCCGTAGACGGCGACGACCTCGACGTCTTTTCCCTGCTCCCAGCTCCTCGCGACGTGCAGGCGCGCGTCCTTGCCCGGGCTCAGATACAGGCCCACATGGTTGCGGTCATGCAGCATCATCCGGTACGTGCCCATGTTGACGTGCCCGAGGTCGGGGTCCCGGGTGAGCACGACGTCTGCGGTGCCGATGTAACGGCCGCCATCGAGTGGCCAGTGCTGGGGAACAGGAAGCGACTCGAGGTCGATGTCGGCGCCCGTCAGCACCGTCTCGTTGATCGGCGCGCGGTTGGCGTCGACCGTCACCGGCGCGACCCGCCGCCGGAGCAGGTCTCGCGTCGCCTGGACGAGCGTGAGTGCGTCGAGGCCGGGGTCGAGCCCGAAGGCGAGAGCGTAGCGGCGCAGGCTGCTTCCCACCATGTTGAACAACGCTCGACTCCCCGGGCGCGAACCTCTCACGTTGGTGAAGAGAATCGCCGGTGCGTCCTCGGCTTGAGCGGCGAGATAGGTCGTCGCGGCCATCTCCTCGACCGGATCGACCTCCGACTCGATCGTGTGCAGCTCGCCGATCTCCTCCACCTGCCCGAGCCAGCCCCGAAGGTCGTCACTCGTTCGCACCTCTGCTTGCTCGGTGACTTCGGTGACACTCATCAGTTCCTCCCGGATCCTCTATGGTGCTGCCGCAGCGAACACGCTCTCCCGACAACGCCCGTCGCACGCCGCACTCCGCCGCCGGATCACTCCCCCGCCCTTCTCGAACATCGAGGAGCGCAATGGACGGTCACAGGCGACCGGCGGTCCCGTGGGCCAGTTTTCGGACCTCTCCTACCTTATCTCTCTGGCCCTACGTCAACTCAAATACTTGAATTTATTCGGTTCAAAGGAGACCCTTCTCGCCGCTACGACACAGCTCCTGCTGGCGCCGCTGCCGGGGTGGTCGGCCGCAGGGAGTCCTGGGACACCATGGTCATTGGGTGTCCGGATTCCCCAACTGGGCTCGATGACGATCCGCGGCGATGAAGATGCCGCGACGCTCGACGCCGGACCCGGCTCGAGGTTGCCCACGGCCTGGCCCGTCAAGCCAAGGACCACCGCTCGGCCGCGATGGACTCTCGCCGCGCAGCCGGCGGGAACGGTCGGCAGCCGCTGGAGGCGATCACTCCGCCGTGCATGTCGACGAGGTGGTGGCCGCCGTGAAGATGACGACGGCTCCGGTCTGCGATGGCGTAGGCGGGACCGCTCACGGGCGAGCCGCGGAACCTCGCCGCTCGGTGGCGGGACACTCGGTCGTGGGAGTCGACCAGCCACCAACGCTCAGAGGAGCCCTCGGCGACGATCGGTCCGTTCAGGTGGTGTCCGCGGAGCGAGACGGCCCCACCGGGGCAAGACCCCGGCCGGCGTGCCGTCGTCACTGCTCGGAGACGGCCTCCGGCTCGAGGAAGCCGTGATGCTGTCGGCAGTGGACCGAGGCGGAGCAGCCGCGCTCAGGACGAGACGGTCGCCCTCTCCGCGGCCTCGACCACCGCCCGGATGCGCCGGACGCCGGCCGAGGAGGACTCCTCCTTCACGATCCGGAAGCGCCCGAGCTCGCCGGTGTGGCGGACGTGTGGGCCACCACAGATCTCCTTGCTGTACCACTCGCCGGAAGGATCGCCGGCTGTGTAGACGGAGACCACGGGTCCGTAGCGGTCGCCGAAGGCACCAAGAGCGCCTGCGGCGAAGGCCTCGTCGGGCGACATCTGCGAGATGTTCATCGGCCAGTCGCGGGCGATGTTCTGGTTGACGATCCGCTCGACCTCGGCAACCTGCTCCGGGGTCATTTTGGCCGGGTGGGAGAAGTCGAAACGCAGCCGCTCGGGCGTGATGTTGCTGCCCCGCTGGACGACATGGTCACCGAGGACCAGCCGGAGCGCCTTGTAGAGGAGGTGGGTGGCGGTGTGCAGGCGGGTGGTCGCCTCCGACTGGTCCGCCAGGCCCCCCTTGAACATGCCGGCTGCCGCCGTGCGGGACCGCTCCCGCTGCTCGGCCATGAGCTGGTCGTAGCGCGCTCGCCAGCCCTCTTCCACCGGGAGGCCGGCCGACTGGGCCTCCTCCACGCTGAGCTCGGGCGGGAAGCCGTAGGTGTCGAAGAGGGTGAAGACGACGTCGCCGGTGAGGAGCGGGCCGGCCAGCTTCGGGAGCTCCCGGACGCCACGGGCGAGGGTCCTGCGGAAGAGGCTCTCCTCGCGGTCGAGCACCGCAGTGATGTGGCCGGCACGGTCCGCCAGGTCCGGGTAGGCGGACTGGTAGCTGGCGGCGATCGGGGCGACGAGCGCCGACAGGAGTCCGGAGTCGATCCCGAGAAGAAGGCCCTGGCGCACTGCCCGGCGGGCGAAGCGACGCATGACATAGCCCTGGGTGTTGTTGGAGGGCTCGACGCCGTCGAGAGCGAGGAAGACGACCGCGCGGGCGTGGTCGGCGATGATCCGCTTGGCGCGGCGGTCACCGCTCGAGGCGGCCGGGAGCATGGCGTCGATGGCAGCCGTCACGGACTTCAACAGGTCGACCTCGAAGACGTCGTCAGCGTCGATCGACGCCATGGCGAGGCGCTCGAGGCCGCCGCCGAAATCGACGTTCGGCTGGGGGAGCCGCTCGAAGCCGCTCTCCGTCCGCCGGTACTGCATGAACACCGAGTTGCCGATCTCGACGAAGCGACCGCAGTCGCAGTGGGGGTGGCAGTGCACCCCGAAGGCGGCGTCGTGGGCGACCTGCGGGAAGAGGTAGAAGACTTCCGAGTCGATGCCGCCGGGCTCACCCGCGGGCATCGACGCCGGCGGGCCGGAGCGGCTCCACCAGCACTGCGACTCGTCGTAGAGGATGATCCGGCCCTGCCCGATGCCCCGGCGCGCCGCCTCCTCGGCCGTCCCGAGGTCGACCACCTCGGCGCTCACACCTGCCTTGGAGAGCAGTCCGGCCCAGATCTCGATCGACTCATCGTCCCGGGGGATCCCCCACCGGGGCGATCCGGCGAAGGCGCTGACGTAGAGCCGTCCGGGGTCGAGGTCAAGGACCTCGGTCAGGAAGCTGAACAGCCATGGCAGCTGCTCGGCCTTGAAGTAGTCGCCGAGCGACCAGTTGCCGAGCATCTCGAACATCGTCGTGTGCCGGGCGTCACCGACCTCGTCGATGTCCTCCGCTCGAAAGCACGGCTGCGAGTCGACGAGCCGCGTGCCGTCGGGATGGGGCGCCCCGAGCAGGTAGGGGATGAGGGGCTGCATCCCCGAGCCGGTGAAGAGCGTGGTCGGGTCCTCGCGGGGGACGAGGTTGGCCCGCGCGATGCGGACATGGCCGCGCTCGCGGAAGTAGTCGAGATATGCGTGTCGGATGCTCCCGGCGTCCATGGCCAAAGGGTATCGAAGCCTCGCGCCCTCTTTGCCGGGGGATCCGACGGGCGACAGCCGGTTCGCGCCGGCCTGGCGCCGGCCGGCCGGCCCGGTCGGGTGATTTCGCCTCGCCCGTGCTGGCGCCGGCTCCCTCCACCAGGGACGGGGCGAGGGTGCCGGGAACCTCGATCCGTACCTCGGCGCCACCGCTTCCGCCGGAGGACGCCTGCGGACTGGCAGAGGCGGGCGGGGTGGCGAGATACCGAGCCCGCGTTCCGGCGCGCAGTGCGACCCCTGCGCCCTCGGGCTCCGGCCATCGCCGTCGAGGTCGAGCCCGACGGGCGTCGAGAGCGCCATCTGGTCGCAGCGCTCGCCCAGCTCTTCGTAGCCGTCGAGCACCGCGTGGCGCCTGTGTGCCCATCCCGATGGCGCCGTCCGCCTCGTGAGAAGAGCCCTGTCGGACTTCGCGGACGAGATCGCGCGCCACGCCCGCGGGCGCTGCTCAACCTTGAGGGCGGCGAGGTCGTGTCCATCCCGGTGGCACGAGGAGCATCCGGCGGCCGGCGCACGTCCGGCCGAAGGCGCGCCGTCCGCGCCTCTGCCGCCCCGGACACCTCTCACAACGACGCCAGCGCCTCTCTCAGGCGGACGAGGTCGTCGCTGGTGCAGTCGACGTGAGGGCTCACGCGCAACGTGAGCGAGGACATGTCGCGGGGCGCCCGGAAGACCTGCTGGGCCGTCGTCACCGTGCCGTGGTCGCGAAGAAGGCGCGAGCGCACTCCCATGACGTCCTGACCCGCGGCGGGCTCGAGGGCCGTGATGGCGCTCGCCTCGTCAGTGGGCCCGATCACCCGCCAGTTGTCCAGGCTGCCGAGAATGCGGCGGGTGGCACGGCCGACGGCCGCCAGCCTCTCGAAGACCGCCGCCGGGCCCATTTCGAGGAGGTCCTGGGCGGCACGGCCGAGGCCGAGACGCCCCGCCAGGTGCGCCTCTCGCGAGCTGAGGGCGGCACCGATCGTCTCGTCGGCCGGGTCTTGATGCGAGGCCGTGAGCGTCGCCCGCAGCCGGTCCGAGCACTGCGGGGCGGCGGCGAGGACGCCGACCCCCCGGGGCCCGGTGAGCCACTTGCGACTGGTGGCGTAGATGATGTCGGCGCCGGTGGCGGTGTCCACGTGCCCGAGAGCCTGGGCGGCGTCGACGATGAGCGGCACTCCCGCCTGTCGGCACACGGTGGCGATCTCGGTCGCGGGCTGGACGAGCGGGCGGTGCGAGGCCACCTGGGTGATGTGGACCATAGACGGCGGTGACGAGGCGAGCAGGTCTTCCAGCTCGGCCAGATCGACATGGCCATCGGCATCGACGCGCAGGTCGACCATCCCGAGTCCATGTCGTGTGAAGGTCGCCAGGTTGGGACCCCACTCGCTCGGTGCCACGGCGACGGTCGCTCCCTGCTCGAAGGGCCAGGCCTGGAGCAGCGTGCTGAGCGCCACGCTCGCGCTCTCGACGAAGGCGATGCCGCCTTCCGGCATGCCGAGCAACCGGCCGATTGCGGCCCGGCTTGCGGCGAGGGCGTCGGCCGCCATCTCCTGCGCCACGTAAGCGCCCGCCCGCGCCTCGAGAAGTGCATGGTCGGAGACCGCAGACAGCACGGCGCGCGAGCTCCTCCCGGCGGCGGCCGTGTCGAGGTGCAGTCCGAGGGGCTCGGGTCTCGCCCGCCTCCAGCTCTCCCAGCGAGGGTCGGGGTCAGTCGAGGTCTCCATCGCCAGGCAGGCTATGCCTCGTCGTTGGTCCCACAGCTGGAACACTCCGATCGAACCGGGCACCAGCTGCATGCCGGTCGGACCGGCGCCCGGCCTCCGGCCCTGTCAGGCCACCGAGAGGCGACGGCCGCAGGCCACGGCCGGTCACCCGCGCCCCGGTCCCACCGAGCGCGGGCGGTAGTGACCAAGCGCCCACCGGGGAGAGCTTCATGTCCGGAGGGCTCCCATCGCTCGTCATCGAATCCCGGCTTCGCTCGCGTGGCAAGGCGCGGCTCGAGGTGCAGCAGCTCAGCGGCCGATACCGCCCATCATGAGGCGTTCACCGCCCGCCCGGTCTTTGCACCCGGTCGAACCTGATCGCGCCGTCTCAGCGGGAGCGGGAGCGATCTCTGCTGGCCGGGTGACGCTATCTGGGCCCGCGAACGGTCATGGAACGACACAACCAGAGCATCCCGGCTGGCCTCCTCAACGGGCGGCTCGCGGCCCAGTCTCAGCTGCCCTCGGCGAGCGCAGCGAGCCGGTCGAGCGAGGCGTGGAGTCGTTCGGGCGTCGTCGCCCGAGCCCGTGCGTAGCGCTGCTCGTCGGTCAGCTCGGTCCAGTCGTAGGTGTGCGTGACGTGCGTCCGGGACGGCCCGAGTGGCTCCAGGGTCCAAGCCCAGAGATGCCCAGGTGGCTCGCGACCGGGCTCTGCCGGCTTCCAGGCGATCCGCCTTCCCTCCACGAAGTCCACCACATGGTTCTCGCGAACGGCGCCACCTGTCAGCCTCGTGGTGAACACGTCGCCGACGGAGCGGACCCGCTGGCCCTCCTCGGCCACGGCCAGGTTGTCGTTGCCATCCCAGCGAGGCTGCTGTGCCGGGTCCGCGATGAGCTCGAAGATGCGACCCGCCTCAGCGTCGATCTCGCGGGCGGCGCTCGCCACCCGGATCCCGTCCTGCTCGATCGTCATGACTCCATCCAAACACCGAACGGGCGGCCCAGGCTCGCGCCATCTCGCTGTTCGAGGCGGGACGGCCGGACGGCACGTTGGAGCCACGAACCTCGGCGTCCACCTTGGGTGCTCAGAGCCGGCCCGGCTCCTCGACCTGGGCGGCGCATCGTCCGGAACGGTCGAGCCGCCCGAGTCGTGCCTGCGCCGAGCACCTCCGACGGCGCGGCAGGCTCTCCTACCCTCGGTGAAGCCTGAGCCGAGAGGGCCTCCGAAGAGCGGCGGGGCCACTCGTAGCGCAAGCTCGTTCCGGTTCGTGCGGCACCCGTCGCCTCGGTGCCGATCCTCCTCCCGTCCTCAAGGCTCCCGGTTACCCCGACCGCGCCCTCGGTGATCGAGCGCACCGGTGTCGTACCGGGCGAGGAGAACGGAACGAGCCATACCGCTTCACCGCGAGCTTGCCATCCTCCAAGGTGCAAGACGAGAGAGTCGTCAAACGAGAGCCCCGTCAGGGCTCGTCTGCCAGGAAGCCGGGCGCAACTCGGGCGGGAGCCGTCACACCCATGCTGCCCGAGGTCAGAGTGCACCCCATGCCAGAGATCCGTCTGCGCCCGATGACCGGTGAAGAGTTCGCGCAGTACAGATCGCGTCTCGTCACCGGCTACGCCGCCGAGCACGTCCGCGCCGGCGATTGGAGCCTTGCAGAGGCCGAGACGCTCGCCTCAGAGGAGACCGACCGCCTGCTTCCCGGCGGCGCCGACTCTCCGGGGATGCTGCTCCGCATCGCCGAGACCCTCGAGGGCGAGCCAGCCGGGATCATCTGGATCGCCCTCGAGCACCGGCCCGGGTCAGGACAGGGCGGGTGGATCTACGACATCGAGGTGGCCGAGCAGCTCCGTGGGAAGGGCTACGGCAGGGTGCTGCTCGAAGCAGGCGAACGAGAGGCGGCCGGCCGCGGCGTCGCGGCCCTCGGGCTCAACGTCTTCGGCTCCAACACGGTCGCTCGTCACCTCTATGAGGGCTCCGGCTACGAGATCACGACCCTCCAGATGCGAAAGCACCTCGCCTCGCCCGCCTAGCTCGCAGGCGCGGGGCCGGGACGGTGTGGGCACCGACGCAACCGGGAGAGGAGCGTAGTTGCCGGCCGGCACGCACGGCCGGCTCGGTGCGCTGCCCGCTGCGGGATCAGCCGCCTCCGGGTGGGACGGCGAGCGCTCCGGCTGGTCCTGGCGCTTCTCGCCGATCGCTTCCCGGCGGACCCGCGCTCTCGATGGGTCGCTACCCGTCTTGCCTATCTACTATCGTAGGTATCCAACAGGGGAGCGACTGAGAGCAAGTCGATCCCCCGGCAGGGGCTGGGAGACGCAGGCAGCCGATGGAGCTACTGGGGAAGGTCGCGATCGTGACGGGAGGTGCCTCCGGAATCGGTCGTGCCATCGCCGCCGAACTCGCACGGGCGGGCGCCCACATCGTGATCGCCGACGTGAGGCGCGCCGAGGAGGCTGCGTCGATCATGGCGGCGACGTTGCCCGAGGACGCCTCCCCACAGATCCTCGGCGTGTATGCCGACGTCTCCTCGGAACAGTCGGTCGGGGAGATGATGGACGGGGTCCGCCACCACTTCGGCGGGGTCGACATCCTCGTCAACAACGCCGCCCTGTTCGCAGAGACCACGGGGGGCCCATTCGAGATGATCCCCCTGGAGGAGTGGCGGCGCGTGTTCGAGATCAACGTGCTCGGCACGTACCTCTGCTCGCGTGCCGTCACCGGCTCGATGCGAGAGCGCGGCGGAGGGGCGATCTTGAACCTGGCGTCGGGGACCGTCTTCAAGGGCGTCCCCTGGCGCCTCCACTACGTCGCCAGCAAGGGTGCCATCGTCGCTTTCACAAGGTCGCTCGCCAGGGAGCTCGGGACGGACAACATCCGGGTGAACGCCATCGCACCGGGTTTCACCATGAGCGACGGCGTGCTCGCGAACGCTGAGGGCTTCACGGCCTCGATCCGACAGTCCGCCGCCTCTCGCAGCCTCGTCCGGGACGAGGTGCCCGCCGACCTCGCCTGTGCGGCCCGGTTCCTCTGCGGTCCTGGGGCGGGCTTCATCACGGGCCAGACAGTCGTCGTCGACGGTGGCAGTGCCTTCCACTGAGCCAGCGGAGCGAGGCTCCCGGCCCGCCGGCGGCTACCTGTGAGACGTCGTCGGTATATATAGTGGCCATGCCCACCTACCTCAGTAGGGTGGAAGGAGAGACATGAGACGCATCGACCTCCACTGCTATCCCGGTACCGACGTCTGGCTGGCCTCGCAGGGTCCCTATGTCGCCGCTCTCGAGGACTACTGGTCGAAGCCGTGGGTCGCCCGGAGCGAGACCGACGTGGTGGCCGATATCCGAAGGGTCGGGGTCGAGGCCGTGCTCGTCGCCTTCGACATCGAGTCGCTCAGCGGAGCTCCCCCGTGCTCGAACAGCTACGTGGCCGATCTCAGGGACCGCTACCACGACACCTTCATCCAGGCATGGGCCACGGTCGATCCCCTGAAGGGCGACGTCGCCATCAAGGAGGCGGAGCAGGCGGTCCGAGAGTACCGGGCCCTCGGCTTCCACTTCCACCCGATAATGGGCCACTACTCAGTCGACGACGAGGAGCTGAGCCCGCTGTTCGAGACCATCACGGGACTCAGGGTTCCGGTCATGGTCGACGTGGGCACCACCGGGATGGGCGCTGGCACGCCGGGCGGCATGGGGGCCATTCTCCGGCACGCTCACCCAGCAGCCATCGACCGTCTTGCGGCCCGCTTCCCGGATCTCACGATCATCGCTGCCCACCCGGGATGGCCGTGGATAGACGAGATGACGGCCGTGGCCCTCCACAAGGGCAACGTGTACTGGGAGTTGTCGGGCTGGGCGCCGAAATACTTCCCGCCGAGTCTGCGCACCGACATCCGGGCCCGGTTGCGGAGCAAGATCATGTTCGGCAGCGACCACCCTTCGATGACCTACGAGCGGATCCTCAGAGAGTGGGACGAACTCGGCTTCGGCGATGAAGTGATGCACGCCGTCTTCCACGAGAACGCCGAGGCGGTCCTCGGCCTGTGAGCAGCCGCCTCACCCAGGCGGGCTGCCGGTAGAGTGGCCTCGTCCTTCTTTCTACCGTAGGGAGTGAGCATGGCGGAGACCGGTTCGGGAACGGTGGAGCGCCTTGTCGAACTCGGCTTCTCCCAGTACGAGGCAAGGGCGTACATCGGCCTGCTCGGGAACCCGCCGATGACCGGCTACGCCCTG
Source organism: Actinomycetes bacterium (assembly GCA_021811865.1). The sequence continues at coordinate 9,056 of JAKAQB010000055.1, read as the reverse complement.
GCGAACGAGACGGGGATCCCGCAGCCGAAGGTGTACGAGACCCTGCGGCGGCTGGCACGCAAGGGGGTGGCGATCGCCATCGAGGGAGAGCCGCTCCGCTTCGTGGCGGTCCCGCCGACCCAGGTTCTCACCCAGCTGGACACGAGCTTCCGCCGCCGGCTCGCCGACGCCGAGGTGAGTCTCATGCGTGAGGCCGGGGACCCCGGCCAGCAGGTACGGGCGTTCGAGGCGTTGTCTGACTGGCCGGCGATCGAGCGCCGGGCGATCGAGTTGCTCGACACCGCTGACCGGCACGTGTACATGTCGATCAATTGCGACACCACGGCGTTCCTCGAGTCGGTCGCCCGCGCCGACGAACGAGGGGTGGCCACCGACACCCTGCACTTCGGCAAGGAAGAGTTCTCCATCGAGCACGGACGAAGCATCCGCCATGTGACGACCGACGGCGTCGTGTACCGCCACCACCAGGCCCGCCACCTCGCCGTCGTAGCCGACAGCACGAGGGTCCTCTGGGCCCTCGCGCCGGGAGGTCGTGACTGGCAGGCTCTCTACGCCGACGACGCTCTCCTCGCGGCAGCCGTGAAGGGCTACATCCGCCACGACATGTACGTCCAGCAGATCTTCCAGGACTTCGGGGAGCAGCTCGAGGCCTGTTACGGCCCCGGCCTCGAGCAGCTCGCCGCCTTGAGCCGCGACGTCGCCGGCGAGCGACGGGCCGTGGCCAAAAGGGTCAGCGTCGTCTCCACCCGCAACCGGAAGCGAGTCCAGACCGCCTGAACACGGGTGCCTGCCGGCCCCTGCGCCGCCGGCGCGTCGATGCAGGCCCAGCAGACCGCCGCGGCGCGACGAGGATCAGTCGATCCTGCGAAGCTCGGCGACGAAGCGACGCGAGTTCTCCACGTAGACGGCGGCGCCACGACGGATCGCCTCGATACTCCATCCGCCTGCGGTGACGCGGGCCGGTACGCCTGCGGCGAGGTGGGCGGGCGGCACCACCGCCCGCTCCTGGACCAGTGCTCCGGCCGCCACCGTGGCCCCTGCCCCGATCGAGGCATCGCGCAGCACGAGGGCGCCCGCGCCGATGAGGCAGTCGTCCTCGACGACACAACCTTCGAGGTACGCGAGGTGTCCGACGATGCAGCCCCGACCGAGCACCGTCGGTGCGTCGTGGTGGGTGTGCAGCACGGAGCCGTCCTGGATGGAGGTGGCCTCGCCGACAGTGATCTCGCCGTAGTCGCCTCGCAGCACGGCCGCCGGCCAGACGCTCGCGTGAGGACCGAGCCGCACCGCACCGATGACGACCGCGTCGGGATGGACAAAGGCCGTGGGGGCGATCTCGGGAGTGAGCTTCCCGAGGGCGTACACCGCCACGGCTCAGAGCAGCCCGTCGGCGGCCATCTGCTCCACAGCGGCCACCTCCTCGAGCGCGAGATGGCGACCGTCGGGGCCGAACTCCTTCTCCCGTTGGCTGCGCACCGTGTCGGCCTCCTTCCGGTAACGGTCGAGAACCTGCCCCTCCCAACCAGGGTCCGGCCAGGCGTGGTCGAGGTCAACGATCGCGCCGGGCTGCAGGTCCGCCTCGGCGAGCTCGAGCACGTCTCTCACGATCACCCGCTGCTCGGCGGCGTCTCCCGGCCTCCCGAGGCTGTAGCCGAGCGGGTAGTCGAGGTACGCAGCCCGGGGAGGCCGGACCATCTCGGTCACGTCCCGCGCGCCGGTGACCGAGACCGTCGGAACGCCGCCTCGCTCGACGACGCGGGCGAGCAATCCCATCGCCTGGTGGCAGGCAGGACAGAGCGGCACCACGAGGACGAGGTCGGCGCCCGCGGCGCCGGCCGCCGAGACGACGGCGGGACCGAGTTCGGTGACGATCCGGGTCAACTGCTTGATCGCCCCGAGCATGGAGAGGTGGAAAGGGCTCGGGCTCCCGATCACCTTCTGCTCGGCGAGCTCAGCGAGGCGCTGGTAGGGATGCACGACGTTCACGTCCTGACGGCCGGGACGGCGGATCGGGCTCGGGTGAGACGGCCGGACTTCCGAGGGATCGACGTCCTATGCGAGACGCCGGCAGCTGAGGTCGTCGACGGATGCGAAGGGCGGATCAGAGCGCAGATGCACGCCGGCGCTGCTCGCGATGAGGACCGTCGCCTCCTCGAGCGGGACGGCCAGCGGGACGAGCGGTGGAGGGCCGAGTCGGGCGACCGGCATGGGCGGGAGGGGTGCTGTGATCTCGTTCACGATGGACAGGTAGGAGATGGGCATCAGCGACCTGACGACGAGATTCTGGAGCGAAGCATGGCCAGCCGTTCGGCGAAGGCCGGCTGGCCGGTTGACCAGAGCTGCTCGGTCACCTCGTGCCCGAGGGCCTCGTCGTAGGAGGACCGGCGGGCGAGGGAGAGGGTGGCCTTCATGCGCGCCACCAGTTCGCGCGGTGCCGCCGCGGCGGTGGCGACGAACGCCTCGGCCGTCTCGAGCAGCTCGTCGTCTGGGACGCAGCGGTGCGCCAGCCCGATCCGCTCGGCCTCCGCGCCCGGGATCGCCTCGCCCCCGAACAGCATGGCCACGGCTCCCGGATAGGTGAGGGCGCGCTCGAGCATCCAGCTGTGGCCGCCACCGGGATGCAGGCCGAGGGCGAGAAAGCGGGTGTCGAAGCGGGCGCTCTCGGCGGCGAGCCGCACGTCGCAGGCGAGCGCCAGATTGATGCCGGCCCCGACCGCCGCCCCGTTCACAGCGGCGACGGTCAGCAGCGGCGAGCGCACGACCCGCTCGAAGCCCGCATAGATCGCGCGGAGACGGTCCTCGTCGGCCGAGCCGAGCTGTCCGAGATCGGCGCCGGCGCAGAACGCCGGCGGCGCTCCGGTGACGATGAAGGCGCACACCTCGCCCGACTCCTCGAGCGCCGACACCGCCTCGGTGAGATCGGACGACATCTCGAGCGAGAGCGCGTTGCGACGCCCCGGATCGTCGAGGACGACGACGGCGAAGCCGCTGTGGCGTTCGACCGTGATCCTGCGGGTCGCTCCCGCCTCAGCCACCGGGCCTCCTCGCGAGGGAGGCGGCGAGGTCCTTCTTCGAGACCTTCCCGAACCCCGAAAGGGGGAGCGAGGCCATGATCTCGAGACGCTCGGGCAGCTTGAACTTCGCGATCTCGAAGTCCGTGAGGAACGACACAAGCTCCTCCAGGGAGAGCCTCGCTCCGGGCTTCAGCACGGCGCAGGCGCACATGCGTTCTCCGAGGAGCTCGTCGGGCCAGGGGACGCAGGCGACGTTCAGCACGCTCGGGTGGGCGAGAATCAGGTTCTCGACCTCTTCGGCGCTGATCTTCTCGCCGCCCCGGTTGATGAGGTCCTTCCGCCGACCCTCGACGACGTAGTTGCCCGACGGATGCAGCCTCAGCAGGTCGCCGGAACGGTAGAAGCCGTCCGGCGTGAAGGCCCTCTGGTTGTACTCCGGCGCCCGGAAGTAGCCCCGCAGGGTGCAGGGGCCCCGGACGAGGAGCTCCCCGACCTCGCCCTCGGGCACGACGGCGCCGTCCTCGTCGACGAGCAGGACCTCGTCGTCGGGACAGATCGGCCGGCCGCAGGTCTCCCGTCGGACGACCTCGGGGTCGTCGGAGCGGACGAACATGATGAGACCCTCCGCCATGCCGAAGTTCTCCTGGATGAACAGATTGGGGAGCAGCGACTCCGCCTTGTGGCGAGTCTCGGGCTGGAGGCGCTGACCGCCCGACTGGATGACGCGGATCGAGGAGAGGTCGTACGCGGCAACCGCCGGGTCGTTGATCCAACGGATGAGCAGCGCAGGCACGACGTGGATGTGGGTGGCCCGGTGGGTCTCGACGAGCCGGAAGACGTCCTCGGGCCGGGTCGAGGTCGAGAGGACCGCGGTCGCCCCTTTGAGGAGGAAGCCCTGCATCCCCGGACAGGCGAGCGGCAGGTTGTGCTCGATCGGCAGCACGAGCAGCAGCACGTCGCCGTCACGGATGTCGGTGACGGACCCGGCCAGCTTGGAGTTGTAGAGGTAGTCGTTGTGGCTGCGCGGGATCAGCTTCGGGATCCCCGTCGTGCCGCCCGAGAGGAGGAAGACGGCCGGGTCGTAGGGGTCGATGACCACCTCGTCGAGCGCCGACTCCGGCGTCCTCGGCTCGCCCACGAGCAGCGACTCGAGCGAGATGAAGCCGTCTGCGCCCTCGTCAGGATCTGCGCCCTGGACCAGGCAGAGCTCGAGGCTCTCATGGGCGCCCATGAGCTCTCGGACCATCTGGCGGAAGTCGAAGCCCCGGGCAAAGGCGGGGACAGCGCACGCCCTCGCCCCGGCGATCTCCACGAACTGGCTCACCTCGCGGCGACGGTGCACGGGGAGGGCCAGGATCGGGATGGCGCCGATCTTCTGCATCGCGAAGTACAGGTAGGCGAACATGACCGTGTTCGGCAGCTGGACCACGATCCGGTCGAGGGGCTGGAAGCCGAGATCGAGCAGGTGGCGCGCCAGCAGGCTGGAACGCTCGTCGAGCTCTCGGTAGGTCACCTGCTCGTGGTCGTCGACGAGAGCGACCCGCTCGGCGTTCCGGCTGAACACCTCACGGAACCCGTCGATCAGCGGGCGCTCCTCCCAGTACCCCTTCTCGACGAAGCGCTGTGCGTCGGTGGCCGGAAAGGGTGTGACTCCTTCGAGCAACATGCCTCCTTCGTGATGGCAGCCCGGGCGTGAGAGCCGGGACGGTGGCGGTGCGATCAGGTGACCGAAGTGAAGCCGCCGTCAACGACGAGGATCTGGCCGGTCACGAATCGGTTCGAGAGTGCGAGCGGCACCATCGCCTCGGCAACGTCGTCGGGGGTGGCCACCCGCTTCAGGGGGGTCATCCTCGCCCGCCGCTCTATCAGGCGGTCGTAGTGCTCCCCGAGCTGGTGCTCCATCCACTCGCCGACCATCCAGCCGGGCGCCACGCCGTTCACGCGGATCTCCGGCGCCAGGGCACCCGCAAGCGTGTGGGTGAGGTTCGCCACGGCCGCCTTGCTGGCGGCGTAGGGAAGGGGTTGGGGACCCGGACGCAGGCCGGCGACGCTGCAGGTCGTGACGATCGAGGCGACCGGAGATGCACGCAGCCACGGCACGCACGCCCGGGCGACCGAGAACAGACCTCGGACGTTCACGGCGAAGACGCGGTCCCACGCGTCGAGGTCCAGGCCTTCGAGGTCCGATGGCGGGGTGTCGATCGTTGTGCCGGCGTTGTCGATCAGGACGTCGAGCCTGCCGAAGTCGGAGCCGATCCTCTCGAGCATGGCCCGGACGGCGCGGTCATCGGCCACGTCGGCCCGGTAGAGCTCGGCCCGCCCGCCGAGCGCGGCAACCTCCTTCGCCACCGTCTGGGCCTCCGGCTCGCTCCTCGAGAAATTGAGCGCGACGTCGAGGCCGTGGCGGGCGAAAGTGAGGGCGGCGCTCCGCCCGATGCCGCGGGATGCTCCGGTGACGAGCACCACCGGTCTGCCTGCTTGGCTGCTCATCAGTAGTTACTCCGGTAGGTACCCACGTGGGAACGGTAAGCGGGGGCTGGCGAGGGTGTCAAGGCTGCTCAGCTCGTCGAGGTGCCGTCCGGCGCGGCAGCCGTCTTCAGCCGCTTGATCTTCGCCGTCGGGATGGGCCCCGTCCTTCCGGGCAGCACGCCTCCCGAGAGGAAGGTCCCGAGCAGGTTGCCCTCCGTGACGGGGAGGACGAGCGAGGAGGGGTACCTCGCGTCGTGGTGGACCGTCACCACCGAGGCCCGCTGGCGGCTCACATGACCGCATCCGGTGGCGCGAAGCGGGTCCGGCGGCGGCTCGTCGTCGGAGCTCGTGAGGCGGAGCATGAGACGCTCGCCCGGCCGCAACCTGACCGCCATCCCGCTGAAGCCGATCTCGAGAAGGACAACCTGGTCCCTCGCGAGCGGCTGGCGGCGCTCGTGCAGTTGGCGGGGGGCGTATGGCGGCGAGGAGGGATCCTTCTCCCGCTGGGAGGCGCGCAGCCAGCTGCGCGCCAGCTCCCGGGCGACCCCGTCTCCGCCGACGGCGTGTAACGAGGCGAACACGAGAGCATCGTCGTCGCTGCTCGAGCAGTACAGGTTGAGCACCGCCGGTCCGACGAGCTCGGTCTCCTCGACGAGCGTGGGTGTCGAGAAGCGGAGCTCACCGTGGAGAAAGGGGGAGTCCTCGTAGGCCGCCTGTGACGGAGCCGGTGCCGGCTCGCGTTCGCTCAGCAACCCTGCCGCATGGAGATGGAACGGCGTGAACCGGGTCTCGGGGAGCGGCCAGGCGGTCGTCCTCTTCCACCTTCCGGTTCTCGAGACGAACAGCTCGATGGGCGGATCCTTCGACCGCCCGGTGTCGTTCCCCTTCAGATACTGGTCGAAGAAGCGCACGGCCTCGTGCTGCAGCTGGTAGAGCGGTCGATCGAGGTAGACGTCGGGGCCGACCATCAGGCGTGCCGGACCGCTCCACGCGAGATAGCTCCTGAAGGCTGCAGGGAGATGGAGGCCATCGAGCCCCCAGCAGGCCCCGAGGTAGACGGGGACGGAGGTCCGGGAGTAGTCCACGCTCCGCTCCTGCCAGAACTGACCGTCGAGTGAGGCGAGGACGACGTCGGCGACGAGGGCGTCGGCGCCGGTGGGCGTCCGCAGGCAGGAGACGAGCTCCGGGACGGCAGCGATCTCCTCGTCGGCGAGGGCCTGTGAGATCGCCTGCTCGAAGCCGTCGGCGCCGAGGCGCTGGCGGTGCCAACTGTCGTAGCGGACGCCGTCCAGCTTGTCCTTCCACCCGAGGAGGAACCGGTAGGAGAGGATGCCACCGTGATAGAGGAAGTCGCGGTAGAAGTCCGTCGCCCCGAACGGGGCGAAGACCGCCTTCAGCGCCGGCGGATGGTGCATCGCCGTCTGCAGGTGCAGCCACGAGAAGTAGGAGATCCCGAACAGCCCGACAGCTCCGCTCGAGAACGGCTGGCGCGCCAGCCACTCGATGGCCGCTGCCACGTCGAGCGACTCCTTCGGGCCCATCGCCTGGTAGGTGCCACCCGACTTCCCCGTGCCGCGGACGTTGGCGACGAGATGGGCGTAGCCGCGGCGGGCGAAGAAGTGGGGATCGCCCGACTCCATCCATCCCCTCTGGAGGCTGAAGCCCTCAGGGGTGATCGGGGCGGTCTGGAACTCGTTGTTGTACGGGTGGAAACCTGCGATGACCGGCACGGGCTGGTCGGTCGTCGGCCGAAAGAGGTCACCGACAAGCTCCACCCCGTCGCTGCCCGGGACAGTCACGTCCCGCTCGACTGTCACCTCGTACTCCCGGGGAGAGGTGGACCAGTCTGGGCCGAACATGCTCACCGCTGCGACCAGGAGGGTGCGGGCGGGCGTCGACGAGGAGCCCGCAGGGTGTCCGGGGAAGGGCGCGCCCTTCCGCCAGGCACCGCCGGCGGGAGCTCAGGCCTCGAGGGCAACGGCGATCCCCTGCCCGACACCGATGCACATCGTCGCGAGTCCGCGGCCGCCGCCGCGGGCGTGAAGCCGGTGGACCAGCGTGGCGATGAGCCGGACGCCGCTGCAGCCGAGCGGGTGCCCGAGGGCGATGGCACCGCCGTTGGCGTTGAGCGGCGTCCAGTCGTCGGGGACTCCCCACTCCGCCAGAACGGCGAGGCTCTGAGCGGCGAACGCCTCGTTGAGCTCGACAGCCGCAAGGTCCTGCACCGACCAGTCGAGGCGGTCGAGAAGCTTGCCCGTGGCCGGAACCGGTCCGATCCCCATGATGTCGGGCCGCACCCCTGCCACGGCTCCCCCTAGGACCGTCGCCATCGAGGTCAGGCCGTAGCGCTCGAGCGCCTCGTCGGACACGAGCAGGGTGGCGGAGGCCCCGTCGTTGATGGAGGAGGAGTTGCCCGCCGTGACGGACCCGCCCGGGCGGAAGGCCGGGCGGAGAGCGGCGAGCGCCGCGAGCGAGGTCGAGGCGCGGGGCCCCTCGTCGTGAAGGACGCTGTCGCCCCCGACGGCGACGGGCACGATCTCGTTGTCGAAGCCACCCTTCGACCTCGCTTCGACGGCTCGCTCGTGGCTCGCCAGCGCGAAGAGGTCCTGGCGCTCCCGCGCGATGCCGTACTGCTCGGCCAGGCGCTCGGCCGTCTCGCCCATCGAGACGGTCCACTCCTCTGGCATGTCCGGGTTCGTGAACCGCCACCCGATCGTCGTGTCGACCATGTCGAGGACCCGAGGCAGTGCCCGATCCGGCCGGGCGATGACGAACGGTGACCGGCTCATCGACTCGACACCACCGGCGACCGCCACCTCCGCCTCGCCGAGGGCGATCGACCTGTAGGCGTGGAGAAAGGCGTCGAGACTCGAACCGCAGAGCCGGTTCACCGTCACGCCCGCCGTGGTGATCGGCAGTCCCGCCAGGAGCACGGCCATCCGGCCTACGTTGCGGTTGTCCTCACCGGCCTGGTTGACGTTGCCGAAGGCGACGTCCTCGATCGCCTCGGGCGGGAGGGCGGGGTTCCGGGCCACGACGGCCCGCAGCACGGTGGCAGCAAGGTCGTCGGGACGCACCGAACTCAGGACGCCGCGGGCCTTGCCGATGGGCGTCCGGAGCGCATCGACGACGTGGACTCTGCCCGCCCGCACCGGCATCAGTAGCCACCTCGGCAGTGACCCACGGCGGCACGGTATGGCCGCCCGAAACGTCCTGTCAAGAACGCACCCGGGCGGTTCATCCCTGCGCCGCAGTCTCGGGATCTCCGGCTGTGAGGTACTCCCACATCCGCTCGCCGATGCGGCCGCTCCAGGTCGCGCGGGAGCGTGCCTGCTCCGGCGTGAGGCCCCCGTCGGCGATGCCGGCCGACCTCAGCGCGAGCTCGACCCGGGCGGCGTCCTCGAGGTACCACGTCAGCACGACCGCCCGCTCCAGTGACTCGGCAGCGACGACCGCACCGTTCCCCCTGAGGACGATGGCGGCGTGTTCCGCCATCGTCCCGGCGACGCGCTCTGCCGTCTCCCTGTCGCGGACGAGACGGACGTCGTCGTGTAGAGGGGGTGGGGAGCCGAG
>JAKAQB010000054.1 GCA_021811865.1 Actinomycetes bacterium | reverse complement strand
GCCCCTCGATCCCGGCTGCTGCCGCGGTGGTCTCTGTCGCCTCGATCATCGGGACGAGCTGGCCGACGTCGTTGTGGTCCTTTGTCGTCGCGTAGGCGATCACGACCTGGTTGGCGTTCACCGCGGTCTGGACGTTGAAGCCTTGCACCCATCCGGTCTGCGTTTTCATCATCCGGCTGTCGGGGTCGGTGAGGTTCACGACCACCTTCGCCGGTGGGGCGGCCGCTACGGCCTCTCTCGCCGCGGCGAGGCGTTCCTCGGCGGCGGTGACCGCCACCGCGAGGTCCTCGCGCGAGGGGCGTGCCGCCGCTCTCACCTTCGCCGCCTCGAGGTCCGTCTCGGCGCGGGCGAGCGCGGCGTGCGGGTCCTTCGGCTTGCGCCCGCGCAGCCTGCGGCCGGCTTCTGCCTCCTTCGTCGCTTTCTCCTGGCGCTCCGCCTCCCGCCTTCGCGCCAGCTCCTCCTCCACCTCCGCCTCGGCGAGCGCGGCTCGCAGGCGGGCGAGCCGACCGTCCCGACGCCGCAGCGGCTCGGGCAGCGGAGCGTCCTCGAAGAGCTCTGGCTGTCCGTCGTCCTGCGCATCGGCCTCAGCCGCGTCGGCGAGGACCGCTTCGATCTCGGCACGGGTCCACCCCGCATCGCGGTTGCGGTCGAGGGCCGCGTCCGAGCCGACCTTCGTGCCGTCGATCGCGATCTGGCCGAGCGAGGCGAGCTCCGCGACGCGGCAGAGCTTCAACACCTCGAGGAACGTTCCCTTGATCGCCGCCTCGTTGTCCGCTCGGAACCGGGCGATGGTGCCGTGGTCAGGGACGAGGTTGGCGGCGATCACCCGGAAGGCGAGATCCGTACGGCACGCCCGCTCGATCGCGCGCGACGAGCGCATGCCGATCGCGTACGCGTAGAGCAGCAGCGCGAGCATCGTCTCGGGGTCATAGGCCGGCCGACCGACGCCGCCCCGGTGCGTCTCGTGGAAAGCGGAGGTGTCGATGAGCTCGACGGCTTCGATGACGAAGAACGCGAGGTGGTCCTCCGGGATCCACTCGAGCATGCTCGGTGGGAGCAGGAATAGCTGATCACGGTCACCACGCATATACGTATCTGCCACACCACATATATTGTCACATCGAGCACCTACTGGCCAAACCGATATAGATATGCTGGCAACCACCGATTGCCGGCGAGACCCCTGCCGTCATACGGTACGCTGCATGAATATGCGCTCCTGGGGGCATTCCGCGACAGCCTGTAAGGAGGGAGCAAATGAAACGCATCTTGATGCGTACCTGGAAGGTCGCACCAATCCTCGGGCTCCTGGTCGCGCCCGCCCTGCTCTTCGGCGTTGCCGGCCCGGCTGCGGCGGCCGCGGTGCAGGCTGCACCGCCGAGTACCCAACCGGTCATCCCATTGACAGCTCGAGGGTGTGGCGGCGACGTCTGCATGTACCTGTCGACACCGAGTGGCGGCTACGTCTACGTCCAGGCGTGGGCATACGACGTCGGCTTTCATGGCCACTTCCATCTCGTTGGCCCGGATGGCATCACACAGAACAGCCCGGCGGGCACATGGCCAGCCGGGGGCACACGGTACACCTTCTACACAGTGCCGGCGATCGTCGGGACATACTGCGTCACCGGCTGGAGCGGCACAATCGACGAAGGGACGGCCTGCGAAGCGCTTGGGTGACCGATGCGGCAATCCATGGCTGAGCAGCTTGGTCGCGCAGTCGAGCGCCGAGGACCCCGACTACGCAGCGGGGTTCTCGGCGCGTCGCTAACTCAGGAGGATGTTCCGAGCTCCGTGGCCTTGCGCAGTGCAGGGAGGTGGAGGTGTCCGTTGTAGTCCTCCACCGACACGTCGCCGAGCCAGGTAGGCTGACTTCGTCAGCTAGGTACCCCCCACACGCATCCTCGGCTCGTCCAAGAACACTGTCACCGGCGGCGAGGCCACCAGAGCGGCGGCCAAATCGAGCCGGCGACGCATCCCGCCCGAATGGGTGCGCACTAGGCGGGCGGCCGCGTCGGTGAGCCCGAAACGCTCCGCCAGCTCACCAGCACGCCGCTTCGCCTGAGAGCGCCCGAGGCGGGACAGCCGGCCGATGAGCACCAGGTTCTCGGCCCCGGTCAAGTTGGCGTCGACCGCCGCGAACTGGCCGGCGAAGCCGACGGACCGGCGTGCCTGCCCTCACCGGTCGTCGTCTCCTCGTGGGGCTTCCAGCTGCGTGTCGGGCACCCGCCGACCCGAGGCTCCAGCGTTTCGTCGAGTGACTGCCGCGCTTGGCTTCTCGGCACACCACGGATGCACCTCGTGACGACTCCCAAAGGCATGGTTGCGACGGCAGCAGCTCGCCGGTGCCCCTTGGGCGTCGTGAAAAGGGGTCTTCATTCATCAGGTTGCGGCAGGTGAGGCCGCCGATGCTGGCACAGGGGGGTGCTGTCGCATGGCTGCGCTCCAGCGTTGAGTGGCGACCAGACGTCCCAGGGACTGCCAAACCGGCGGGGTGTAAGACGGGTCGAGGTGGCTCAGTTGGTTGACGCCGAGGCCGGCGAAGATGGCGGTCGCTGCGATGTCGATGCGTGGTGGCCGCAATACGAAGTGCGCCAATCGATCACCAGGACCGCTCAATATCCGCCTGCCCGGTGGGTCGCGCGGGAGGGTCGCTCGAACGACGTTCCTTTCCCGGGGGCGCTTTGCACCTCGGGATGGCCCGCCGAACAGGCTCGCCTGCTTGGCCATGTCCAACAGGCCGCGGTGGCCCCAGGCGAGCACATCCGCGTTGTCGGGGGCGAAGCCTTGGCCGTCGTCGGTGACGGCGAGCACCAGGCCGTCGGGCTCGAACCCGACGTCGACGTGCACTTGGTAAGCGCCGGCGTGGCGGACGGTGTTGCGCACCGCTCCTTGGACGATCAGGAAGGCGGCGAGCTCGACGTCGTGGGAGAGACGCTCCTGTGGACCGGTCACCTCCATGTCGGTGCCTGAAGGCCCGTCTGGTCGTCCACTTCGGCGAGGAAGCTCGACAGGCCGGCGAGGAGCCCGAGCTGGTCGCGGCGGTCGAGGGCCGACGGGCGCAGGTCGCGGGCGACGCTTCGCAGGCGCACCGCCGCGGCGAGGGCTTGGGCGCGCGCCTCGCCGAGGCCGGGGGCGCCGGTCGTCGCTTCGAGCACTTCGAGGCGGCGCGCCAGGTGCAAGAAGGGCTGCAGCAGCTCGTCGTGCAGCTCCCGGGCAAGGCGTAGGCGCTGGTCCCTCCTCCGCCGCGACAACGGGATCACTGCCTCCTCCACCGACACATCAGTGACATCACGGGTGTCGGGCTACGGGAAACCACGGATACATCAAGGACCTTCGGCCCTGGCTCGCCTGCATCGTCAGAAAGAGAATGTGCCTATGCCCTTGGAGACAGCGCGTCCGGAGCAGAGCCGGCGTAGCGTCGTGAAGCTGTTCGGCGCCGCCGGCATCGCCGGAGCGGCCACCGTGCTCGGAGCCAAGCTCCGTGGTCTTGGCATGGCGGCGAGGGCGACCGTGTCGCAGCACGCGCCAAGGCGGCTTGCCGGGACGTTGGTCGGCAAGCAGCGGGGGGCCGGCGCGGCGAGCGCGACGGCCGCCGAGGACCTCTACAAGCTGAGCCCCGGCTGGGCAGCGTGGACCCAGCCGAAGCTGAACTTGGCCGACGGGTGGTCCGAGCCCGACGGCTGGATGTCCGCCATCGAGAACTCCCACGACTTACCTTATGTGCACAACACGTTCTCGCAGGTCGACCCTTCGCGTTCACCGCACCACTGGGTGATGGTGATCGACCTCCGCAAGTGCATCGGCTGCCAGTCCTGCGTCGTCGCCTGCAAGAGCGAGAACAACGTGCCGGTGGGCGTCTACCGGACGTGGGTCCAGGTCGTCGAGGTCGGTCAGTGGGAGCGCGATCCCGACGGCGACGGCCCCGTCGTGCTCGATGGCGGGACCTACGTGCCGAGCGTCAAGCGCTTCAGCCTCCCGCGCCTGTGCAACCACTGCGACGACCCGCCCTGCGTCGAGGTGTGCCCGGTCGAGGCGACCTTCAAGCGCGAGGACGGGCTGGTGCTCATCGACTACCCCAAATGCATCGGCTGCGGGTACTGCATCCAGGCCTGCCCCTACGACGCCCGGTTCTTCAACCCGGTCCAGCAAACCGCCGACAAGTGCACCTTCTGCGTCCAGCGTCTCGATCGGGGACTGCTGCCTGCCTGCGTGACGTCCTGCGTCGGGCGTGCCCGCGTCTTCGGCGACCTCAACGACCCCGACAGCGAGGTGGGAGCCCTCCTTGCCCAGTACGCGACGGAGCGCCTTGACGTCTCGGCTGGCACGCACCCGCAGGTCTTCTACATCAACCTCGACGGCGACCTCGTGGACGCAGCCACTGCCTTCAACACGGTCTACCCCTATGCGGCGGGCACCAACACCAACCAGTACGACGAGCTGACCGGCAGAGTCCTGCTCGAGACACCGACTGGCGGCGAGGGAGGCAGGAGCTGATGGGAGGATCGCTCACGCACTCCGGGCTCGAGAATGCCTACTGGGGCTTGATGGTGGTCACCTACCCGTACATCTCTGGGCTGGTCGCCGGGTCGTTCATCGTCTCGTCGCTGAGTCACGTGTTCCACCAGCGGCGCTTCGACGCGCTCGCCCCCTTGGCGGTGCTCGCCAGCCTGGCCTTGCTGATCGCCGCTCCGGTCACGGTGCTCGGCGACGCACGCCAGCCGTCCAACGCCCTCGAGCTGCTCACGCGAGACCATCTCCCCTACTCGCCGTTGTCGATGTTCATCGTGATCTGGCTCACCTACATCGCGCTGATGCTCGCTGAGCTGTACTTCGCGTTCCGGGTGACGAACGCGCGCATCGCCGAGGGTACCGGCTGGTGGGCGGGCCTGCACCGTGTGATCGCGCTCGGGAGCCGCGACACCTCGGAGTCCGGTGCCCGGCGGGATCGGAGGATCCTCTTCGGCCTGTCGTGCGCCGGCATCGTCCTCGCCTTCTTGTTCCATGGCTATATCGGCTTCGTCTTCGGTGCGACCAAGGCTCGCTCGCTGTGGGCGACCCCCCTGATGCCGGTGCTCTTCATCGTGTCCGCCATCGTCTCGGGCATCGCGTTCATGTGGCTCGTCTACGTCGTGACGATGCGGTATATCGGCCGGCGAGCGGACCGGCAGGTCGCATCAGGGCTGTTGACCTACCTCGTGTTGTTCCTCCTGCTCGATCTGTTCCTCGACGCGGTGGACCTCCTCACGAGCGCGGTGCCGGAGTACGCGCAGGGTTCCACCTACTACTCCTTCTACCATCTCATGTTGCACGGCCCGTTCACCGTTTCCTACCTCGGGGTCCAGCTCGGGATCGGCATGGTCCTCCCGCTCGTGCTGTGGCTGATCCCGGCGGTGAGGCGAAGCTGGCTCGGCGGAGCCGTCATCAGCCTTGCCGTCCTTGCTGGCGTGTTCGCGATGCGTTGGAACGTGGTCCTCGGCGGGCAGGCAGAGTCGAAGGTCTCGTCGAACACCGTTGTCACGACGTCGGTGCCCCTGACGGGATTCGACTCGGTGCAGACGGTCCTCGGCGTCTTCGGCGTCGCGTTCCTGCTCTTCTTGTTGTTCTCGTGGCTGTTCCCCTGGAGACATGCAAGCGAGGCGGTTCCGGCCTCACCGCTTCCTTCGGGACCGTCCACTTCGACCGGAACCCCGGCCATCGCCCACGGCGAGGACTCCTCGCTGCTCCATGGGGCCGGCTTGTCGTCCGCTTCGAGCAAAGGGGGTGCATAGTGCCAGACCAGCCTCCCGAGGGGGTCCTGTCGACGCCGTTCAGCAGGCGCTCGTTCCTGAAGGGCACCGGCTTGGCGGCTGGCGGGGCGGCCGTCGCCGGGTGGGGCGTGTCCCCCTGGATCGGCGACGTCTTCCATCGCCGGGGGAGCTATGTCTACCCGGACCGGCCACCCACCTGGCGGGGCGTTCGCACCACCTTCAGCGTGTGCAAGCAATGCCGCAGCGATTGTGGCCTCGTGGCCCGCACGTTCAACGGTGTGCTCGAGAAGCTCGATGGCAACCCGTATCACCCCCACGCCACCGAGCCGCACGCCCCCTACGCGACCGACCCCGCCGCGGCGAGCGTATGGTCTCAACCTCACTCCCTCTGTGCACGAGGTCAGGCCGGGCGCCAGACCGTCTACGACCCCTACCGCCTCACGGTGCCCCTCAAGCGGAGCGGGCCGAGAGGGTCGGGGAGCTTCGAGGCGATCTCCTGGGAGCAGCTGGTCACCGAGGTGGTCGAAGGTGGTCACCTGTTCTCCCACATAGCGGGGGAACAGCAGCGCTATGTCGAGGGTTTCAGGGACATCTGGCGTGGCGGGAAGGGACGCTTCGAGCCCGTCGACGCGGCCAATCCCGATTTCGGGCCGAAGACCAACGGGCTCGTCGTCTACTGGGGACGGGCCGAGCCCGGGCAGAACGACCTGCTCACCCGCTTTGCCCACGCGTTTGGCAGCGTGAACGTCTTCCCCCACGTCGGGATCTGCGAGCTCAACCACCACGTCGCGACCCAGCAGTCCCTGAACGGGATCGGTGGGGTCGCGATGCTCAAGCCCGACGTCCCCAACGCCGAGCTCGTCATCTGGTTCGGCGCGAACGTGACCGAGGCGAACTTCCCCATGCAGGCCCTCGGGCGCAAGATCGCCGAGGCGAGCGCTGCGGGCAGCCTGCACTACGTCATCGTCGACCCCCATGCCGGCAACGCCGGCCTGCTCGCTGACCAGTGGGTCCCCATCAGCCCCGGTGGTGACGGAGCGCTCGCGATGGGGATGATCCGCAGCATCCTCGAGGCCGGCACGTACAACAACGCCTACCTCGCGATCCCGAACGCGCACGCCGCGACGGCTGCGGGCGAGCCCAACTTCTCCAACGCTGCCTGGCTTGTCGTCGCCGACCCCTCCCACCCGAGCGACGGCAAGTTCCTCACGGTGAGCGAGGCGGGACTGACTCCGCCGCGGAGCGCGTCGAGCGCCGACCCGGTGGTCTGGGACCGGGCGACACATAGTCCCCTGCCGGCGGTGAGCTCTTCGACCGGCGACCTCTGGCCTGGGGGCAACCTCAGCACCGCCACGGTCGTCGTGAACGGCATCGCGTGCCGCACCGCGCTGCAGGAGCTCTACGGGGCTGCCTCGGAGCACTCGATCGCCGAGTACGCGTCGCTCGCCGGCGTCTCCCCCGCAGTCGTCGAGAACCTCGCGACCGAGTTCACCAGCCATGGCCGCAAGGCAGTCGCCGACTTCTATCGCGGGGCTGCCATGCACACCAACGGTGTGTACAACGGCCGGGCGATCATGGTCTTGAACTTCCTCCTCGGCAACGTCGACTGGCTGGGAGGCTACCTCGCGGGCGGTGGCGCCGCCGACTTCGACGGGAAGAACCCGGGCGCGCCCTACCCGCTTGCCACCTGGCCGGGCCAACCCAAAGGCGTGCCGGCGGGGATCCCGATCTCCCGCGAGGGCGTCTTCTACGAGCAGTCCGACGCCTACACGAGGGCTGTCGCTGCTGGGGAGAGCCCATTCCCGGCACCGAGGCCGTGGTTCCCCTTCGGGTTCGGGATCTGGCCGGAGATCTTCGCCGGCATCTACCAGCAGTACCCGTACCCGGCGAAGATCGTGCTCCAGCACGAGGCCAACCCGGCCTGGAGCCCTCCGGCGATCGGGGGGGCGCCCGAGGGCACGCCATGGATCCGCATGATCACCGACACCGCCAAGGTTCCGCTGTTCATCTCGACCGACATCGTCGTCGCAGAGAGCTCCGCCTATGCGGACTACATCGTCCCCGACACGAGCTACCTCGAAGGGTGGGGCGTCCCGACCAACTTCCCCACCTATCCGACCAAGGCCCAAGGGATCCGCAGACCCGTTGTCGACGCGTTGACTGCGAAGACGCCCCGCGGCGAGCCCATGTGCATGGAACAGTTCCTCATCGACGTCGCCAAGGCGGTCGGCATGCCGGGCTTTGGGAGCGGCGCGTTCGCCGACGGCGGCGGGCTCGACCGCAGGGAGGACTTCTACCTCCGGCAGATCGCGAACATCGCGTACGACCCGAGCTTCCTCGTCCTCGGAGCGGGCGGGTTCGACAAGGCCGGACCGGTACCAGACGCGACGCCGGCCGAGATGGAGATGGCAGGGCTCGGCGCGCTCCGCTCGAAGGTGCACCTTCCCGACGCGGTGTGGAGGAAGATCGGATACGTGCTGGCCAGGGGAGGGCGCTTCGAGGACTATGTGGTCGGCTACCTGCCGAGCAGGGCTGTCACCGATCGTCTCAGGGCACTGACGGTCGGCCAGATCTCCGAGTCCAGCCTCGGACGATGGGCGACCCCACCGGGGGCGATCGGCGCCGACGAGCTGCAACGGATCTACGGTTCGATGGTGGCTCAGGTCGGCGCGTACCCCGCCCAGCCGACGTGGGCGACCCACACCTACGGCTCGCTCTCCAAGACGCCGACCGAGTACCCCTGCCAGATCTACAACGAGGTCATGGCCACGACGCACAACGCGCTGACGGGCAAGCGCTTCAGCGGGGTGCCGCGCTTCGAGCCCGTGCAGACGATGAGAGGGAGGCTGCTGTCCGATCTTGACCCGATCTCGCGCTACCCGCTGTTTCTCTCGACCCACAAGCAGCCGATCCACTCCAAGTCCCGCACGATCGCGGACCCCTGGCTCCTCGAGATGATGCCCGAAGCCTTCATCGAGATGAACCCGCTCGACGCGGCGCGCCTCGGGATCGAGTCGGGCGACGAGGTGCGGGTCGTGTCGGCAAGCCGCTCCTCGGGCATGACGGGACGGGTGCGCACGATCTCGGGGATCAGGCCCGGGGTGATCACCTTTCCCGCGGCCTTTGGCCACTGGCAGTACGGATCAGGCCGCTGGCGGGTGAACGGGCAGTCATTCCAAGGAGACAGCGCCCGCAACGCCCCGGTGCGGCTCAACGCGGTGATGCGGCTCGACCCCGACCTCGCCGCTCCCGACGGCTGGACCATCGGTCTGGAGGACCCCGTCGGGGGCGGGGCCGACTACTACGACACGCGTGTCCGTGTCGAAAAGCTCTAGGGCCGACACGGTGACGGCCATGGCCGCCTGGACCTGGGCGCTCGGCTATGACTACCTGGCCCACGTCTGGCTCGAGGGTCCTCTGCGGCTCGACGAGCGCGCCAAAGGCCCCTGGCTCGAGGACATGGCCCGCTTCGACCCGGACTTCTCCCGAGCCGTCGCGGCCGTCGTGGGAGCTCTTGATGACCCCGCCGAGCTGGAGGTCGCGAGGCGGGAGTTCCAAAGCTGCCTCGTCGTCCCGGCCCCGGGTCGCTACGTGCCGCCGTACGCCTCGGTCTACCTCGACGCCTCGAGGGCGCTGTGGGGGGCCGTCACTGCCCAGGTGCTCTCCTGGTACGACGAGGCCAACCTCGAATGGGTTGGGCACTTGTCGCGCTACCCGTGGGTGCGAGCCCCGGACCATCTCGGCGTCGAGTGTGCGTTCGCCGCCGAGCTGTGGACGACCATGGACTGCGGTCAAGATCCAAAGGTCGGCCTCGGCCAGCAGTTCCTGGCTGGTCATCTGCTCCAATGGGTGCCCCGCTACGCGGCCGAGGTGCGGGAACGGGTGACCGGCTCGTACTGGCAGGGCATGGCAGGGTTGATCGAGGGCTGGGTACAAAAGAGCGCGCTGTCGATCCCAGAGGTGGCGGTGGCCGAGCCTCGGGTGTGGGGTCGGGCGACCGATGACGCAACAGGCTACGGCGATCGATGATGGATCGGGACGATTGGATCCAAGCATTTGCGGCCGCCCTCGGCGTTCCGGCTCTGCCCGAGAACGAGGTGGAGTTGATCCTCGCTGTGGCGGCAGAGGCAGCTCACGCGTCCGAGCGTGCCGCGGCGCCGCTGGCCTGCTGGATGGCGGCGCGGGCAGATCTCGGAGCGGA
Organism: Actinomycetes bacterium; assembly: GCA_021811865.1. The sequence goes on along the minus strand of JAKAQB010000054.1, from coordinate 14,073 downwards.
CCAGGCGCTCGAGGTGGCGCGACGGGTATCTCGGGACAGACCGAGCGGGTCCCGAGACGCAGAGCGGTGACTGCGACGTCGCGAGCTGTCTGACCCTCCGCAGTTTCTCGATGGCCGGCACTCCGCAAGATCGCCAAGATGCCTTGTCAGAGTCCTGGCCTCGCTATATATTGATGACAGTCGATGTGAGGTTGGTCCCAACGGAGGCACCCACGAACGTGAACGAGGACCAGACCAGAGAGTCCGTCCGCCGTCGCTATGGCGAGTTGGCGGTCACGGCAAGCCGGGGGTCGTCCTGTTGCGCTCGGGACGGACAGGAGGCCTCCACCTTCGGCTCCTCGCTTTATGGCACCGAGGAGCTGAGCGACGTTCCCGATGCCGCAGCATCCGCCTCCCTCGGGTGTGGCAACCCGACGGCGGTGGCCGAGCTGCACCCCGGCGAGATGGTGCTCGACCTCGGCTCTGGAGGAGGGATCGACGTGATCCTCTCCGCTCGCCGAGTCGGCCCCGACGGCAAGGCCTACGGGCTCGACATGACCGACGAGATGCTCGGGCTTGCCCGCCGGAACGCAGCTGATGCCGGGGTGTCGAACGTGGAGTTCCTCAAGGGCCAGATCGAGGACATCCCCCTCCCCGACGCGTCGGTCGACGTCGTCATCTCGAACTGCGTCATCAACCTGTCCACCGACAAGGCGTCCGTCATCGGCGAGGCGGCACGCGTCCTGCGCCCGGACGGCCGGTTCGCCGTCAGTGACGTCATCGCCGACCCCGACATGGACGAGGCCACCAAACAGGACATGGCAAGCTGGACCGGCTGCATTGCCGGGGCGCTGACCCGCGAGGAGTACTCGACCTTCCTCCACGACGCTGGGTTCGTCGACGTCGAGATCGTCGAGACCCACCGCGTCCACCCGCATGCCGGCTCGGCGATCATCCGAGCCCGTCGACCCTGAACGGGCCGAGCTGCACGCCGAGGGCACCTTCGGCTTCCACGGCGTCGCGGTGTGGCCGGCGATTTCCGTGCTCGAGGAGCGGGGACGGGCGACACGACGCGCCTTCCTCCGCCGCCTCGCCGGGACGCTCGAGGAGCAGGCGGGAGAGACCAGCAGCGCGCTCAGCCGAGACCGGAGCCCATGACACGCCAGGAGAAGGCGGGAAGCTCGTGGCGCTCGAGGAGCCACACGTGGTGGCGTCGCGTTGGGTGTCGATGAAAGCCAGCGTCGGGTGCGGGGTGAGGCTGTAGTCGGGCTCGGCGAGGAGCATCCTGCCCCGGGCAGTGGTGAACGGGCACGCGCCGTAGCCGTCGTAGCGGGCCAGGGGCTCACGCCCCTGCAGCGCGGGCGAGCACGTTGGCGCCGGAAGCTCGGTCGTGTGCAGCCGACGGTCACCGCTGGCGCTCCGTGGGCTGTCCCCGGGCGAAGAGCCCGTCGGCGAGGAGCCGCACCTGCGGGGCGGCTTCGGCCCGATCGACCCAGCGCCTCGGGATGGCGGGCTCTCCGAGCAGCGCGCCGGCGAGAGCACCGGTCATCGCCGCGATGGTGTCGGTGTCACCGCCGAGGCTCACAGCCAGGGTGACCGCGACGGTGAACGAGCCGGGATGGCTCAAGAACGCGCAGATGGCGGCCGGCACGGACTCGCTGGCGAGGATCGAGGTGCCGATGCGGCCGGCGATCTCGTGGGCGTCGGGGTGCGAGGACAGCTCGACTGCCGCCTGGAGCCCAGCGCTGAGGGCAGGGTCGTCCGACACCGCGCCGGCCGTGGCGACAAAGCGGTGGGCGTCCAGCGGCACCCCGGCGGGGTGCGACAGCGCCTCGGCGACTGCCGCGGCGTGCACGCACGCGCCCGCGTGGGCGGCCGGATGCGGGTGGGTCACCCGGGCGCTGCGGCGGGCGATCTCGGCGGCCGCCTCGACGTTCCCCGCGGCGTAGAGGGCGGCCGACGTGACGCGCATGGCCGCCCCGTTGCTCGCCCGGGCAGGGACGCCGGGCCGGGCGGCCGCTGCGTCGGACCACGGGGTGCCGGCGTGCAAGGCGGCGAGCAGCCTGGGGGTGCTCGTGCTGTAGCCGCGCTGGGGTCCCGACGCCCAGTGACGGACGAAGGCCCGGGCGAGATCGTCCTCGTCGACGCCGCCGGCTCGCAGCAGCGACTCGGCGAGCGCCATCGTCATCGCCGTGTCATCGCTGTAGCGCAGGGTGGAAGTCGCGTCGTCGGCGAGGACGAGGGCGAGCTCGGTGGCGGGCACCACGCCGCGGTGGCCTTCGAACGGCACGCCGAGCACGTCGCCGACGAGGACGCCGAGCAGCGCCCCGCGGTAGCGAGCGACGTCGGGCATGTTCCCATCGTGTCACCCCTGGCGCGACCTCGCGGCTGAGCCGTGGTGGTCACCACCCGCCGGGGTGGCGACAGCAGTCCAGCGTTGAGCGGCGACCTGGAGGACGTCCCAGGGGCTGCCGAGCGGCGGGGTGTAGGAGAGGTCGAGGTCGCTCACCTGGTCGATGCCGAGGCGGGCGTAGATGGCGGTCGCGGCGGTGTCGATGCGCTTGTGGACGGCGCTTTCGATGGTCCCGACCATCTGCACGCCGAGGAGGCGGCCCGTCGTGAGGTCGCCGGTGGTGCGGACGTACACGGTGGTGGCTCCGGGGTAGTAGGCCTTGTGGTCGTCGGCGGCCGCGGCGACGGTGCGCGGCTCGTAGCCGGCGGGGACAGCTTCGTGGTCGCGGATGCCCGTGCGCGCCGCGACGAGGTCGAAGACCTTGACGACCTGGGTGCCGAGGCTGCCTTCGAAGCGGCGCTCGCCGCCGAGGGCGTTCTCGCCGGCGATGCGACCCTGCTTGTGGGCGGTGGTGCCGAGGGGGAGGTAGGTCTCGCCGAGGAGCACGTGGTGGGTGAGGACGCAGTCGCCCGCTGCGAAGACGTCGGGGAGACCCGTCGCCATGTGCCGGTTGATTCGGATGGCGCCCTTCTGGGTGACCGGGAACCCGGCCGCCCGGGCGAGGGCGGTGTCGGGGGTGACACCGGTGACGACGAGAACGATCTCGGTGTGCAGCTCGAGGGGCGCGGCGTTCAGGTCGCCGCCGGTGGGCGCGGCGTGGACGGTGAGCCCGCGGCCATCGGCGGCAATGGCGGTGACGGTGGTGGCGGTGTGAACCTCGACGTCGTGGGCGGCGAGCTCGCCGGCGACGAGGTCGCCGAGGGGGCCGTCCAAGGTGGGCAGCACGTGGGGGAGGGCTTCGAGGACGGTGACGGCGATCCCTCGGGCCGAGAGCCCTTCGGCCATCTCCAAGCCGATGTAGCCGGCGCCGACGATGACGGCGCGCTGGGGCTGGCGGGCGGTGAGCGTCGCCATGACGGCGTGGGTGTCGCCCATGGTGTGCAGCAGGTGGACGCCGTCGGTCGGCCCGAGCCGCTCCAGGCCGGCGATGGGGGGTCGGGCCGGCACGGCGCCGGTGGCGACGACGAGGCGGTCGTAGCCGACGGTCTGCTCGCGCCCGGAGACGTCGGTGGCGGTGACCTCGTGCGCGTCGACGTCGATGCGTCGGGCGGTGGTGTCGGTGAGGAGGCCGATGCCGAGCGATTCGAGGTCGGCCCGGCTGCGGTGGGCGAGGTCGTGCCAGTCGGCGACGTCACCAGAGACGTAGTAGGGGATGCCGCAGATGCTGAAGTTCGGGTAGGCATCCGTGAGCATGACGGTGACCTCGGCGCTGGCGTCGAGCTCCCGGGCGCTCAGCGCGGCGGAGATGCCGCCGTCGCTTCCTCCGATGCAAAGCAGGCGGGTCATGCCGACCGCCGCTCGGCTCGGGCCCGGCTCCCCGTGGGCGCATGGGCGGCCTTCCTGGCGGCGTCGCAGGTGCCGCAGCGCACCCGCCGCGCTACGGGCTCGACCGGGACATGGCGGATGAGCGGCTCGACCCGGGTGAGGCGGTGCTGGCGTATCACGAGGTGTTCCGTGCAGGCGCCGGCCCCGCAGTCGATGCAGGTGGCGACCGCAGGCACGAGGAGGTGGCGGTCTCGGGCGCAGTCCAAACAGTTCATCGGTTGAATCTCCTTCTACGTGTCTACGTGTGTTGGCAGTGGCGTCTGTTAGTGGACGAGGGCGACCCAGCCGGCCAGGGCCAGCAGGGTGATCGCAAGGACGGGGACGGTGAGGACGATGCCCTGGCGGAAGTACTGGCCCCAGCTGATCTTGATGCCCTTGGTCTCGAGCACGTGCAGCCACAACAAGGTGGCGAGCGAACCGATCGGGGTGAACTTGGGGCCGAGGTCCGATCCGACGACGTTGCCGTAGACCGAGGCCGTGTGGGTCAGGCCGGCGAGGTGCGCCCCGTGGATCGACAGCGCTCCGATGAGCACGGTCGGCATGTTGTTCATCACCGCGGACAGCCCTGCGGCGCCGAAGCCGCTGGCGAGCGCGGCCGGCACCACCCCGGCGTGGGCGGCGCCTCGCAGTGCGTCGGAGAGGTAGGCGGTGAGCCCGGCATTTCGCAGCCCGAAGACCACCAGGTACATGCCGACCGAGAACACCACGATCTTCCAGGGGGCTTCTCGCAGCACCTTGGCAGAAGACAGCGCCTCCGAGCGGGCCGCGAGGAGAAGGAAGGCGGCCGCGGCGGCCGCCGCGGGGACCGAGACCGGGAAGTGCAGCGGCTCGGAGAGGAGGTAGCCGCCGAGCAGCACCCCGAGCACGGCCCAGCCGGCCCGGAACAGCCTGGTGTCGCGGATGGCCTTCTCCGGCACGGGGAGCGCCTCGGGGTCGTAGCGGGCAGGCAGCGACCGGCGGTAGAAGGCGTAGAGCACCCCGGTGCTGGCGGCGAAGGAGACCAGGTCGACGGGGGCCATGGTCGTCGCGTAGGTGACGAAGCCGACGTGGAAGAAGTTCGCGCTCACGATGTTGACCAGGTTCGAGACCACGAGCGGGAGGCTGGTGGTGTCGGCGATGAACCCGGCGGCCATGACGAACGGCAGCGCCTGGCGGCGCTCGAAGCCGAGGGCGCGCATCTGCTCGTAGACGATCGGGGTGAGGATCAACGCGGCGCCGTCGTTGGCGAACAGGGCGGCGACCGCGGCGCCGAGCACGAGCAAGTAGAAAAAGGCTCGCAGCGTGCTGCCCCGGGCCGCGCGCAGCATGTGCAGCGCGGCCCACTCGAAGAACCCGACCCGGTCCAGCACCAAGGAGATGACAATGACCGCCACGAAGGTCGCCGTGGCGTTCCACACGATCCCCCACACCGTGGCCACGTTCGCCAGGTGCACCACCCCGAGCGCCAGGGCCACCAAGGCGCCGCCGGTCGCCGACCAGCCGATCGAGAGCCCCTTGGGCTGGGCGATGACCAGGGTCAGCGTGGCGACGAAGATCGCCACCGCCGCGATGGTGAGCCCGGCCCCGTCCAGGTTCAGCACAGCCGCCCCGCCCACCACGCTTGGAGCAGCGCTCGGCGGGTGAGCACGCCGACGAGACGGCCGTCGTCGTCGACCGCGGCGAGCACGCTCAGGTGGTGGTCGGCCATCACCTCCGCCGCGTGCTCGCAGCGCGCCGAGGGGTGGATGACGGGCGGGTGGTGGCGCATCACCTCGGAGACCTGTCTGGCGTGGATGAGCCGGAGATGCTCTCGGGCGCGCCGGCCGCCGCCGAGCGGCCAGAACCGGGACAGCTCGGCTTCCTGTTCGACCAGGTGGGGGTCCTCGGCCAAGACCAGCAGGTCCTCTTCGTCCAAGATCCCGACCAGGCGCCCGGTCTCGTCGGTGACCGGGCGCGCCACCAGGTCGGCGTCGGCGAGCGCCTGCACGGCGCTTCGAAGCGCTGCGTCGGGGCGAAGCGGCGCCGGGGGTGCCAGCATCAACTCGCCCACCGTCACGCAGGGCCACGCCGGGCCCGGCTCGCTCACCGGGCCCTCCCAGCACCGGCGAGGGCGGCGAGCCGCTCGGCGCCGACGGGTGGTTCGAGCTGCCAGGGAAGCTTCCAGACCCGCTCGGCGAGGCGGCGCACCCGCTCCAACTGAGGGCGCTGCAGGCCGGCGCGGGCGCCGAGCAGCGCGTCGGTGGTGGCAGAGGGGTCCAGGGTGTTGTTCACCACCCAGCCGTAAGGGGTGATCCCGGCCCGGGCCAGGTCTTCGACGAGGCGGGCGGCTTCTGCGACCGGGGTGGTCTCGGCGACGGTGACCACGACCACCTTGGTGCGCTCGGGGTCGCGTAGCGCGGGCAGCAACGCCGCGACGTCCTCGGGCACCGCCCCGGCCGAGCGGGCCAGCTGCCTGTGGTAGCTCAAGGTGGCGTCGAGGAGCAACAAGGTGTGCCCGGTCGGGGCGGTGTCCACCACGACGTAGCGGTCCTTGGCGCCCGCCGCGGTGCGGGCGAAGGCCCGGAACACGGCGATCTCCTCGGTGCACGGCGAACGCAGATCCTCTTCGAGGACCTGGCGCGCCTCGGCGTCGAGCCCCGCCACGTCGGCGAGGACCTCAGCTGCATAACGCGCCACTTCGGCCTCCGGGTCGATCCGCTCGACCCGGAGGGTCCCGGGCAGACTGGCACCGACCGTGGCCGCCAGGTGAGCGGCAGGGTCGGTGGTCGACAGCGTCACCTGCTCTCCCGACTCCGCGAGGGCGACGCCTAGCGCGGCGGCAACGGTGGTCTTGCCGACCCCGCCCTTTCCCATCACCAACACCAACGACGGCCCGGACGTCTCCAGCGCCTCGACGAGGTCCTCGACGCCAGCCGGCGAGGACCCCTCGGCGGTGCTGGCCCCAGCCGCGACCGACCAGGTGGCTGGTCGCTGCGCCGGCGCAGCGGACCCGCCATCGGCAAGGGCTGCCAGGGCGTCGAGCCCGATCAGCTCCGCGCCCTCCAGGCCGACGGCAAACCGCTCAGCTGGGAGGCCGAGCGAATCGACATGGGCTGCCCAGGCGCGCTGTTGGCGGCCGGCGAACGCTGCCGCCAAGGCGTCGCCGTCGACAGGGGCGACAAAGACGCCGTTGACCACCAGCACCTGGTGGGCGAGACCACTGTCGCTGAGCTCGGCACCCGAGCGTGCCGCCTCGGCGAGCGCCGCCCCCTCGGGCCGCGTGACGAGCGCCACGGTGCTGCGCCGGGCGTCGCGCAGCGCCTCGAGCGCGGCGGCGAACTGGGCCCGCTGGGCGGCGAGCGCAGACAGTGGGCCGAGACAGCTCACCCCGGCGTCGTTGGTCGACAAGAAGTCCTCCCACGCCCGGGGCAGCTCCAGCATGCGAAGCGTGTGCCCGGTCGGCGCGGTGTCGAAGATCAAGTGGTCCACGCCGCCGGGGACCCCCGCACCGTCTGTGCCGAGCAGCGCGGTGAACTTCCCGAAGGCAGCCACCTCCACCGTGCACGCCCCCGACAGCTGCTCTTCGATCGCGCCGAGCGCCGAGGCGGGCAGCACGCCCCGGTAGGGGCCGACCATCGCCTCGCGGTAGTCGGCCGCGGCGGCGACAGGGTCGAGGTCGGCCACCCACAGCCCCGCCACCGCCTCGACCGCAGACGGCTTGGGCCCCACCGGCTGGGCGAACACGTCGGCTAGGTTCGACGCCGGGTCGGTGCTCACCAACAGCACACGGCGTCCCGCCTGTGCGAGCGCCAGGGCGCTCGCCGCGGCGATGGTGGTCTTGCCCACCCCGCCCTTGCCGGTGAAAAGGACGAAGCGAGTGCCCCAGTGATCGAAGCCAAGCCTCGGCAAGCCCGCCAGGGCAGCGTCTCGGCCATGCAACGAGGCGGCCATCAGCAGCACCCCGAACCGGGAGCGCACCCACCGCCGGCTGCCGCTAGCACCTGTGGTCCGCTCGCCGCGCTGCGGGCGGCGACGGCCTCGGCCAGCTCGGCCCGCGTCGGGTAGCGGCCGTGGCAGAGCACCCGGTCACCGACCAGCACCGCCGGCAGCGCGTCGTCGCCGAAGGCGGCCATCAGCCGGGCCACCTTCGCCTCCGCCACGAACGCCTCGGGCTCTTGGGCCAGGTTGACCCGAGTCACCGACGCCCCCTGCGCCTTCAGCCACGCGAAGTCGGCCGCCGCCTCCGACAGCGCCGGGTCCACCGACGGACCGCAAACCCCGCTCGCACAGCACAACGGCGGGTCGAACACTCGCACCTCCACACCAGCAACCTCCACCATCACCACTCCTTCCTGCTCTTGTGTTCTCTCGGGCCCCGCCGACAGCGGCATCGACACAGGTCAATATAGCACCGCTGGTCGCAGGCGCATCGATCTGCGTCGATGCAGCATGGTAAAATGACGCTGTGCCCACCACCCTGCGGCCCACAATCCCAGCGAGCCCGGTCCAGAGCACAGCAGAAGACGTGTGCTGGCCGACGCTGTCCGAAGCGCCGCTCGGCCGGTCAGCAGCCGAGGCGCTCGCCGCCGTGCTCCGGGCGGTCGCCGACCCCGCCCGGCTGCAGCTGGTCAGCCTCATCCAGGTCGCCCGGGGAGGCGAGGCCTGCGTGTGCGACCTGGTCGCCCCCCTCGGGCTCTCCCAACCGACGGTCAGCCACCACCTGAAGGTCCTGCTCGACGCCGGGATCGTGACCCGGTCCCGGCGTCGGAACTGGGCCTACTACCGCCTCGTGCCCGAACGCCTCAGCGCCCTCGCCCAGCTCCTCGCGCCGTCGGGCGATCCGGGGCCGCCCGCCCGCCCAGCCGTGCGCTCGGGCTGAAGATCGAGATGCGGGGATGGCCCTTGGTGCAGCAGCCCGCCCGCCAGTGAGCAGTTCGTTGGCGTGCTGCAGGTCACTGGTGGAGGCGCCGCTGAGCGACGCCGAAGCGACCGCGGTGGCCCGGGTGCTCGAGGCACTCGCGGACCCAGTACGCCTCAGGCTGCTGTCGCTGGTCGCAACCCATGGCGAGGCGTGTGCCTGTGACATGGAGGCCCTGCTCGGGCGGAGCCAGCCGACGATCTCGCACCACAGCAAGGTGCTCGCCGAGGCTGGTCTGATCGTCGGGGAGCGGCGAGGCCGAAAGACCTGGTGGAAGGTCGCGCCCGACCGTCTCGCGGCCCTCTGCCGTTGCCTCGGCGCCTGAACGCTCCCCGGTTGCGGTCGGCTCTGGCCAGCGAGGCCTGTGTGAACCCGTCGTATAGCTCAGCAGGGGCGCCTACGGTCCGCGGCCTGCGCCGCAGCATCGGCCAGGACATCCAGCTCGGCCGAAAGGGCACGCAGCGGCTCGGGACGCAGCCGGTAGTAGGTGAAGCGTCCACACGGTTCGGTCTCCACCCACCCCGCTTCCCGGAGGAGCCGCAGGTGGTGGGAGATGGTCGTCTGGCGGGCACCGGTCTCCTCGACGAGGTGGCAGGTGCACATGGTCTCAGCGGCGAGCAGCGCCACGATCCGAGCCCGCAGCGGGTCGGCGAGCAGCTGGGCGGCGACGTCGGGCGGCGACGTGCTCAGCACGCCCGGCGCCCCCCTTCGCGCAACTGCCGCACCACCGAGACCTCGTGCCGGTCCGCCGGACGTGATGGCCGGACGGTGTCGAAGATGTACCCGAAGCCGCGCACCGTGCGGATGTAGCGAGGTCGGCTCGGGTCCGGCTCGATATGCCGCCGGAGCCGGCGGATGTGCACGTCGAGCGACTTCGACGGAGCGACGCCGGGTCCCCATATGTCGTTGGTGAGCTGGCTCCGAGCAACCACCTTCCCGGCCGATCCCACCAGCGCCGCGAGGAGCCGCAGCTCCTTGTGCGGCATCACCACCACCCGGTCCCGGACCCGCACCAGGTGAGCGTCGAGGTCCACGACCACGTCCTGGGCGCAGAGCATCGAGACCCGGCCCTGGCGTTCGCCACGAACTGAGGCGCCGGTCACAGCTCCACCATGGCCGGCGGTCATCGGGCCGAGGCTCCCGTCACCGCCATGTCAGGCTCGACCTCCCCCGAAGCGAGCTCGAGGGTCTGGCCCTTGGGCTCGGGCAGCGCCACCAAGGTGAGGACGATACCGATGGCCGACACCCCGGCCATCACCCCCATCACCCCGCTGATCCCGACGGCCGTGAGCAGGTGGGGGACGAACAGGGCGCCGAGGAACGCCCCGAACTTGCCCGCCGCAGCCGAGATCCCGTCCCCGGTGCCGCGCACGGTGACCACGCTCACGTAGAGCCTGCCAAACCTGCTCACTGAAACCTGCCAGTTCCGACCCCTGGTGAACCGACCATCCACCACCGAGGGTGGCCCCCTCCTGAGGCTTTGGGTGTCCAAGCCCAAGCCTCAGAAAGGGGACCTCTCTCATGTTCACAGGGAACGAGGACATGGAAGCGACAGCACTACGAGCCCGAGGCTGGTCGATCTCGGCCATCGCCCGCCACCTGGGCCGGAGCCGGGAGACCATCCGCAACCACCTGAACGGCGTGCGCGTGGCCGGAGAGCGCCGGCGGGCCGGGCCGGACCCCTTCGAGCAGTACATCCCCTACCTGCGGGCCCGCTTCGCCGACGACGCCCATGTGTGGGCCAGCGCCCTCTACGACGAGGTCGTGGCCCTCGGCTACCCGAGCAGCTACCCCACCTTCACCAGGGGCCTGCGCCGGTGGGCCCTGCGACCGCACTGCGAGGCGTGTGCCGGGGTGAACGGACGGATGACGATCGACATCGCCCACCCGCCCGGCGCCGAGCTGCAGTGGGACTGGGACGAGCTGCCCGAAGCCCCCTGGGGCGAGGACGCCCACCTGCTTCTCGCCACGCTCCCGTGCTCGGGCAAGACTCGGGGATATTTCGCCTGCTCCGAGGACCAGCCGCATCTCATCGAGGCCATGGACCAGGTCCTGCGCCGTTTCGGTGGCACCGCCCGGGCCTGGCGGGTGGACCGCATGGCCACGGTGGTCGATCCGGGCACTGGTGTCGTCCAGCGCAGCTTCGTGCCGGTGGCCAAGCACTATGGCGTGACGGTGGTGGCCTGCCCGCCGCGGCGGGGAAACCGCAAGGGGGCCGTCGAAAAGGGCGTGCACTTCTCCTCGGAGCGCTTCTGGCGCACGATGACGGCGACGACCAGGGCCGAGGCCCAGGCCACCTTCGACCGCTTCTGCGAGACGACCGGGGACCACCGCCCGCGCCCTCTCGCCCGTCTCGCCGAGCTCCTCGGCTCCGAGGAAGCCGCCACCGCCCACCTGGCCGCCAAGGGTCGGCGCCGCCCGACGGTGGGCGATCTGGCCTCGCTCGAGGCGCTGCTCCCGCTGCCTGCCGCTTCGTACCCGGCCACGATCGAGGCGCACCACAAGGTGGACCGGTCCTGTCTCGTCTCCTTCGAGGGCAACGCCTACTCGGTGCCGCCCGGTCTCATGGGGGCCGAGGTCGTCGTGCGCCATCGGCTGGGGACAGAGGGGATCGAGATCGTCTCTGCCTCGGGCCTGTTGCTCGCCCGCCACCGCCGACAGACGCCCGGGGCGGGATATGTCGTGCGCCACCCCGTCCATCGGGCCGCCGTGGAGCACGAGGTGCTCTCCGCCTTCACCACCGATCGGCCCTGTGCGCGCAAGGCCAACCGCCCACCGGGCGAGCGGGCCCGGGCCGAGGCGAAGAAGCTGCTGGCCGGCTTCGAGGACCACGACGTCGTGGTGTCGCTGGAGCGCTACCAGGCCCTGGTGGAGGACATGGCCAGCTCCCAGGACGAGGCCCGGCCATGAGCGGCGACTCCCTCTACCAGCAGCTCAGGTCCAATCTCGCCTACCTGCGCCTGCACGCCGCGGCCGAGGCGCTGCCCGGGGCCCTCGACGCCGCCCAGCGCCAGAAGCTGTCGCCCAGCGCGTTCCTCAAAGCCCTCACCGACGTGGAGGTGCACGCCACCGCCGAGCGCCGCCGTGCCAGCCTCGAGCGCTTCGCCCGCCTCCCTGCCCCCTGGCGGATCGAGGACTTCGACTTCGACGCCCAGCCGTCGGTGGACCGCTCCATGATCCAGGAACTCGCCACCCTGCGCTTTCTGGAGGACGCCACCAACGTGCTGTTCATCGGGCCGCCGGGGGTGGGCAAGACGATGCTGGCGGTGTGTCTGGCCAGAGCGTCCATCGAGGCCGGCTACCGCACCTACTACACCTCGGCGGCCGACCTGGCCGCCAGATGCCACCGGGCCGCGCTGGAGGGGCGCTGGGCGACGGTCATGCGCTTCTTCGCCGGGCCGAGACTGCTCGTCATCGACGAGGTGGGGTATCTGCCCATGGCCTCCGAGGCCGCTGCCGCGCTGTTCCAGGTCATCAGCCAGCGCTACCTGAAAGGCAGCGTGTGCCTGACCACCAATTTGGCCGTGGGGTCGTGGGGGAAGATCTTCGATGATCCCATGGCAGCGGGTGCCATGTTGGACCGCCTCTTGCACAGAAGCGTCGTGTTCAACATCGACGGCGACTCCTATCGCATGCGCGAGCACCGCGCCCGCTCCGAGCGGCTCCGGTCGCGCCGCAATCCTCTCGGCGAGCCACGGACCGATCCGTGACGCGATATCGGGGCCACCGCGCCCGCTCAGATGCCTCAGGAGGCCCGCAAGGTGGTCCGGTGGGCCCATCCACCGGGGAGCCGAGCAGGGGAAATGTCCGGGATCGCTCCCCGAGGAGGACGAAAGGAGGGGCCGCCACGTAGAGTCACAACCAACCGAACTCATAGGCCGGGGGTCAACTGGCAGATTTCAGTGAGCACCTCTGGCAGATTTCAGTGAGCGGCGACAACGGCGGTCGGGAAGATCTCCGAGGGGTAGACGAAGGTCGTCTCATTGGGACCGAACTCGATGAAGAAGTAGCTGATGGCGAACAGTGGCAGGAACACGCCGACCGCTGTAGCGCCATCGGGGAGCAGCCAGATGAGGGCGAATGCGGCGGTCATCACGGCGAAGCCCTGCCACTGGATGCGCTTTCGTCCGATGCGGTCCATCATGAACACCGCCAGCCAGTAGCCGGGGAAAGCAGCGACAGCGAAGATCGCAAGCGAGATGAGGGTGTGGTCGAGCAGCGTGCCCTTCGGCTGGAGCAGCTTCAAGATGAGCGGGCTCGACACCGAGTTGCCGTAGAAGGCGATGTCCATCAAGAACCAGCTCCCCGCGGTGCCGACCAGGCGCAGGAGGAACGGCTTGGAGGTGAGCCGGACCCGCACGCCGTTGCCGTTGCCGAGCGCCGGGCTCGTGGCAGCGGCCGGGCTCGAGCCGTTGCCCCCAACGGCGGGCTGGCGACCCGTCACCCAGGCCACCGTGGCCGCCGTGGTCGCCACGTCGCCTTTTACGCTCAAGGTGTAGCGGGGCGTCTCTCGGATCTTGCGCCGCAAGTAGATGACCGAAGCGGCAGGGACGGCGCCGAGGCCGAGCATGAGCCGCCAGGCGATGCCGTTGGGCACCCCCGCACCGAGGAAGATCGACGCGATCGCCGGGCCAGCCATGAGGCCAAGGCCTTGCATGGCGAACACCGAGCCCACGAGGCGACCCCGGGAGCGCTTGTTGGCATACTCCGAGGTGATCACCGCCGAAGTGGCGTAGTCGCCACCCACCCCGTAGCCGACGATGAGTCGGAAGATGAACAGCGAGGTGAAGGTCCAGGCAAACGCCGTCAAGATGGCGCCGACCACGAGGATCGCCACCTCCACGCCGTACATGCGCTTTCGGCCCAAGCGGTCCATGAGCTTGCCGAAGGTGAGCGCACCGGCCACCGATGCCAACAGCGACGCCGAGTTGAGCAGCGAGATCTGGTTGGTGCTCAGGTGGAAGATCGGCGTGAGCAGCACCGTGACCGTGCCGATGATGAACAGGTCATACGCGTCGGTGAAGAACCCCATGCCGGCGGTGAACACCGTCAGCCAGTGCTTGCGGCCCACCTTGGCCTCGTCGAGCGGTCGGTACAGCTCGGTCACCGACGCCGTCTGATCACCCACAGCGAGCCACCTTTCCCGTCGCATCGACGAGCCCTCATGTCATCAGCCCGTGCTGATATGTCGACGAGCATGACGGGCGCAGGTGACCCGGCCGGAAACCACCGGTGTCCGGAAAATGATCTCTGGCAGGCTGTCGCGGAACGGCTCGCGTCTTGCATAGTCATGCAGGCGCCTCGGATCTGACCCATCATGAAGCTCGTCAGTGGGCGGCAATGGTCGCTTCGGATAGACCGGGAACCACGTGGTGTGCAG
>JAKAQB010000146.1 GCA_021811865.1 Actinomycetes bacterium | reverse complement strand
GCGTCCGGGGCGAGGTGACCGCCAAGCTCGAGCGCCTGTCCGCCTTCCTCGCCGAGCTCGACGAGCGGATCGAGCGCCACCGCCGGCGGCTGCGGGCGCCCTCTGGACGTCTCGCCCACAGCTCCTTCCGGCCGCCGAGGTGAGCCTGCCCCGGCGGCGCCGGGGCCCCGAGAGGCGCGGACAAGATGGGGGGGTGACCCGGGCCGGCTACAAGGTGGTGCTGCGCGCCCCCGGAGTCCGCTTCCTCCTCGCCACCTCGCTCGTCGCCCGCCTGCCGGTCGCCATGGTGAACCTGGCGATCATCCTCCGGGTGGCACACGGCACCGGTTCCTACGGCCGCGCCGGGGCGGTCACCGCCTCGTTCGTGCTCGGCACCGCCCTCGGCTCACCCGCTCTCGGGCGCCTGGCCGACACCCTCGGACGCCGCCCGGTGCTCGTGACGGCGAGCGTCGGCAACACCGCCGGCCTCGTCGCCCTGGCGCTCGTCCCCGTCGGCGACAGCCTCCCCCTCTTCCTGCTGGCGGCCGCTACCGGCCTCAGCCTGCCCCCTGTGGCACCCGCCGTCCGGAGCCTCTGGCGCCACCTCGTGCCGGCCGAGCAGACGAGCAGCCTCTACGCCATCGACGCCACCTTGCAGGAGGTCACCTTCATGGTCGGCCCGGCGCTCGTCGCCCTGTCGAGCACCCTGGCGAGCCCGGGGGCAGCGCTCGTGCTGAGCGGCGTCTTCGGCCTGGCCGGGACGCTCGCCGTGACGACGCACCCGGCCACGGCCGGGCGGTCCGACCCCCACCGCCACACAAGCCTCGACGGTGTCCCGCGGCCGCGGGCGCGCACACCGGCGCTGAACGTCCTCTCGCTCACCGCCGGCTTCTTCCTCACCGCCATCGCAGCCGTCGAGGTAGCGGTCGTCGCCTTCGCCGGTCGTCACCACGACGCCCACCAAGCCGGCCTGCTGCTCGTCCTGTGGAGCGCCGGCTCGCTCGTGGGAGGTCTGCTGTTCGGCTCCCGGGTCGCCCACGCAGGCGCCTTTGCCGTCGCCCCGCTCATGGCGACGGCGGCGATGGGCTTCGCCCTGCTCGTGTCGGCGACCGGGGTCGGCCCGCTGTACGCCCTGCTCTTCCTCGCCGGCAGCGCCATCGCCCCGGGCTTCAGCCTGCTCTACGACCTGGTCGGCCGCACCGCGGCGCCGTCGGTCTCCGTCGAGGCCTTCAGCTGGGTGGCGAGCGCCCTCCAGCTCGGGGCCTCCGCCGGAGCGGCGCTCGGCGGGGTGCTCGTCGACGCGGCCGGACCGAGCCTCTCCTTCGCCGTCGGCGGGGGGATCGCCCTCGTCGCGAGCATGGTCGCCCTCCTCGGCAGCAGGGTGGTGGCGAGGGCGGTGGTCGAGAGCACCCTCCCGGCGCTGGCGGACTGACACCGGCGCCCCGCCGGGGCTGTCTAGGGGGTTAGACTAGGCTCATGAGTCCCGTCGTCGACACCGACGATCTGGCGGACGCCCAGGAGCTGGCCGTGCTCATGAAGCTCGCCCATCCGAACAGCGTCAGCACCTACCAGCGCCGCTACCCCGACATGCCGCGACCGGTGGTCGATCTCGGTGTCGGACGGCCGAAGCTCTGGCTCCGCCCCGAGGTGGAGCGATGGCTCGAGGCGAGGCGGAGGTGACGATCCGCTCGAACGACCCGTGCTGGTGCGGCAGCGGCCGCAAATTCAAGCGCTGCCACCGCGCCCCGGGCGAGACGGTGCGTCCGGGGGCGACGAGCCCCCGGCGCCAGGTGCCGGTCGGGATCGAGCGGCCCGACTACGCCGAGGACGGCCGGCCGAAGCGGACGCGCGAGCCGTTCGTGAAGGACGCCGCCACCATCGAGAGGATGCGGCGGGCGGGACGGGTTGCGCCGGCCGTGCTCGAGACGACCGGGACGGCGGTGGCACCGGGGGTGACCACTGACGAGCTCGACGCCGTCGCCCACGAAGCCTGCGCCAGCTTCGGCGCCTACCCGAGCCCGCTCGACTACCGGGGCTTCCCGAAGTCGATCTGCACGTCGGTGAACGAGGTCATCTGCCACGGCATCCCCGACGACCGGCCCCTCACCGAGGACGACATCGTCAACGCCGACTTCACCGTCTTCCTCGAGGGGGTTCACGGCGACAACAACGCCACCTTCGGCGTCGGAGCCCTCGACCCGGTGTCGGCGCGCCTCCTCGAGGTCACCCGTGGCTGCCTCGCCCTCGGGATCGACGCCGCCGCAGCCGACCACCCGGTCTCCGACATCGGACGGGCGGTCCAGCGCCAGGCGGAGGCCTCGGGCTTCAGCGTGGTGCGGTCCTTCGCCGGGCACGGCATCGGGACGGTCTTCCACAACGGCCTGTCCATCCCTCACTTCTTCGACCCGGGTGCGGACACGCTCGTCGAGGAGGGCATGACCTTCACGATCGAGCCCATGATCAACGCCGGCGCCTTCGGCGCGCGGCTGTGGGACGACGGCTGGACGGCCGCCATGCCAGACGGTGCCCGAAGCGCCCAATTCGAGCACACGCTCGTTGTCGTGGGCGGGAAGCCAGAGGTGCTGACCGGCGGGGAGGGCGGTCACGCACCGGGTTGACCCAGGAGAGGGACGCCCGGGTCGCGCTCTGCTCGGCCCTCTCGGCTTCTTCGTCCTCGTCGGGCTGCTCGGCGGCTGCGCGGCCTCGGGTCAGGCGCCGAGCGACGGGACGCCGCCGAGCGCCCAGGCGTCCACGACGAGCGTTTCGACCACGACGGCCCCGCCGTCCGCCACCGTCACGCCGACGACCACGTCGCTCGCCGGCTGGAGCGAGGAGGAGCTGCTCGCCCGGCTCGTGATGGTGGGCGGAAGCTTCTCCGACCTCGCCTCGTCGTCCACCGCCGTGCGCGCCGGGGCGGGGGGTCTCGTCCTGTTCGGCCAGCCCCCGGCGGGCTCGGGTCCCGCCATCCGCGCCGGCATCGCCCGGCTGGTGGCCGCGGCCGAGGTGCGCCCGCTCGTCTCGACCGACGAGGAGGGCGGCGGAGTGGCACGGCTCTCCGAGGTCATCGGTGCGGTTCCCTGGCCGAGGGAGATGGCCGCCAGCATGTCGCCGGCACAGGTGCGCCGCCTCATCGCCCGACGGGCGCAGGAGATGAGGCGGCTCGGCCTCGACATGGACCTCGCGCCCGTCCTCGACGCCGCCCCGGCGACCGAGACCGTCGGCGCAGAGAACCTGCGCTCTTTCAGCGAGGACCCGGCGGCGGCCGCCTCCTACGGGGTCGCCTTCCTCGAGGGCCTGCGCGAGGGAGGCGTGCTGGCCGTCGGCAAGCACTTCCCCGGCCTCGGGCACGTGAGCGCCGACACCGACCTCGGTCCCGCCCGCGTCCCTCCGCTCTCTCAGCTCGAGGACCGCGACCTCGTGCCCTTCGAGGCCGCCATCTCGGGGCACGTGCCGGTCATCATGATGAGCAATGCCACCGTGCCGGGCCTCGGCAGCTCCCCCGCATCGCTCGAGCCGGCCGCCTACGCCTACCTGCGCCACCTCGGCTTCAGGGGGGTCATCCTCACCGACAGCCTGGACACCGGCGCCATCCAGGCGGCCGGCTACACCGCCCCGGAGGCAGCCGCCAAGGCCATCGAGTCCGGCGCCGACATGGCGATGGTCACCTCGCCGGGCGACTTCGAACCGACGGTGGCGGCCCTCGAGCAGGCGGTCGCAGCGGGGGCGCTCCCGCTCGGGCAGGTGCAGGCCTCGGTGCGGCGCATCCTCGCCCTGAAGGGCGGCTGAGTCCCGCTCTCCACCCGGCGAGGAGAACGGCGAGTCGCTCGCAGCATGGCGGTGCGTGGGCTCTCCGGCGCGGCAAACCACCCACGGGTGGCTCAGAGACGCCGCCCGACGCCCGACGCCCTCTACTCACGCCCGCTGGGCGGGCGTGAGTAGATATCCCACGGCAGTAACTGTCAAGCAGCTCGTGTGAGTTCGGCCTCTGCTCGACGGCCCCAAGCGGTCGTCTCGCTGTGGAGAGTGTGGGTGGCGAGGCAGCCCTGGAGGATGCCACCGAGACGGTCGCCGAGATGTCGGAGCGCGGAGTGATGGGTGTCGCCTGCCGCACTGCGATGGTCGTAGAAGGCCGGCGCTCCGGGCGAGGTCTTGAGCGACGCGAAGGCCCAGTGATCGATGGCATCGGCCGGATGCATTTTGCGGGCGTAGCGGGCGAGCACGATTGCTCTGGTGCCCGAAGCCCGAGTGGTGGTGACGTGCCTGACCGATCGAGGCATGGGGCCCCGTCCGGCGGTGCCCCGCCAAGGCCGCCGAGAGCCGTCAGACCTCGGCAGGCGGATGCTCGGAGCCGAGCAGGATCTGCCGGGTGGCGCGCAGATGTGCCGCCATAGCGTCGGCAGCTGCGGGGCCATCGCGCCGGGAGATCGCCTCGAGGATCGGAAGGTGCTCGGCCAATATGGCAGCGGGCGTCCGCCCATGGCGGACGGTGGTGGAGTCTCGACGGAGCACCACGTCTCGCAGGCCATCGACGTAGACCGCCAGCCGCGTGTTGCCCGATGCCCTCAGCACCGCGTCATGGAACTTACGGTCGTTGCGCCACAGGGCGGCCTCGTCATCGACCTCCACCGCCCGTTGCATGGTCGCCAACGATGCTTCCATCGACCTCAGCTGTGCCGCCGTCCTCTGTTCGGCGGCATGTGCCGCGGCCGGCACCTCAAGCCATTCGCGCATCTCGAAGATCTCCGCCAAGTCCTGCGGAGACATCTCTACGATCCGAACCCCACGGTTGCGCTCGAAGCGCACTGTGTTGTCCTTTGCCAATTGCAAGAACGCCTCGCGGACGGGCGTCCGTGAGACTCCGAGCACCTCCGCGATCTCGCGCACCGAATATAGGGCGCCTGGCTCCAGGCTCCCCTCGACGATGGCTCGTCGCAGCAGGTCCACGATCTGCTCGTTGCCCGGCCGCGCTGGCACGAGCCGGTGCAGTCCAGCGATGGCGTGCTTCTCCACGAGATCTACCTGTGGGCTCACCGGCGGCTCACCAGTGGCGAATGTACTACTCGGTCCGTCGCGTCGCCCACCTCGCGTGCCTGCCTGCCCGCCTGCGCTCCTGTTCGGTGCTGGACCAGCGGTTCCCTCAGCTGTCCCTTTCGGGGGTTGACCCAGTGTGAGCAGAGTGACATGCTACATGTTACATACGAGCTGGCTCCTCAGCTGGGGCCGACGGAGGGAGGGGCCGATGTCCGTGACGACCGCGCAACTGGATGGGGACGGTGGGTTTCACCGGCTCGAGGGGCGCCGTCTGGGCAGGGGCCAGCGCAAGTT
>JAKAQB010000053.1 GCA_021811865.1 Actinomycetes bacterium | reverse complement strand
TGGGGCGTCGCCCGGGTTGAAGACGCGCAGCTCGAGCGCTCCGCCGACGCGCCGCAGGGCGGAAACCTCCGCGCCGCTGACCCGGAGGTGGTTCCCGGTGGATGGCAGGTCGCCCCCGCCCGCCGTCGTGACGACCCGCAGCGGTACCCAGGCTGCCTCGGCGAGGGACCACGGGTCGACGTCGTCGCCGACGGCGACACCGTAGCGAAGCTCGAGGGGGCCGACGAGCTGGGCGTCGTTGGTGGGCAGGGGAGGCCCGGCGGCGTTTGGGCGGAGGCTGGGGGCGGGGCGCGACAGGACGCCGGTCGCCCGCAGCAGGGTCAGGGCCAGCTGCCATCCGTCGTCGACGACCTCGTACTCCAGCAGGCCCTCGTGGGTGAGGGTGACGCCCCCGGCCTGGACGAACCGTCGCGAAGGGAAGGTGGCCAACCCGACCTCGCCGTCGCCGCCCTCGGCCGTCAGCGGCCGGTCCACGACGCCAAAGGCGCACTCCGCCCGCGAGCCGGTTGCCCGGCGGGCCAGCGAGAAGAGGGAGCGCAGGCGGTGGTCGCGGGACGGGTTGTCGAAGCAGGTGGTGATCCGCACGAGGGGCTCCCCGGCGTGGAGCTCTAGGACCGTGGTCACCTCCACTGCCCGTGTCCCGACCCGCCGGCCGTCCTCCACCGACGCCGGCCAAGTGAACCGTCGCTGCACCCGGAGCCGCCCACGCACCGGCCCGTCCTCGAGGAGGGTGATCGTCACCGAGTCGGGGCGTTCGACGACGAGGTCCTCGGCGGGCGGGGAGAAGTTGTAGGTGTCACCCGCGTCGCCGCCGTCGACGAGGCGGTCCATGCCGGCGAGCCCGTTGACGGCGAACGTTCCGTCTGCAGGGTTGACCGCCAGGTGCACCACGCCGTTGTCCAACCAGTTGTCGCCGGCCTGCACGCCCTGCTCGCCACCGGCGCCCTGCTCGCCGGCCTGCACGCCCTGCTCGCCGCCCGGGCCGGGCAGGGACACCCACCCGTGCCCCGGCACCTCGCGGACCCGGGCGAGCACCCGGACGCTGGCGGGGCGCTCGACGCGCACCCACAGCGGCTTGTCAGGGTTGGCGGCCGCCTGGGCGGTGGCTTCCGCCATGGTGGCGTCCACCGGTCGGAGCGAGGTGTCGGAGACCCGGGTGCGGTCCGACGTCAGCGACAGCCGCACGCCGGCCGGCGTCCACTCGACGCTCGCCTCCGTGGCCCGACCGTCGTCGAGCCAGCCCGCCTGTGTCAGCTCGGCGAGCACGTGGGGTAGGTCGCGTCCACACACCTCACGCTCGACGGACCCGGCGTCGGCGCGGTCCACCAGCTGCGTCCCCGGTGGCGCCTGCGTGCCGGCGAGGAGGATCTCGACGAGACCCGACCGGGTGCGGGAGCTCGGGTTCACGACCATGGTGCCGGGCCGGCGGAACGCGCCGGCGAGGTGGCGGTCCACGGCGCCGATCACGCTGTCGGCGATGGTGGTCGCCTCGGCGAAGCGGTGGCGCACCGCGACACCGACCTCGTCGGCGGAGCAGGCGCAGATCGAGTCGTGCGCCGAGTTGCGCACCACATGGAGCCACGCCTCGTCGAGCAGCTCGCCCGGCCAGCGCTCGGCAGGCAGCCACAGGGCAGCGAGCGGCTCTGCCAGCCGTTCGAGGGAGCGCTCGGCCCGGGCAGCCGCGATCTTCACGTCGACCCTGTTGGAGGCCACGCCCATGAGCAGGTTGGCCCGGGCACTGCTGCGCAGCTCGCCGGTCCAGGAGGGCAGTGCAGCGGTCGGCGCCTCGGCGAGGTATTCGGCCAGGGGAGTGATGCGGAGCTCGAATTCCTGTTGTATGGCGTTGACAGCGTCGGCGACTTGGGGGAGCCATGGCTGCGGCGCCTGGTGATCGGTGCCGTTCATGAACAGCAGCGACCCTTCTCCAGCGAGGAAGGGTGCCAATTGCGCGTGATGGGCACGGAGGCGCCGCAGGAGCCCCTCGGCGTCGGCGGGAATCGATGCACCGTTGCTGTATCCCGCCGGAAGGTACTCCGCCCGCACCGTGGTGCCGTCCGGGGCCCGCCACCAAAAGGCCGTCCGGTCGACGGCGTGGGGAACGCCTCGCCACACCACCGCGTCCCGGAATCCGGCTTCGCCCAGGATCTGGGGCATTTGAGCGATGTGGCCGAACATGTCGGGAAGGTAGCCGACCGGTAGGTGCCCGCCGAGCGCTGCGGCGCGGGTCAAGCCGAGCTGCAGGTTCCGGACGATGGTCTCACCGGAGACGAGGAACTCGTCCATGAGGACGTACCAAGGGCCGATCGAGAGCCGTCCTGCCCGCACCAGCTCGCGGATCCGTTCGGCATCCCGGGGCCGCAACGCGAGGTAGTCGTCGATCATCGCCATCTGGCCGTCGAGCAGGAAGAAGCGATGTGCCGGGTTTCGCTCCAACCGGTCCAGCAGGTCAGCGAGGACATCGAGGAGTCGGGAACGGAAATACTGGAATCCCGCGTACCACTCGCGATCCCAGTGCGTGTGGGGGACGACAGCGACCTTCGTGGTCATGGAACTTCAGGGTACGCACAGGCAGGGTGTGGCGTGCTACCGTTCCCGGCCCGAGGGCGCAGCATCGGTGTCGAGCAAGTCCCTCCCGGCAGGGGTGCCGGAGGCCGCCGGGCAGGATGGGCAAGAGGCCCGGACCGGCCAGGAAAGGAGGGATGGCTGGTGGCTACCGGAACCGTGAAATGGTTCAACTCCGACAAGGGGTACGGGTTCATCGCCCAAGAGAGTGGTCCCGACGTGTTCGTGCACTTCAGCGCGATCGAGGGCAGCGGATACCGCAACCTGGAGGAGAACGAGCAGGTCGAGTTCGACATCAACCAGGGCCCCAAAGGCTTGCAGGCGTCCAACGTTCGTCGCGTCTGACCGACCGTCCGCAGAGCGGGCCGTTGCTCGGGCGGTCCGCCCGCGGCCGGCGGCGGCGACCGCGGCGGCCCTGGGTCGCCTGTAGCCGTGCCTGTGTTGCTTCAGGGGGCGCCCGGCGAGCATGGAGGCCGCCGGGGCTCACGCGTCGAGGGCGATCCGCTGGGGGTGGCTGTAGATCGTGTAGGTGTCGCCGCGGACGAAGCCGGCGACGGTCAGCCCGAGGCGCTCGGCGGCGGCGACAGCGAGGCTCGACGGAGCCGAGACGGCGGCGATGATTGGCACACCGGCCATCGCCGCCTTCTGAACGATCTCGAAGCTGACCCGCCCTGACACCATGAGGACTCCCTCGCCGGGAGGTGGGACCCATGGCGGCCGCCCGTCGCGGTACCGACCGCTCACAGCGTCGAGCACCTGCCTGCCGATCACCTTGTCGACGGCGTTGTGCCGGCCCACGTCCTCGCGGGCACAGGCCAGCTCACCGCCCGGGCCGAAGAGCCCAGCGGCGTGGAGGCTCCCGGTACGGTCGAAGACCTGCTGGGCGCGGCGCAGGAGCAGAGGAAGCGTCGGGATCAGCGACGCCGGCACGGGCGGCGAGGGCGGCAGCACCGGGCACGCCAGCTGGACCTGGTCGAGCCCGGTCTTGCCGCACACGCCGCAACTGGAGCTGGCGACGAACGTGCGCCCGGCGGGGGCCACCCACGGCTTCCACAGTGACACGGTGACGGTGTTGAACCGGTTCTCCGGGTCGGCGGCGTCGCAGTAGCCGACAGCGGCGACGTCGGCCGGGGCGACCAGTCCCTCGCTGACGAGGAACCCGACCGCCAGCTCGAAGTCGTGGCCGGGTGTGCGCATGGTCACGGCGACAGGCTGGGATCCCTCGCCGGGGCCGGCGGCACGGACCTCGAGCGGCTCCTCGGTCGTGAGCCGGTCCGGCAGTTCCAGGTGGCGGCCGGGGCGGACCTTCGTGACCCGCACGTCGGTGACCGGGCGGGGGCGGGTCGTCATCGCCGCAGCGCCGGTGGTGGGACAGGCCGGTCAGGTGCAGCCGGTGGCGCCGGCCCGCTCGGTGCCGGCTCGGGTAGCTCCGCGTACCCGAAGTCCGGCTCGGGCAGCCCGAGTCGCTGGAAGTCCGGCGGCTCGTCGACGTCGGCGAGCACCGCCGGCCCCGCCGGGCTCGCCGCCGCCCACTCGGCTTGCGCGGCGAGGTGCAGGGGCCGCCCGGCGACGAGGTCGCGCATGGCCCTGTTCCCGGCGGTGGCAAGGGCCTCGGCGCCGGCGAGCGCCTCGCCGGCGTAGCGGGCGCACAGCCACTGCGGTCGCCCGCCGGCGACCGGGACGACGCTGCCCTCGCAGGGGTGGCCGGTCAGCCAGCGCAGCAGCCCGGTGTCGAGGAGGGGGAGGTCGGTCGCTACGACGAGGGCCGGGCCTGTCCAGCCGAGCCTGCGAAGGGCCGCTGCTCCGGTGGCGACAGCGGCGAGGGGCCCGGCGCCCGGACGGCCGTCGGGGAGGTGGGGCAGGCCGCTCACGCCCGGTCCCACCTCCAAGGCCGGGCCTTCCACGCCGGCATCGTGGAGCACGGCGGCCGTCCTCGCCGCCAGGGTGGTCCCCCCGACTGCGAGGGTCGCCTTGTCGCGGCCCATCCGGCGGCTGCGACCGCCGGTGAGCAGGAGTGCACCGACTTCCATCGCTTCACATGATGCCCGCCCGGAGGCGGGTGCGGGCCGCCTCGTCCTACCACTCGCGGAACGAGCGCACCGCCTGGCGGGGGCCGCGGTGGGGGGTGGTGATGCCGCCGGCGGTGAGCAGGCGCAGCACGCGGCCGCGCTGGCCGCGCCACGGCTCCAGCAGCTCGAGCATCAGCCGGTCGTCGCCACGCCGGCGCCCAGTGAAGCTCCAGGCGACTTGATGGGGGAGGTGAAAGTCCCCGAGGCTCACCGCGTCCGGATCACCGAAGGCAACAAGCGCTACCTCCGCAGCGGTCCACGGCCCCACGCCGGCCACCGCGGTCAACCGCGTCCGGGCCTCGTCGGCGGGCAGGGCGACCGCCCCTTCGAGGCGGGCGGCGCCGGCGGCGACCCGCCGGATGGTCTCCGCCCGCCGGCGTTCGATGCCGAAGCGGTGCAGGTGCCACGACGGGAGGCCCACCAGGGCGGCCGGCGCCGGCGGCAGGCGGAGACCGGGCCGCGGGCCGGGGGCGGCGTCGCCGAGGGCAGCGACGAGCTCGCGGTAGCTGCGGCGGGCCTCCTTGCCGGTCACCTTCTGCTCGAGGACCGACGGGACGCATGCCTCGACGACGGCGCCGCTGCGGGGGATCCGCAGCCCGGGATGCCGGCGGGCCAGGGCTGCGACCACGTCCCAGCCCGCCGGCGGGGGAGTGGGGCGCCGGTGGGTCAGCTCGGCGAAGCCGGCGGCGTCGTCGCCGGCGCCGAGCAACGCCGGGAGGTGGTCGAGCAGCCAGCCAGCACCCGGTCCCCACGCCCACGCCCGGACGGAGCCGGCGCCGGGCGAGGCGACCAGCGCCTCGGTGCCCGGCCCGGCCGGGGTACGGGTGGCCCGCCACACTGTGGTGCCCTCGATGACCGTGCAGGGATCGCCGATGCCCCGGCGCAGCGGCCACAGCGTCGCTGCGAGGTCGACCGGGCCCGGGAGGCGAACCTCCGCCTCGAGGGGGGCGACGGCGACCACGGACGGACGCTACAGCAGGCCCGGGCTGCCGGCGGCGTGGCACGCTGGGGGCCGTGACTCTGTTCGACGACCTGAGCTGGCGGGGCCTGGTGCACCAGGTGACCGACGATGCCCTGCCCGACCTGCTGGCCAGGGAGCGGTTCACCGCCTACATCGGCTTCGACCCAACGGCCGACAGCCTCCATGTCGGCCACCTCCAGCAGATGTGCACCCTCCGGCGGCTGGAGCTCGCCGGGCACCGGCCCATCGCGCTCGTGGGCGGAGGCACCGGCATGGTCGGCGACCCAAGCGGGAAGACGGACGAGCGGGCGTTGCTCACAGCGGACGTCCTGGCGGCCAACCGGGAGGGCATCCGCGCCCAGCTGGAGCGCTTCTTGGACTTCTCGGAGGAGGGCGCCATCCTGGCGGACAACCACGAGTGGCTCGGGACGGCCGGCCTGCTCGAGTTCCTGCGCGACGTCGGGAAGCACTTCAGCGTCAACGAGATGATCCGCAAGGACTCGGTGCGCTCCCGGCTGGAGGGACGGGACAACGGTCTGTCGTTCACCGAGCTCAGCTACATGCTCCTGCAGTCCTGGGATTTCGTGGTGCTCCACGACCGCTACGGCTGCCGCCTGCAGCTCGGCGGCAGCGACCAGTGGGGCAACATCACCGAGGGCGTCGACCTGCTCAGGCGCCTGCGCTCGGTTCACGGCTTCGGTCTGACCTCGCCGCTGGTCACCAAGGCGGACGGATCGAAGTTCGGCAAGTCGGAGGCGGGCACGGTGTGGCTCGACGCCCGCCGGACGAGCCCGTACGCCTTCTTCCAGTTCTGGCTCAACACCGCCGACGCCGAGGTGGGCAGCTACCTGCGGCGGTTCACGTTCCTCGACCGCGACACGATCGAGGCGCTCGAGCGAGTCGCCGCCGAACAACCCCAGCGGCGGGAGGCGCAACGCGTCCTCGCGCGTGAGCTCACGACCCTCGTGCACGGCGCTGGCGAGTCGGCGAGAGCCGAGGCCGCCGCGGCCGCCTTGTTCACGCCCGACATCGCCGCACTCGACGCGTCCGTGCTCGAGGCGGCCCTGGCCGACGCCCCGCAGTCGCCGGCCGGCCTGCCGGTCACCCTGACGGAGGCATTCGTCGCCGCCGGCCTGGTGGGCAGCAAGAGCGCCGCCCGCCGGGCGCTCGGCGAGCTCGCCCTGTACGTCAACAACCGCAGGGAGACCGACGACCGCAGCCTGACCGCGGCCGACGCCCTCCACGGCCGGTGGATCGTCCTGCGCCACGGCCGGCGCAACCAGCATGTGCTGGTGGTCACGCCATGAGCGACATCCCGTTCACCGCCGGGCCGCCCTCGACCGTCCTGCCGCCGCTCGAACCGGCCGTCGAGGTCGCCCTGGCAGCGGCGGAGGCCGCACGCGACCGCGACGCCGTCAAGGCCGTCGCTGCGGCCCACCCCCAGGCTCTGCTCGCATGGGCCCTGCTCGC
Organism: Actinomycetes bacterium; assembly: GCA_021811865.1. Next base: position 17,069 of record JAKAQB010000053.1, on the reverse strand, counting down.
CGAGGCGTCGGACGACGCCGTCGAGGCCTACGCCTACGCTCGCGTCGGCTACCACCGCGGTCTCGACGCCCTCCGCGCCAGCGGGTGGCGCGGGTCGGGCTACGTCCGCTGGCGGCATGCCTCCAACCGGGGCTTCCTGCGGGCCCTCGACGCCCTCCGCTCGGCGGCCGGCCGCATCGGCGAGTCGGCCGAGGAGTCCCGCTGCGACCTGTTCCTCCACCAGCTCGACCCGGAATGGGACGGCCGCCGGAGCGGGTGACCGGCCCGGGTGCGGTCGCCATCGACGAGGCGGTCCGCCGCGCCGACGGTCCGGTCCTCGCCCGCCACCACCCACGCGCCCCGCACCGCTTCCAGGGCCAGGGGCCCGTGTCCGAGGTGATGGTCACCCGGCCGGGCGACCACTGGCACCTGGTCACCCTCGGGCTGTCCGAGCTCGACGAGAAGCAGTCGGAGGACCGGGCGGTGTCGGGGTGGGGCTTCGAGCTGGCCGTCCGGCTCCGGGCGCAGGAGGAGCCCCTGTGGGCGGTGGAGCTGCTCGCCAACCTCGCAGGCTACGTGTGGACGACGCGCCACGCTTTCGCCCCGGGCCACCACCTCGATCTCGGCGGGCCGATCCGCCTCGGCACGGCGAGCGCCATCACCGCCGGGGTGATGGTCCGGGACCCCGGGCTGCCGACGCTGTCGGGGCCGCTGGGCGAGGTGGAGTTCCTGCAGCTCCTGGGCCTCACCGCCGACGAGCTGGAAGCGTGTCGTGCCAACGGGACCGAAGCGGTCGTCGAGGTGCTGGCACGCGGCAACCCCCTTCTTGTCACCGATGTCGAGCGGGTGTCGAGGATCGCCGGTCTGCCGGCCCCGAGGGTCCGCCGCCCGGCGGCCGGGCTACGGGTCGGGACGTTGCGGTGGCAGGCCCGGCGGGGCGGGGTCAGCGTGGAGCTGGGGGCGGGTGCGGCGGCCGCTGTCGGACCAGCCCTGCGGCGCGGCCTGTCCGGGGCGGGAGGTGGGCTGCGGGTGCAGGGCGACGCCGGGGCGCTGGTGTTCGAGGTCGCTCCGGTGGCCGGCTGGGAGGTTGCCGGCGACGATCTCGTGGTGCGCGTCCCGGCGTCGGAGCTGGAGCGCCTTGCCTCCCTGTTCGACGGGCGGGCCGGCTGGGGTCGGCGGCCGGCGTGGCCGCGGCTGCGCTGGCACGTGGTTCCCTAGGAGGCGGCCGTGCGCCGCATGGAGGACACCCGGATGAGCTACGGCGGTTGACGGACGTGGCCGGTAGGCTCCGCGAGCGAGGAGGTCCGATGGCCAGCACCGGCCCCACCCCGAGCACGCGGGCGCAGATGCAGCGGGACATCGCCCAATACCACCGGAGCCGCTCCCCCGAGACTCGCGAGCGCATCGTCAGCGCGTACCAGGGGCTCGCGTACAGCCTCGCTGCCCGGTTCGCGCAGCGTGGCGAGGAGCTCGACGACCTCAACCAGGTGGCATTGATCGGGCTTCTGAAGGCCGTCGACCGCTTCGACCCCGACCGCGGCGCCGAGCTGACGACGTTCGCCACCGCGACGATCCTCGGGGAGCTGAAGCGGCACCTGCGCGACCGGGGCTGGTCGGTCCGCCTGCCGAGGCGGATCCACGACCTCCACCTCGGGGCCCAGCAGTGCATCGACGAGCTCACCCAGGAGTACGGTCGCTCGCCGACCCTCGCCGAGATCGCCGATCGACTCGATGTGCCCATCGACGACGTCGTCGAGGCCCTCGACGCGGGCGGCCTTCGGCACAACGCCTCGCTGGAGGCGCCGAGCGTCGGCAGCGAGGAGCGTGCCCTGACCAGCCGGCTCGGTGCGCGCGACCCGAGGCTCGCCGAGGTCGACGGCAAGCTCGAGCTGTCGCCGCTCCTGGCCCGCCTGCCCGACCGCCAGCGCCACATCCTGGAGCTGCGGTTCGTGGTCGGCTGCAGCCAGACGGAGATCGCCTCGCTGGTCGGCATCAGCCAGATGCAGGTCAGCCGCCTCCTGGCGCGCAGCCTCGAGCAGCTGCGGTCGTGGGCGACCGAGCCGGCGTGACCGGGAGGTGACCCGCCCCGGAGCCGACCGCTCGCCTCTCCTGGTCGTCGACGACACCGGGTTGGGGGCCCTGCTCGACCGCCTCGCGGCCGCCGACCGCTTCGGTCTCGACACCGAGTTCCACCGGGAGCGCACCTACTGGCCGCAGCTGGCGCTGCTGCAGCTGTCGTGGGTCGAGGGGACAGCCCGGCCGGCCGCTGTGGCACTGGTCGACCCGACCACCGTCGACGTCGCCCCCCTCGCCGGGCTGCTCGCCCGGCCCGCCACACTCGTAGCCCACGCCGCCGACCAGGATCTGGAGATCCTGCAGCTGGCGTGCGGCGCGGGCCCGTCGCTGCTGTTCGACACCCAGGTGGCGGCGGGGTTCGCCGGGCACGGGTCGGCGTCCTTGGCGTCGCTCGTACGGTCCTACCTCGGCCGGGACCTGCCCAAGGGCGACCGCCTCACTGATTGGAGCGCCCGCCCGCTCCGCGCCTCGCAGCTTCGCTACGCCGCCGCCGATGTCGAGTGGCTCCTCGACCTGGCCGACGCCATCCATGCCGACTTGGAGCGGCGGGGGCGCCTGGCGTGGGCCCAGGAGGAGTGCGAGCTGGTGCGCACCCGGGCGGCCATCCCAGCCGACCCGACCCGAGCCTGGTGGCGGCTGCGGGACGCCCGCCAGCTGCGGGGCCAGGCGCGTGGCGTGGCCCGGGAGGTGGCGGCTTGGCGCGAGGCACGGGCCAGGCACCTCGACGTGCCCGTCCGCTTCGTCCTCCCCGACCTGGCGGTTCAGGCCATCGCCCACCGCCCCCCCTCCTCGCTCGCCGAGCTGGCGTCGGTGCGGGGCCTCGACGCACGGTTCCTGCGCGGTGATGTCCCCACCGAGCTGCTCGGCGCCGTCGAGCGGGGGCGGCACCTCCCCGAGGACGCCGTCGTGGCGCCGCCGGGCGATGAGGTGCCCCGGGAGCTGCGGCCGGCGGTGGCGCTCGCGATGGCCTGGGTCGCCCAGCTGGCCCGGGAGGAGTCCATCGACGCCGCCATCCTCGCCACGCGGGCGGACCTGGTCGCCTTCCTCAACGGCGACGGCCGCGGCCGCCTGGCGTCCGGGTGGCGGGCGGATCTGGTCGGCGAGCCCCTCCGTCGCCTCGTCTCGGGGGACGCGGCCATCGCCTTCGACGGCGCCGGCGGGCTGGTCGTCGAGGAGCGGTCCCACCAACCGCTCACCCGCTGCTCGCCCTACCCGCTCTCGCCCTGACGGTCGCCGCTCTCGCCCTGGCGGTCGCCGCTCTCGCCCTGACGGTCGCCATCGGGTCGAAGATCGATGCGCAGCGTCAGGATCCCGCCGTCGAGGCGGCCCTCGGCGTCGCCGATCATGGCGTAGTCCTGGAAGTCGACGCGCATCTGGTCGACGAACCGCTTGCGCTCGGCACCCTCGACCGGGGGCAGGGGCCGTTGGCGGACTGCCTTCGCCCGGGCTCGGAACCGGCTGATCATCGCGTCGACGTCGAGGTCGTCGGCCATGGCACCAGCCTACGGCGGTGAACGCCTAGGCTCCGGTTCCCGCCGCCCTGCGACGCGGTCACCTTGGCCGGGAGGGCAGCGGTACACTGCGGAAGGTCACGGTTCAAGCTCGAAGCGACGGGAGCGGCACGTGAAAAAGGGACGGCATCGGCGTTTCGAGGAAGCGCGTGCGCTCAAGCGCTCCAACGAGGAGTTGATCGAGCCCTGCCCGGAGTGCGGCGCAAGGCCGGGAGCCGACCACGCCACGTGGTGCCTCGCCATGGAGGACGAGGAAGAGGAGTACGAGCCGGCCGGCTGGGCCGAGTCGCCTGATACGTCACTGTGACGTGACAACCGGACGGGTGGTCGCGTGGGGGAGCACGGTCCGCGCCGGGCGGGACTCCAGGTAGGCCACCAGCTTCAGGTAGGTGGCCGGTCCCACCAGGGCGATCAGCTCGGGGGCCATCTCCCTCCACACAGGCTTGGAGGCGGTGAACGCCTCGGGTGCCTCGGTGCACCACCAGTGGAGCTCCGCCCCGCCGCCGCCCCAGTGGCGGCGGTCCCACTGCGTGATGGTGCTGATCACCCGGCCCGTGGTATCGACCGCCTCCTCCCGCCGCAGGGGCAGTTGCCAGCAGACGTCCGGCTTGAGCTCGAGAGGCAGCTGGCCGCGGCGGGTGGCGACTTGGTGCAGGGCGCACCCGGGCCCGGCGCCGAAGCCGGGGCGGTTGAGGAAGATGCACGCCCCACCGACCATGCGGGTCGTCCGCGCGCCGCTCCGGTCGGTGCGCACCACCCCGTTGCGCCGGCCGCGAGCAGCGAACTGCCACTCCCCGGCGCCGAGGGTGGCGGCGGCCGCCTCGACGCGCGCCACGTCGGCGTCGTCGGTGAAGTGGGCCCCGTACGAGCAGCAGCCCTGCACCAGCTCCGGGGCGGGCCCGGTCAGCACCCCCTGGCAGCCCCGCCCGAAGATGCAGTGCCAACGGGACGCGAGGAAGGTGACGTCGAAGAGCCAGGTCCGCTCCTCCACGTCGTCATCGAAGCTCACCCACTCGTGCGCGTCGGCGGGGGTGCCTCCCATCAGCGGAGCCGGCCCAGGCGCTCGAGCAGCTCGGCGGCTGCGAGCAGCCCCTTCCAGAACTGGTCCATGACCATGCGCTCGTTGGGGGCGTGGATCCGGTCGTCGGGCAGCCCGACGCCGAGGAACACCACGGGCGCCCCGAGCACCCGCCCGAGCGCCTCCTCCGGGCCGCTGCCGCCCTCGCGCGTCCAGAGCGGCGCCTTGCCCCAGACCGCCTCGATGGCACCGGCGAGCGCCTGGGTCGCCGGGTGGTCGATGGGCGTGCGCGCCGGCACGACGCCGCCCTCCCCGGTGATCGTCACCTCGACGCCGGGCTGGACCCGGGCGGCCACCCATGCCCGGAAGGCCGCATCGATCTCCTCCGGCCGCTGGTCGGGGACCAGGCGGAGGGCGACCTTGAACCCGGCCGTCGCCGGCACGATGGTCTTCATCCCGGGGCCGGCGTAGCCGCCTCGGATGCCGACCACCTCGGCGGTGGGGCGCACGCCGATCCGCTCCAGCGGCGAGTAGCCCTCCTCGCCGTCGAGGAACGCCACCCCGCCGGCCTGGGCCCGCAAGGCGCGCTCGTCGAACGGCTGGGCGTCGAGCGACGCCTGCTCCGCCTCGGACAGCGGCGCGACCCGGTCGTAGAAGCCGGGGATGGTGACACGGTTGCACCCGTCGTGCAGCGACGCCGCGAGGGAAGCGACGATCCGCGCCGCGTTGGGGACGGTGCCCCCCCACATCCCGCTGTGCAGGTCGATGGACGCCGTGCGGACCGCCACGTCGAAGCCCACCAGCCCCCTCATGCTGACCGTTGCCGACGGCACCTCCGGGGAGATCATCCCCGTGTCGGACACGACGATCACGTCGCAGGCGAGCAGCTCCCCCTCGTCGGTGAGCAGTCGTTCGAAGTGGGTGCTGCCGATCTCCTCCTCCCCTTCGACCAGGAACTTGAGGTTCACCGGCAGGGCCCCCCGCTCCTCCAGCAGGCCGCGGGCGGCCTCGATCTCGTAGAGTACCTGGCCCTTGTCGTCGATGGCGCCGCGCGCCCGGCACTCGCCGTCGACGATCACCGGGTCGAAGGGCGCCGCGCCCCACTCGGCGAGCGGGTCGACGGGCTGGACGTCGTGATGGCCGTAGACGAGGACCGTCGGCTTGTCGCCGCCGGCGCGGAGCCAGTCGGCGTACACGGCGGGCAGCCCGGCTCCGCCGCCGGTCTCGAGCAGCTGCACGTGCTCGAGGCCGGCGGCGCCAAGCAGGCCGGCGACGTGCTCAGCGCTGCGGCGCACGTCGCCGGCGTGCGCGGGGTCCGCCGAGATGGACGGGATCCGCAGCAGCTCGAGCAGTTCGCCGGTGATCCGCTCCCGGTGACGCGCCGACCAGGATCGCAGTAGCAGGTCGTCCATGACCGGCACCGTACTCGGGCCGTCGGTACCCTCCCGGGGCGTGCCCTTCCCACGCCGCCGCCGGTGGCGCCCGGCCCTCGCCGCCGGCCTGGCGGCCGTCGCCGCCGTCGCCGCTGGCTGCGGGGGCCCAGGCCGCAGCGGCGCCGGCGCCGGTGGGTCCCCCGGCCCGCCCGCCCCGGCGCCGACCTCGCCTACGACGGCCCAGGCGCCAGCTGCTGGCCGCCCGCTGCGTTGGGCGGCGTGCAGGGGCGGGCAGGGGCCGGCGGGCTTCGAGTGTGCCACCTTGCAGGTGCCGCTCGATCCGGGCGACCCGGCCAAGGGCACGATCGGCCTGGCCCTCGACCGCCATCCCGCCACCGGGCGGGCGGTCGGCACGCTGGTCGTCAACCCGGGCGGGCCGGGCGTCTCGGGTGTCGACTGGCTCGGTCTGGCCTGGCCGGCGCTACCCCTCCCGATCCGGCAGCACTTCGCCGTCGTGAGCTTCGACCCTCCGGGGGTGGGGCGCTCCGACCCGGTCACCTGCGGGACGCCACGCCAGCTCGACGCCTACCTCACCTCCGATCTCATGCCGACGGCACCGGCCGGGTGGTCTGCCCTCGCCTCCCTCGACCGCCGCTTCGCCGCCGGCTGCGTGGCGCGCAGCGGCCGGATCCTGCCCTATGTGGGCACGATCGACGCGGCACGCGACCTGGACCGGATCCGGGCGGCGCTGGGCGAGGCCAAGCTCAGCTACCTGGGCTTCTCCTACGGCACCCTCCTCGGGGCGACGTATGCCCAGCTGTTCCCCCGTCGCGTCGGGACCATGGTGCTCGACGGCGCCATCGACCCCGCCGTCGGGCCCCTGGCGATGCTCGCCGCGCAGACCAGAGCCATCGAGGCCGAGTTCGATGCCTTCGCAGCCACCTGCGCAGCCGGCCGCTGCGGCTGGCGGCCGGCCAGCACCGCCGCCGGCGTCGTCGCTGCCTACGAGCGGCTCCTCGCCCGCACAGCGAGACGCCCGCTCGCCGCGCCTCGCAGCGGCCAGGTGGTCGACCGGACCGTGCTGCTCTACGCCACCGTCGCCGGCCTGTACGTCCCCGCCGCCGGGTGGGGCGCCCTCGGCCAGGCCATCGCCGCCGCCGCCCGGGGCGACGGTCGCCCGGCGCTGGCGATGTTCGACTCCTACGTCGGGCGCTACGCCGGCGGCGGCTACGCCAACACGATCGAGGCCGAGACCGCCGTCGACTGTGAGGATGCCCCTGCTCCGAGCCTGGCGGCGATCGAGGCGGCCGCCCCGGCGGTGGCCCGGCAGGCGCCGGTGTTCGGCCTCGCCGACTTGGAGAGCGAGGTGCAGTGCACCACCTGGCCGGTCCCGGCGACGCGCCGGGTGGGGCCGATCCGGGCCCCCGGGTCACCCCCCATCGTCGTAGTCGGCTCGACCCACGACCCGGTGACGCCTTACGCCTGGGCCCGCTCGCTCGCCGGGGAGCTCGCCCACGGCGTGCTGGTCACCCGCGACGGCTACGGCCACACCGGCTACTTCGCCAGCCGGTGCGTGCAGCAGGTGGTGGACGCCTACCTGCTGAGCGGGCGGCCACCCCCGGCGGCCACGACCTGCCGGGCGTAGCCTCCTGCCAATGGCCGGGGAGCTCGCCGACATACGGGAACGGCTGCAGGCCATCAGCGAGGAGCTCGCCGACCTGGCCATCCAGCGGCTGCGGGAGTCCATCGACAGCGCAGGGGTGGAGCCCCCCGTCGACGAGAGGAGGCTGACGCGCGCCCGCCGGGCGGTGGACAAGGCGATCGGTGTCCTCGGGGAGCCAGACGACGGGAACTGATCCGAGCTCAGCGCAACCGGATCGGCGGGGGGGCGCTGTCCAGCTGGTTGATGGCGACGATCAGGTCCCGCAGGCGCGGGTAGGACACCCGGTCGAAGCGAAGGGCGACGCGGGCCAGCTCGGGGAGCTGCTCGGCCCGGCGCTCGGCGGGCAACGGCTGGTCGAGGACGGCGATCGCTCCCCGCACGATGTCGCCGAAGCGGGCGGCGAGATCGTCGACCTCCACCTCGGTGGGCCGCCGCTCGAGGCGGATGACGAGCGTGTCGCCGACCCAGCGCAGCGAGTGGTAGTTGCGGTAGAAGCCGAGGATCTCGGCGGCGGCGGCGTCGACATCGTCGACGATGGTGTACAGCCGCCGGTCATCGTCGGCGATCAGACGTCGGGCCGCTACTTCTCCAACGACGAAAGCCTCCCAGTTCTGCCAGTACGTCCCGCCGGGGACGTCCAGCAGCACGACGGGGGCCGGCTCCGCCTTTCCGGTCTGCAGGAGCGTCAACAGTTCGAACGCCTCGTCGAGGGTGCCGAACCCCCCAGGGAGCACCGCGTACCCGTAGGACTCCTTGATGAGCAGCAGCTTGCGGGTGAAGAAGTACTTCATCGACACGAGCTTCGGGTCGGAGGCGATGAACTCGTTCGCCCCCTGCTCGAAGGGCAGGCGGATGTTGATGCCGAAGGCGTGGTCCGCTCCGGCGCCTTCGAGGCCGGCGGCCATGATCCCCGGCCCAGCGCCGGTGACCGTCGACCACCCGTGGGAGGCCAGCAGGGCGGCGAGGTCGCGGGCCTGGGCGTAGAGGGGGTCGCTGGTCGCCGTGCGGGCCGAGCCGAACATGGTGATCTTGCGGACGGAGCGGTAGGGCGCGAACAGCTCGAAGCCGTCGGCCATCTCCCGCAAGGCGGCGCTGGCGATCTTCAGGTCGAGGCGGTCGGAACGGTCCGAGGACAGGCGGACGACGGTCACGAGCAACTCGAGGAGCTGGTCACGGTTGGCGGTCACGCCGGCGGCGTCGAGCAGCTCCTCGAGGCGGCGGTCGAGCCCCGTGTCGCCTGTGGTCCGGGCGGACGGCGGGCGGACCGGGCTCACGAAGCGGGGAGGCGTCGGGGGGCGGCCTCCCGGTCGACCAGCCACAGCACCCGGTCAGCGCTCACCCGGCCGGCGGGTAGGTCGGCGCCGTCGACGACCGCCTGCAGCGTCTCCCGCTTGCCGGCCCCCGCCACCGTGAAGATGACGAGGCGCGCCCTGGCGATCCCCGACAGGGTGAGGGTCATCCGGGGGTGCTCGTTGCGCCCGGACGGGTCGACGTTGCGGGCCACGAGCTGTCCCGGGTCGGCGCCGAGGGCCTCCGAGCCCGGGAACAGCGACGCCGTGTGGCCGTCGGGCCCCATGCCGAGGTGGATGACGTCGAGCTTGCCGACCTCCCCGAGGCGCAGGGCGTATGCGTCAGGGCCGACCTCGCAGTCCATGGGGTAGACCGCGTTTGCCCCTCCGACGCGCTCGAGCAGTGCCTGCCGGCCGAGGAGCTGGTTGGAGTCGGGGTCGTCGGGCGGCACGCAGCGCTCGTCACCCCAGTAGACGTTGACCGACAGCCAGTCGATGGCGCTGAGGCCCTCGGCGGCGAGCCGCTCGTAGCACGGTCGGGCTGTGCTGCCCCCGCACAGGGCGAAGCTGAACAGCTCGCCCGTCCGGGCCTGCCAGGCTTCGACCACGGCACCGGCGAAGGCGCCGGGGAGGTCGTCGACGACCGTCAGCTGTCCGTGCACGGCGAGCAGACTAAACGCCCCGCATGGTGGCCGAGGTCAGTTGCGGGTGCGCGCCGCGTTGGCTTTGTCCGACAGCGACTGGATGAGCTCGCCGAAGCTCTTCGCGAAGCTGGCGACGCCCTCTTCTTCCAGGACCCGTGCGACGTCGGCCATGTCGACGCCCGCTGCAGCGAGGCGCTGGAGGTGGGCGCTGGCGCCGTCCACGTCGGAGTCGACAGTGCGCTCGACGGTGCCGTGGTCCAAGAAGGCGGCCACGGTCGCGTCCGGCATGGTGTCGACCGTGTCGGGGCCCATGAGGCTGTCGACGTAGAGCAGGTCCGGGTACGCCGGGTTCTTCGTCGAGGTCGATGCCCACAGCGGGCGTTGCACGTGGGCGCCCTTGTCGGCCAGCGCCTTCCAGCGCGGGCCGTCGAAGTGGTCACCGAAGCGGTCGTAGGCGAGGCGCGCCTGGGAGACGGCGGCCTTGCCCCGCAACGCTGCCGCCCCTGCGCCGAGGTTCTCCAGCCGCCGGTCGACCTCCGTGTCGACGCGGCTGACGAAGAACGACGCCACGCTGTGGACCTGCGACACGTCACCGCCCGCGACGTCGAGCGCCTCCAGGCCGGAGAGGTAGGCCTCCATCACCTCCTCGTAGCGAGGGATGGAGAAGATGAGCGTGACGTTGATGTTCCGCCCCTCCGCGATCATCTGGCGGATGGCCGGCACCCCCTCCTTGGTGGCGGGGATCTTCACCATGAGGTTGGGGAGGGAGATCCGCTCGTGGAGGTTGCGGGCGGCGTCGACCGTGCCGGCGGTGTCGGTGGCCAGCGACGGCGCCACCTCCAGGGACACGAAGCCGTCGGCGCCTCCGCTGGCGTCGTGCACGGGGCGCAGCAGCCCGCAGGCGTGGGAGACGTCGTCCACCGCCATCGTCCAGAAGGCGTTCTCCACGGTGTCGGCCCGGATCAACTCGGCGAACTGCTCGTCGTAGGCGTCCGAGCCGGTCATGGCCTTCTCGAAGATCGTCGGGTTGGACGTCACCCCCCGGATGCCCTTGTCGACGAGCTCCTGGAGACCACCGCCGAGGATGCCCGGCCGGGTCAGGTTGTCGATCCAGGGGCTCTGGCCCTGCTCGTCGTAGAGCTGGTGCAAGCGGGTCACTAGTCGTCCTCCTCGTCGTCATCGTCGTAGCCGATCCCGTCGAGCTCGTCGAGCAGCACCTGGGCCCGGTCGGCGACGCGCTGGGGCGTGAAGCCGAGATCGGCGAGGACCTCCTCGCCGGGACCGGACTCGCCGAAGTGGTCGATCGCCACCGAGTCGTCCGCCCAGCGGGCCCAGCCGAACGACGACGCCGCCTCGACCGACAGGACGGGTGATCCGGGCCCGAGGACGGCGTCTTGGTAGTCGTCGTCCTGCTCGTCGAAGAGCTCCCAGCTCGGCATCGACACGACCCGGGCGGTGATCCCGTCCTCCTCCAGGAGCTTGGCGGCCTCGACGCACACCCACACCTCCGACCCGGTGCCGATCAGCACCACGTCGGGCTCGTCGTCGCCGGCGACGAGCACGTAGGCGCCGCGCTCGACGCCGGCGCGGGCGAGGCCGGCGGTGCCGTCCAGCACGGGCAGGTTCTGGCGCGACAGGCAGATCGCCGTCGGACCGTTGCGCTCGAGGGCGACCCGGAGGGCGTGGGCGGACTCGTTGGCGTCGGCCGGGCGGATGACCCTCAGCTGCGGCATGGCCCGCATGGCGGCGAGCTGCTCGACGGGCTGGTGGGTCGGTCCGTCCTCGCCCAGGCCAACCGAGTCGTGGGACCAGAAGTAGACGACCTTCGCCTCGGAGAGGGCGGCCAGGCGCACCGATGGTCGCATGTAGTCGCTGAAGACGAAGAACGTCCCCCCCACCGGGATGACCCCCCCGTGCAGCGAGAGCCCGTTCATGGCCGCCCCCATGGCGTGCTCACGAACGCCGAAGGCGATCGCCCGCCCTTCGGGGTGCTCCCGGCTCTGCTGGGGGGTGCCGTCGAGCTTGGTCCCGGTGTTGCCGGTCAGGTCGGCGCCGCCGGCGACCAGGCCGGGGACCATCGGCGCGAGGGCGTTGAGGACCGTGTTGGCCGAGTGGCGGGTGGCGACCTGCTCACCCGCCTTCTCCCACACCGGCAGCTTGGCTTGCCAGCCGGGCAGGCCGCGGTTCGCCCACAGGGCGTCCCACTCGGCGCGGTCACCGCCCCAGCGGGACAGGCGCGCCTCCCAGTCCTCCCGGAGCGCCCGACCGCGGGGGACCATCGCCCGGTACATCCCGAGCACGTCGTCGGGGACGAAGAAATCCTCGCCGGCTGGGAGGCCGAGGACGTCCTTGGTGGCCCGGACCTCGTCCTCGCCGAGCGGGCTCCCGTGGGCCTTGGGGGAGTCGGTCAGGTGGGGTGAGGGGTAACCGATGTGGCTGCGCAGGACGATCAACGACGGGCGGTCCTCCTCGGCCATCGCACGGCGCACGGCTGCCTCCAAGGCGTCGGTGTCGTTGGCGATCTCGCCGACGAGCTCGGTGTGCCAGCCGTAGGCCTCGAACCGCTTGACCGGGTCGTCGGTGAGGGCCAGCTCCGTCGGCCCGTCGATGGTGATGTGGTTGTCGTCGTAGACGTACACCAGCCGCCCGAGCCCGAGGTGGCCCGCCAGGGAGGCGGCCTCGTGGCTGAGCCCTTCCATCAGGTCACCGTCGCTGCAGACCACGAACGTGTGGTGGTCCACCAGTTCCGACCCGTAACGGGAGCGCAGCATCCTCTCCGCCATGCCGAGGCCGACAGCGTTGCCCACCCCCTGCCCGAGGGGTCCGGTCGTCACCTCGACGCCCGGCAGGTGGTGCACCTCGGGATGACCGGCGGCGCGGCTGTGGAGCTGGCGGAAGCCCTTCAAGTCGTCGAGCTCGACGCCGTAGCCGGTGAGGTACAGCATGGAGTACAGCAGGATGCAGGCGTGCCCGCAGGAGAGCACGAAGCGGTCCCGGTCGGGCCAGTCGGGGTGGGTCGGGTCGTAGCGCATGATCCGCGTCCACAGCACGTGGGCGAGCGGCGCCAGCGCCATGGCGGTGCCCGGGTGGCCGGAGTTGGCCCGCTGCGGCGCGTCCATCGCCAATCCCCGGATGACGTCGATGCCGCGCTGCTCCAACTCCCGATCGGTCATGGCGGTCACCCTACCCACGGCGGTGCACGGCGAGGATCGGCCGATCGGGCGGTTGGGCGGGGGGTCGCGCCGGGGGGTGCCGGCATCCCCCGGGTGGGGGGTCACCGTCCCGGGGGGAAGGCGACGACGACCGCGTCCCGGCCCGGAGCGGCATTGCCGCCGGAGAGGGTCGCCGGCGCGCCGACATAGAGGGTGGCAGGCGGGAGCACCGACGCCGTGAGGGGACCGCCCCGGCTGGCCGCGCCGCCCGCCAACGCCGCGCCTATCCCCGGCGCCCCCAGCACCACGGCGCCGGCCGCCCCGGCCAGCGCCGCCGCCACGCCCCGGCGGACGGCACGGCGGTCGCGCACGAGAAGCCGAGCGGTCACACCCGGCGCGATTGGAGCGGCGAGAGCGAGGCCCCCGGTGGCGCGATGGTGCCCGAGCACGGCGACGGGCGCCCCCTCGCCGGCGGGCGCCTCCACGTGCAGGCCGGCGCCGACCTCCGCCAGGTCCCCCGCCGCCACGCCGTCGCGGGCCAGGCAGAGCAGTTGCTCGAAGGCGGGGACCCCACCGAGGCGGAGCAGGAGGCGACCATCGCTCTGGGCGGGGAGGACCGGGCCGAGAGGGCGCAGGGCCTGCACCACCCGGACCGAGCTCGCCGCGGCGAGCTCGAGCGCCCACCCGCCGCCGCTTGCCACCTCAGCGCCCAGGGCGATCGCAGCGGTGCCGGCCACTCCGGCGGCAGGGGAGCGGGGACCGTCCTCCCACGACCGAGCCGGCCACTCCTCACCCGCCCCGGCGAGCGCGACGAGCGTGGTGGCCGGCGCCGCCGCCGTGGCTGTGGGCCGGGCTGGCGCCCGCAGCCAGCGGCCCGTCACCGGCCCGCACCGGGCGGCCCAGGCCGCCACGGCCGGCCCGGTGCCGGAGGCGGTCCCGGCGGCCATGGCTTCGTCGGCCACCACGCCGGCGAGCACCGCCGGCGCGAGGAGCCGGCGGCAGGCTGCCATCACGTCTTCGAGCGCGCCGCGATGGCCCGGCGTGGCCGCCAGCAACACGAGGTCGGCGCCCTCGGCCCCCGCGTCGAGCAGCTGGCCGACGACCTCGCCGGCGGCGAGGGCGCTCACTGGGTGGGTGGACACAGCGGCGGCGAACGTGCGGGCAGGGTCCCTACAGAGGGGGCAGCAGCGTCAGCGGTACAACGGTGGCGTGCCCGTCGGGGAGCAGGCGGCAGTGCGCCTCGATGGTCCCGGCGCCGGGGAGCTCCAGCTCGCCGCGGACGAGCCTGTAGGTGAACTTCCCCGGCTCGACCGTGAACGGCGACACGTTGCGGGCCACCTGGCCGCCGGCCTCGTCCCGGAAGGTGACCTCGAGGATGCCCTGGCCCTCCTCGTCGGCACGGCACCGCACGAGCACGACCAGGTGGGGCGTGATCACCACCGGCGGCTCGGATGGCGCCGGCAGGGAGAACATGATGCCGGTCAGGTCGATGCGGGTGGACGGGCCGGGCACCTGGCGCAGGTCGATGCTCTCGACGAACAGCGCCGAGACGATGTCCATCGCCGGGCGAGCCGCCGGGTCAGCGCGTCCCGCCGGTGGCGGCGAGGCTGGCCCTCGCCGTCAGGCGGACGTCGCTGTGGCGGACCTGCACCCAGCCGAGGCGCCGGGCGAGGGTGATCACCCACCAGCCGGGATCGATCTCGGACGGCTTGAACGACAAGCGGGCCGAGGTCGGCGCGGCGTGGTGGTTGCTGTGGAGTCCCTCGCCGGCGACGAGCCAGGCCAGCCACTGGTTGTTGGTGGCGCTCCCCGCATACGGGCGCTTGCCGAAACGGTGCCCGATGGCGTTGATCGCCGAGCTCGCCAGCAGGTAGCAGCCGATGTGGACGGCAGCGGCGATCAGCGCCAGCTGCCAGTCCCCCCAGAAGACGAGGAACAGGATCCCGAGCCCGGCTCCGAGGCCGAGGAAACCGTGATCGAACAGGAGCCGGTCCCAGCCGTCGGGGGGAAGGTCCTTGGCGTAGCGGCGGATCGTCTCGGCGTCGCCGGCGGCCCGCTTGTAGTACACGACGTTGCCCAGCTGGATGGCGAGGAAGCCGTAGAGGATCGGGGAGTGGGGGTCGCCCTCCACGTCGGTGAAGGCGTGGTGCTTGCGGTGCACCGCCACCCACTCGCGGGGCCTGATGCCCGTGGTCAGCCAGATCAGCGCCCGGCACGCCCACAGGGGCCGGCGGGAGATGGTGATGGCCTTGTGCGACAGCGCCCGGTGCAGGACCACCGTCGTCAGGTAGAGGCCGACCTGGCAGGTTGCGAGGCCGACGAGGACGGCGACGAGGTACCCGGGCACGCTGGCCACGGTACTGCACTGACCATACGGTAAGCGAACCCCTCCGCGTGCCAGTTGGTTGTGGCCCACCTCCGGAGGGCAGAATGACGCCCATCCCCGAACGGAGGTGCCGTGGCCGAGGCCAAACGGGAAGACGAGTCCGTACGTGAGGTCGGCAGCGACCTTCTCCGCCTGGTCCTCGCTTACGCCCGCCAGGAGACGGTCGACCCGCTCAAGGACTTGTTGCGCTTCGTGGTGTGGGGCCTCGCCGGGGCCGTCATGACCTGTGTGGGGGGGTTCTTGTTGAGCCTGGCGTTCGTCCGGGCGTTGCAGACCGAGCTCGCCGGCCCGCTCGGAGGCAACCTGACGTGGGTTCCGTACTGCGGCGGGATCGCCGTGGCCCTTGCCTTCGTCGGATTCTCCATCACCCGCATCCTGAAGGACCCCAAGTGAGCCCCCGGTCGAGGAGCACCCGGCGCAAGGTGGTCAGTGGCAGCGGACCCGACGGGCGGATCGAGATCGGTGACATCCGGGAGAAGCTCGCCGAGCTGCGCGGCGAGGTGGAGGAGACCGCCGAGTCGGCCAAGCCGTACCTGACCTACGCCGCCGTCGGTGGCGGCATCGCCCTGATCGTCCTGGCCTTCCTGCTCGGCCGAAGGCGCGGGCGGCGGAAGTCGACCTGGGTGGAGATAAAGCGCCTGTGAGCACCTTCGTGCGCTCGCTGCTCCGGCGGGGGATGCGGTTGGGGTGGCGACGCGGGGTGCTGGGGGGCAGCCGCGCCTGGGCGGTCCTCGGCGGTGCGGCCCTCCTCGCCAACCTGGCCGGCCGGGCGCTGTCCCGGCACGAGGACACGGTCTTCCGGGAGGAGCTGGTCCCCGGCGACGTGTTCCAGGTCAGCCACCGCCCGGGGCCGTAGCCGTCCGTCGACGGGCGTGGTCCGTGCTGCCCTGCCACGATGAGGCGGTGCAGGTCGTGTTGAGGAACCCGCGGCGGGAGCTGGAGGTGCCGGGGCCGCTCACGGCGCGGGCGCTGCTCCGCCACCTCGGCCTGGCTCGCGAGTCGGTGCTCGTCATCGTGGATGGCACCCTGGTCACCGGGGACGCCGAGATCCCCGACGACGCCAGCGTCGAGGTCCGCCCCGTCATCTCGGGGGGGCAGGGGTGAAGTGCCGGTCCTGCCGGGGGCCGGCCGTGGTCGACGTCCCCCGGCACAACGCCGCCTTCTGCGGGGACTGCTTCGTGCGCCACTGCCGCGACCAGGTCGAGCGGGCGATCCACCACTTCCGGATGATCCGCCCGGGGGAACGTGTCCTGGTCGCCGTTTCCGGGGGCAAGGACAGCCTGGCCCTGTGGGACCTGCTGCTCGACTCCGGCTACGAGGCCGACGGCCTCTACCTAGGGCTCGGCATCGACGGCTACAGCGACGACAGCGCCGGGTACGCCGAGCGCTTCGCGAAACGCCGGGGAGCGGCTCTCCGCGTCGTCGACCTGCCCGTGGAGCTCGGCTTCGGCATCCCCGCCGGCGCCAGTGCCGCCCGCCGCGCTCCGTGCTCGGCCTGCGGGCTCTCCAAGCGGCACCTGTTCAACGCTGCCGCCGTCGAAGGCGGGTACCCCGTCGTGGCCACGGGTCACAACCTCGACGACGAGGTCGCCGTGCTCCTCGGCAACGTCCTGCGCTGGGACCTGGGCTACCTGGGGCGCCAGCGGCCGGTGCTGCCCGGCGGCGACGGCTTCGCCCGCAAGGTCAAGCCTCTCGTCCGCCTCGGGGAGCGGGAGACCGCCGCCTACTGCGTGCTGCGCGGCATCGACTACGTCGTCGAGGAATGCCCCATGGCTGCCGGCAACCGCCACCTGCGCTACAAGGAGGCGGTCAACGGCATCGAGGAGCGCTCGCCGGGGACGAAGGCGGCGTTCTACTTCGGGTTCCTCGAGCAGATCGCGCCGCTCGTCGCTCCCGCAGCCGAGGCGGAGCGAGAGGGCATGCACCCCTGCCCGGGCTGCGGTTCGCCGACCGTGGCCGACGTCTGCGCCTTAGATCG